>JAYSON010000210.1:0-29231 GCA_043722725.1 Chloracidobacterium sp.
GGCAACCCCTCGCCGTAGATCGATGGGAGCAGAAAAATATCGGCTTCGGCAAATCGCTGCCATTTTTCACCACTCGTAACGACTCCGCCGTAGTGAAAACGATCGCCCAATACTTCGCGCATTTGGCTGAGAAAAACACCTTTCATCGGTCCGTCGCCGAAACAGTTGAATTGAAAATCAAAGCCACTTTCTCTCAGTCCTTGGCAGGCTTTGACGATCTCATTTAGGCCCTTCGATTCGTGCAGCCGGCCAAAGAAAATAATCACCGGCCTCGGATTGCTGCGGATAACCGCGGGCCGATCCGAAGTCGGAACGGCATTTGGCAATACCTTAATGTTAAGGCCGGTCCAACGTCGAGCAACTTCGCCGCGCTCAAGTTCGCTGTAAACGATGACAACTTTCGCGCGATGGAGCATATTTTCGGTAATGCGTTTGAGCCGCGGGCTTTCAAAATCGTTCATCAAAAACTTGCCGCCGTGAATGGCCAGGACGACCGGCCGCCCGGCTAACGCCGCCGCACGAACCAACGCCGCGTCACGCCAGATCGACAGGTCCGTCAACGCCGTGTTTATGTGAACCAGGTCGGCTTTCTCCTTCAAAATACGGGCAAAAAAACGGATCGGCAACGCCGCCTGTTTCATAAGCCAGACGGCACCGGCTTTTTCGCCATCCTCTCTTCCAGCGGAGAAATGTGCGTATTGAAAGCCGCTGTGATCGATTATTTGGCGGGCAATGGTTGAAATACCGCTAACATTCCGGTGTTCATCGAGGCTTGGCGCTGTGATAACTATTTTCATTGGCAAGCGAAAAGCATAGCTCAAGAATCGGCCTTTGTCAGCCGGGTGTTCGGACGGCGGGTTGCAAGTAACAGTCTATTGGCTTAATAAAGTAGTGGGGCAATGAAAGCAGAAACCGCAATTGAAACAAGAATAAGTGCCGCTAAGGCCGAGAACCGCGCGCCGCGATGGGTGATGCCGTTAACGAAGACTGCGATATTTGCCGTTGACGCGATGCTTGCGGTTTTGAGCTTTATGCTCGCTTTCAAAATGCGTTCGGGCGAAGTGGTGTTGTCTTCGACGGCTTGGGCGTGGTCGAAGGAATTTGTTCCTTACGTCGGTGTTTTGTTCTTCGCAGTGCCGGTACGTCTGGCAATGCTGCTTTATCAGCGGGTTTACAAATACAGCGGCGCGTTTTCGTACACTCGGGAAGCGATAAAGATTTTCAAAGCCATCACGGTAAGTTCGCTGCTTATCGTGGCGTGGGCGTTTCTCTTCAGAGGCGGGTTTGCATTTCGCGAATTTTCGTATTCCCGCGCTGTATTCGTTTTCGACTTTTTGTTTGCCATTGTACTGTTCGGAGCGTTTCACCTTGCGTTGCGATATGTGCAGTCTAAGTTTCGCGATCGGGAGATAAATTTGCTGCCGACATTGATCGTCGGGACGAACGCGGAAGCAAGCCAGACTATTAAGGAACTGCGCGAACGCCGCGATCTTGGTTATCGCGTGATCGGGGTGGTTCGAAGCGATGCTGAGACGCGGGGAAACGGTGACGCGGAGAAATTCGAGTTCGCCGAAACGGCAATTGTGGGCACCATCGACCAGCTTCCAAGCCTCATCCGCGATCTCGAAATTCAGGAAGTAATAATTACGGACAACACCATCCCAAGCGAACGGTTATTTGAGGCAATGCTTCAGATCGGCCGTAAGCAAAAGGTCGAGTTTCGCTTTGCGCCGAGTCTTTTCAATCTTTTGCCGCAGAAAACGAGCGTCGAACAAATCGGCGTACTGCCAATGGTTCGGCTGTTTCGCGAGCCGCTTTCCGAAATTGAGCGATTTGTAAAAAGATTGTCGGATATCCTAATTTCGACTGTTGCGATTCTGCTTCTATCGCCGGTCTGGCTGATAATTTCGATTCTGATCAAGCTGGACTCAAAAGGGGCGGTCTTCTTTCGACAGGAACGCGTCGGGATGGATGGGCGAATCTTTCTTTGCTACAAATTTCGAACGATGGCGGCGGACTCCGATGATCTGCTTCATCGCGAGGCTTATCAGAAAAACATCGGCGGCGATTCGGATGCCAATGCCGGTAACGCCGATAATCCTGTTTTTGGAAAGGTTAAAGACGACCCGCGAGTGACACGTTTCGGGAGCCGGTTACGGAGGTCTAGTTTTGACGAACTGCCGCAGATCCTAAATGTACTGAAAGGTGATATGAGCATCGTCGGCCCACGACCGCCGATCGCATACGAGGTTGAGGAATACGATATTTGGCACCGGAAACGGCTGGATATGAAACCGGGTATCACCGGACTTTGGCAGGTTTCGGGCAGAAACCGGCTGACGTTTGACGAAATGGTAAAGATCGATCTTTTCTACATAGAAAACTGGTCACTGTGGCTCGATCTAAAAATTATTTTGCTGACGCTTCCGGCAATTCTGCGGGGCGACGGTGCAAGGTAACGACAGAATATTAATGCCCAACATCGCCGAAAGCCTCGCAAACGCCGCGACTATTCTGAAGGCCGCGGAAATTGCCGATCCGCGGCGTGAGGCTTCATCGCTGCTATGTTTCGCGATCGGAAAAGATCGAACATTTCTGATCGCCCACCCGGAATATAAGTTACAGGCCCACGAACTTGGATTGTTCGATTCGATCGTCAAAAGGCGAGCCCATCGCGAACCGTTTCATCACATCACCGGCATTAAGGAGTTTTTCGGCCTCGATTTTCAGGTTTCGCCCGATGTTCTGATACCTCGGCCGGAGACCGAAATGCTCGTCGCGAAAAGCATTGAGGTCCTGGGCGAGAAAACCTTGCCGGTTTTTTGTGAAGTAGGAATCGGTTCCGGGTGTATCGCGATCTCGGTTCTGTATCATCTTTTGACCGCGTCCGCTGTCGGACTCGACATTTCGGAAGCCGCCATCAATATTGCCCGCCGGAATGCAGATCATTACCAAGTTCTCGATCGATTACAACTACTCCCATCGGACGTTTTTTCGGGTTTGCCGTCCGAACGCTTCGACCTGATCGTCTCAAACCCGCCGTATATACCGTTTGAAAATATTGCCAATTTGCAACGGGACGTTAGAGATTTCGAGCCGCGTCTTGCGCTGACTGACGGCGGGAACGGCCTTTCAATGATCGAAAGGATTGTCCAACGATCGCCTGATTTTCTGAAGCCGTGCGGTTCTCTCGTTCTTGAGATCGGGATAAACCAGGCTGGTGACGTGAAGGAAATGTTCGATACGGAGATCTGGGCCGAAGTGCAAATCTTACCGGATTTCCAAGGGATTCCGCGAATGGTTTGCGCGGTCACGGCGTTGCGATGAAACATTTGATACGTGACGTCGTAACAAGAGCAGGTACATAGAAAAGAGGCTTGCCTTTTTGTGACGAATGGAGTTATTATAGGCGCGTTTCAAGACAGACAGATTGAAAAGCTTACGGGTAGATTTGAGACGTCGGGCAAGTTAATTTGCCTCCGGCGTTGAAAAGACCCGTAAAACTTAGTAAGTTCGAACCTTTTTTCGACAATCGGAGGTGATTTTTGTGAAGGGTGCGCTTAATGGTTTATTGGCTGTGATTGCTCTCGCTTTAGCGGCGGGCTCGTTTTATTTTTACAGGATGACAAGTGGTGCGACGATGTATTTCGTAGCAACTATTGTTTTCTTGATCTTGACGCTTCTTTTTGGCGGTCTTTTCCTGTCGGGAAAGATGAACAAGACCGAAGAAATACATATCACCGAGTAATTTCAGTTTTTCTTGGCACGGCTGACGAAAGAAAATTTCGTTTTTGAAAGCCAGAGTATGATGGTAAACGGTGTGCGTCGAATGCTTTGCAGTTTTCGGCGCCCGTTTTTTATTTTGCGAACGCCTAATTTTTGATGAAATGTGACCGGATATGCGTTATACCTTTTGGGCACGCTTCATCGTAAGCGTGCCTTTTTTCGTTTGGAGTGCCTCCTTCACGGGCGAAAATCCGACCGTGAAGGAGCGTGCTTACAGCGTAGGAAATTGCACGCTCGTTAACACTCGCGTTTTTGCCCGAGGAGTTTTGCTGCACGCGCTCCACCTGTTCCACCTGCTCCAACGCGTCAGAGTGAAGCAGCAGACGATGTAAGCAATCAAAGTTTTGCGTCTTCAGCGGGCTTCTTTACCGGAAACTCCTCTAATTCGGATTGACCATCCGTGCTTTTAGATTAACAATTTAAGGGCAATGCGAATCCTGCAAATTTCATCTGCCAAGACTTTCGGCGGCGGCGAGCGGCATTTTGTAGACTTGTGCCGTGGATTGCATGCTCGTGGTCACGACGTTTTTGCGGCCCTGCGGCCGACGAATGTGTGGCAGGAGCGTCTAAGTTTTCTGCACGAATCGAATATTTTCCATGTCTCTATCCGCAATTCGTTTGGGATGTTGAGTGCAAACCGGATCGCCGGATTTATCCGTAAAAATAATATCGCGATCATTCACGCTCACGTTGCTAGAGACTACATACCGGCGAGCATCGCCTGTACGTTGTCAAAGAATGCGAAGTTCGTCCTGACACGACATGTGCTTTTCCCGTTGAAGCCTTTTAATCGATTTGCATTAAAGAATCTCTCCAAAGCGATCGCGGTCTCATCGGGTGTCCGAGCAGCGTTGCAAAGGGTATTTCCGCGTCAGAAGATAACCCTCATATTTAACGGCATAGATATTGAAGCATCTTCGGATCTCGATCGGGGAAACCTCAGCAACGAATTTCGATTTCTGCACAGTATTCCGTTCGATACGCCATTGATAGGCATCGTCGGTGAGTTGATCGTTTTGAAGGGGCAGAGGGATTTCGTGCTTGCCGCCAACGAGATCGCGAAGAAATTTCCCGATGCCCGATTCGTTGTGGTGGGAAAAGACAATACGGTTGACAAGAAGTTTCGCCGCGAATTGAAACGGCTGGTACGAGTTTTTCGGCTGGATGAAAGGTTTCTTTGGCTCGATTGGGTAGAAGACACGGCACCGCTATTTGCCGCACTGGACATTTTCGTTTCTGCCTCGCATACGGAGAGTTTCGGCATGGCGATCCTGGAGGCGATGGCAAGCGGAACAGCCGTTGTAGCAACCGAAACCGAAGGTGCAAAAGAACTGTTGCCGGATCACGAATTACTAGTGCCGATACAGGATCCGTTAATGCTTGCCGGGAAGATCTGCATGCTTCTGGGAGATCCGCAAAAACGCGAGCGCCTGGCTAACAATGCAAAGAGCTTTGCTCACGATAATTTCTCTTTGAACAGGATGATCGACGAGACCGAGAATTTGTACCATGAATTGTTGACGCCGGAACCCGAGCAATAGAAACGAATCGGATTTCGAGAATATACGCCTGAACACACTCAATAAAAAAATCGAATGTTAAGTTTTGATAAAAAAGTTTGTACGGATTTTGAAGCGGCGTCGAGCCGGGAATGGCTTGAAACCAACGGCATTGGCGGGTTTGCTTCGGGAACGATCTCGGGCGCGAATACGCGTCGGTATCACGGTTTGCTGACTGCGGCAACGAGGCCGCCGCTCGGCCGCGTTACAGTTCTTTCAAAATTCGAAGAAATATTGGAGCTTGACGGGATTCAGTTTGAGCTTTCAACGAATCAATTTATTGGCGGCGTCAGCCCGCAAGGTTACAAGTTTCTGGAAAGTTTCCGGCTCGACCCATTTCCGATTTGGACCTTCGTAATTGAAGAGTTCGAGATCGAAAAGAGAGTGTTTATGGTTCATGGCTCTAATGCGACCGCATGCCGTTGGAGCGTGTCGAAAGGTTCACGTGACTTTAATGGCCGAATAGCTCTGGTGCTGAAACCGCTGCTCTCGTTCGTTGATTATCATAGCCTCCAACATCAAAGTCCGGAGATCGGTTTTAGTTACGAAATCAGCGACAAAGCCGTGTCGATTACCGCAAACGGGCAAATGCCATCGCTGCACATACATCACAACGGCACCGGAACTGAAAGTACCGGGGATTGGTATAACAACTTTGCGTATGCAATCGAAAAAGAACGCGGATTTGATTTTACCGAGGATCTTTACCAACCTTTCGCTTTACGATTCGATCTTGCAAACGAACCTGCGACCTTGATAGCCACGACTGACGAGAATGCCGATTTCGCTTATCTAGCTTTGGAAAACGCAGAGCTCGAAAGACGTAAGGCCTCAATAGACAAAGCCGGATCAAAAAGCGATTTTGAGAAGCAGCTCGTTCTCGCGGCGGATCAGTTTATTGTATCCCGCGGGTCTGGCGAAACGGTGATTGCCGGGTATCCCTGGTTCTCGGATTGGGGGCGCGACACGATGATCTCGCTGCCGGGCCTTACGCTCGCGACAGGTAGGCCAGAGATTGCCAGAAACATCCTCCTCGAATTTTCCAAACACATTTCCGAAGGGATGCTGCCAAATCGTTTCCCGGATGCAGGCGACGAAGCTGAATACAATACGGTCGATGCAACACTTTGGTATTTTGAGGCCGTCAGGGCTTATCTGAAAGCGACCGGAGACAGCAAGTTCGTCCGGGAGAATTTATACGAAAAGCTCGCTGATATTGTGGCCTGGCACCTACATGGAACGAGATACAATATCCATGTGGACACCGACGGCCTGCTATACGCTGGCGAAGACGGCGTTCAATTAACGTGGATGGACGCTAAAATTGGCGATCTGGTTATTACACCGCGTACCGGCAAGCCGGTGGAGATCCAGGCGCTTTGGTACAACACTCTTTTGATAATGGCCGATTTTGCCAAGACTTTTGGCGACAAAGAGGACGAAGCGCGTTACCGGGCTATGGCTGATCTTTGCAAACTCAGCTTTAACGGTGTGTTTTGGAATGATGCGGAGGAATGTCTTTATGACCTGGTCGAAAATGGAAATCGCGACCGGTCAGTGCGTCCGAATCAAATTTTCGCTATCTCTTTGCCGCATTCGATGCTCGATGCCGAACGGTCAGCGAAGGTGTTAGCAAAGGTCGAAAGCGAACTTTTGACGCCGGTCGGCCTTCGCTCACTGTCGCCGAACGATGAGAGATATTGTCCGGTCTACGAAGGTTCTCCCTTCGCTCGGGATTCTGCTTACCACCAAGGCACCGTTTGGGCGTGGCTCATCGGGCCTTTCGTTGACGCTTACCGAAAGGTACGCGGCAGCGACAAGGAAAGGGAAGAGAAGGTAGGCGAAATTCTGTCCGGTTTCGAATCGCATTTAACGGAAGCCGGAATCGGACAGATCTCCGAAATCTTTGACGCCGACCCGCCATTTAAACCACGAGGATGCTTCGCGCAAGCATGGAGCGTGGCCGAAGTTCTTCGAGTTTTCAACAACAAATAGTATCGAGCCTTCAAATCAAAGGGCGATCATGAAAATTCTGATCGTTCGACCTAATATGTGACTGCAATAGTTGAAGTTAGATCCCAATGCGGTTTATCTTATTGCTATGAATGTCGCGATTTCGCTCTCCCTTTTCCTGTTGCCTGCATCAATGAACATATGTGCTCAAACCCCGGCGAAATTCTCCGAGATGTGGGAAAAAGAACATGTTTCGAATATCCTTCCTTCCAATGTTCGTCATAAAGACTTAAAAGTTTATCTGGAGAACCTCACGAAATCCGGGATCAAAGTAGCCGAAGTTGGGCGCAGCTTCTCAAACAGAGAAATCTACCAGGCCGAATTCGGCAAAGGGCCGTTGAAGGTGTTCCTCTGGTCGCAAATGCACGGCGACGAACCGACCGCTACGTCTGCGCTTATTGATCTGCTTGCAGTTCTGCAAAAAAACCGCGATAAAGACTGGGTACGAAACATCGAGAACAAAATGACGATTCGGGCCGTTCCCATGCTGAATCCCGATGGCGCTGATTCCTACATCAGACGGAACATGCAAGGCCTCGATATCAACCGCGACGCATTGAGTCTAAAATCATCGGAAGCTCAGTTGCTGAAAAAACTTCGCGATGAATGGTCGCCGGAGATCGGATTCAATCTTCATAATCAAAATGCACTGACTACTGCGGGTCAAACGTATAAACAGGCGGCAATCTCGTTTCTCGTCGTATTCGGCGATGAGAAGAAGATATCAAACGAAGGTCATGAAAGGAACAAAAGACTTGTGTCTGCTATGACGCAGGCGATACAAGTTTTCATTCCCGGAAATATCGGCCGTTACGATGACGGCTATACACCAACCGCGTTTGGCGACAGTTTTTCGGCAAGGGGAACACCGGTCGTTCTAATTGAAACGGGCGCACTGCACGACAAGTCCGAAATGTTTCTGGTCAAGATGAATTTCATCGCGATCGCGACTGCTCTTAAATCTCTAGCGGATGGCAGCGAAAAAAACTTCACCACGATCGTTTATGATCAACTTCCGCGTAACACGTCCGGCAGGCTGTGCTATTTCATTTTCCGTAACGCCTCGGTAATAAATAGAGCCTCACCGAGCGAAGTGCTGATCGCGGACATTGGTGCAAACACGGAACGACGCCGGGCGGAATTTACGGCGCCCACGGTTGTCAGGCGAGTGGACGATCTATCTATGTTTTCGGGATTGGAGGAATTCGACGCGAGTAATTTCTACGCTGTTGGGAGATTTCAGCCTTTGGCGGTCGGCAATTTCGCCGAGATACTTTTCTACCGCAAGGACCGGCAGATTGATTGGGCAGCTGCGGATCTTGAAAAGACATTTCCGCCGGATGCGATCTTTTCGCTTGGGAAATGGGTCAAGGGAGAAGGTATAGTTCCGAAAAAGTAGTTGACTGCGTAAGATAGATACTTGGGTATCTTAATAAGTGCCGTCAGTGTCTCGGTCGTGTTTTATGCTAGCTTTCCTCAAAGTCAAAAATATTGCGCTTATCGACGAGGTCGAAATCGAGTTTGGCGAGGGGCTAAATCTTCTCACGGGAGAAACCGGTTCCGGCAAATCGATCATTGTTGATAGTTTGGGCGCGTTGACGGGCGAGAGAGTTACATCGGACCTGATAAAAGACGGTCAGACGTCTGCTCAAATTGAAGGGCTATTTTTGATAGAGCCAACTGCCGGTCTGCGTAAAATTTTTGACGAAACCGGGATCGAATTGGATGGCAGCCTTGAAATCGAATTAATAGTTCGACGTGAGCTTTCAAGTGCGGGAAAGAACCGGATATTTATCAACAATCAGTTGGTTACACAGGCGGTCTTGAAAAGGGTCGGTACTTTCCTGGTAGCGATCCACGGACAGGGTGAACATGCGGCTCTCTTTGAACCGGCCAACCACCTTGAAATTCTCGACGGCTTCGCGAATCTCGGCAATGAGCGCAAAGAGGTAGCCGCAGCTTTCCGGAAGTTGACCGATATACGAGCCGAGATTTCAAAGCTTAGGACGAGCGAAGCTGAAAAACTTCAGCTTTTGGATGTACTGCGATTTCAGACCACCGAAATAAAACATGTCGGGCTTCGGCCGGACGAAGATGTCGAGCTTGGAGAAGAGAAGCGGCGTCTAAACAATGTCGAAAAGCTGACTTCGTTGAGTCAGGAAGCATATGCACTGCTTTACGAGAACACAGAATCGACAGTTGCCACGCTTGAGAAGGCGGCTCGCAAGATCGAGGACTTGACCGAATACGAACCCAAATTTGGTGAATATGTCGAAGCCGTCAGAACAGCAATTGTCGTAATCGAAGACTTGGCCTTCACAGCCAGAGATTACCGCAATCATCTGGAATTTTCGCCGGAACGTCTCGAAGAGATCGAGACCCGATTGGCCGAGATCGCTCGTTTAACACGAAAGTATGGCGGATCGATTGAATCGGTGTTGCTACATTTGAAGGATTGTGACGAGCGGCTCGAGAACATCGAAATGGCCGAATTACGCGAGACGGAATTGCGTGACAGACTCAAAAATCTCAGACAAGAGTATTTAAATTCGGCTGAGAGTATTCACCGAAAACGTGTTGAGGCAGCCGCGAAGTTTGAGAAAGCCGTTAAATCAAATCTCAAAGCAGTAGCTTTAGAAAAAGCACGGTTTGTGGTTCAAATCGAAGCGCCCGAAAAAGGCGAACTTGAAAGCCACAGCTTTGCAAATCTTTCGGCGAAAGGAATCGATCGCGTGGAATTCTACTTTTCGGCCAATGCCGGCGAAGCTCCGAAACCGCTCGCACGTGTTGCATCGGGCGGCGAGGCATCACGGTTAATGTTGATCTTAAAGACCACCGCGGGAACCAAGGACAAGGAAGCGACAACCGTTTTTGATGAGATCGACGCAGGTATCGGCGGCCGCGTGGCCGAAGCCGTTGGACTCAAGCTCAAAACCCTTGCAAAGACCCAACAGGTTCTTTGCGTCACGCATCAGCCGCAAGTTGCGTCGCAGGCGGACAGGCATTTCCTGATCGAAAAGTCGATGGCGAAAGATCGCACTACTACGACGGTTCGTGAGCTGGATAAAACCGAACAAATCGAAGAGGTCGCACGAATGCTGGCGGGCGAAAAGATTACAAATGCCGCACGCGAAAACGCAAAAGAGATGCTTTCTGCAAGCAATTAATGGAATCTGAAATTTTAGCAAAGGTTATCCGCGGCGATACGGTCGAATCGATCCATCGCGGACACCTTATCGTCATTGATGGCGAAGGAAATACCATTGCTCAGATGGGCGATCCGGCGACTGTTACGTTCTATCGCTCCGCGTGCAAACCCTTCCAGGCAATGCCGCTGCTAACGAGCGGGGCTGCGGATGCATTCGGGTTTTCGGAAGAGGAGATCGCGCTTGCCTGCGCTTCACATTCGGGCGAAGCGCGACACGTCCGCATTGCCGAATTGATGCTCGAACGCATCGGCCTGACCGAATCCTATCTTCGCTGCGGCACGCACCTCCCGTTCTACGAAAAAGAGGCCGAGCGTATGATGCGGGCAGGCGAATACCCAAACCAGCTTCATAACAACTGCTCCGGCAAGCACGCCGCGATGCTCGCTGTCGCAAAACACCTCGACACGGACCTGGAGTCCTACGAGGATCTTGATCATCCCGTCCAAAAAGCGATATTGAGCGCGGTCGCCGAGTTCGCCAAAATTCCCAGCGATGAGATCGCCCTCGCCGTCGATGGCTGTGCGGCTCCGAATTTCGCGGTGCCGGTTTCCGCAATGGCCCGTTCATTCCTCAACCTCGTCTCGCCGCCCGAAGGTTTTGATGAAGCTTCACGCACAGCAGCTGGCCGCATAGTTTCCGCAATGACAAAATTCCCCGAACTGATCGGCGGAACGGAACGCCTCGACACAATGCTAATGCAAGCCGCCGAAGGCCGCATCATCTCAAAAGTAGGTGCCGACGGCGTCTGGCTCTGCGGCGTTCTTCCATGCAAGAAATATCCGACCGGCCTCGGCATCGCACTTAAGGTTGAGGACGGCGACGACCATCGCGCAAGGCATGTAGTTGCCGTCGAGATACTTCGTCAATTGGGAATTCTCGCCGGCAGCGATCTTTCCGATCTATCGCCAATGCCGATCAAGAATCGTCGCGGCGATGTTGTCGGAACAGTGGAACCCAGCATGCCAATCTGATTGCGACAATCAGCAGTGATAACCGGCCGGAATTGCCGTATTATCGACGGCGTTAGTGTTAATAAGTAGTTCGGCGTTTCTCGGTTAATCCGAACTTTATTTTTAAGTCATATGAAAAAAATAATCTCAATAGTTATTTTCTTATGTTCCCTGTTTATTGGTTGCACAGGTTCACTAACTTCACCGCCTTCGCCAGAAGTTCTTGCAAAACAGGCAGAAATTCGTGCAAGACAAGATTTCGCTAGAAATATACGTGAGAATTATCCGTATCGTGTTACTTTTGGCGCACAAGGAGAAAACAAAGAAATTCTCGATATTACCGTTATAGAGGAAGTTCCTCCTTACGCTGCTAGTGGCACATTAGATTTCATTGTATCTGATGACTTAAAGCGAGATGCTAAAGCGTTGGAATTTACGCAAATCCATATAAAAGGCGGGCGTAAAAGTTTTGGCGACCCAGATACTATTAACAGGACAATAAATTTGCGTTGACTTTTATTTAGGACACGCCGAACAAGTTATTGGACGTGAGCGCGAAACAGTGACTTTGTTATCACGTTGCTTTGTTTCCCTCAGCTTGTCCGTAGCGGTTTCGCGCCACGTCATCTCAGCCGTTAATTTAACTATTCATGCGGTGCTGGCTTCTTTATGATTTTAGCGGGTTGACAAGCTGAATAGCCGGAAAGCGTGTGAAATCGCGGTCGGTGCTGGCTAGTTTTGCTCCGCACGAGGCGGCTATTGCGGCGAGATGAGCGTCCATGACCAGATTGCCAAAGGCCTGACCATCGATCAGCATCGAAGAGAACAGCGGCCAGTTCTTTTTTTCAAGGAAAACCAAGTGTGTGTTGTCGAGATCCAGCCAGGATTCAACGATCTCAATGGCTTGTTTCAGATTTAGTGGTGCGATGGACGCTCTGGGATTAGTGATTATTCGTAAGAAACCGGTTATCGTATGCCATGAAAAAAATACTTGCTCAGTAGAAAGAACATTTTCGAGCCAGCCAGCCGCCGCCGCGTGAAACTCGCTTTCCTCGTCATGAGCATAGATCAATAAGTTGACGTCCGGGAGGATCACTTGCGATTTGGCCCCTCCAGAATATCAAGAACTTCCTCGATATTGTCGAAGTTCAGATCTTTGCGAAGGCCAATTTTGTAGGCTTTGACCTTGAACCTCTTGTTCGGAGCCAAAGGTTTTGAATTCAAACCTGTTCGCAGCATTTCGTTCACGATTTCCTTGAATGACTTTTTAGGATCGCTTTCCTGTGCTTTCTTCAGGCCGAATGCAACGTCGTCGTCTATAGTCAGTGTCGTTCTCATAACACGATAAGGATAACTCAATTGTGTAGTTATGGCAACATCAAAACATCTTTATGCTGATGCCTTGATGTTGCCCGCGAAATCAAGCCGACTGGCCGTAAAGCCTCTTAAACTCATCCCTCCCAAACGCCCGATCCAGCCACATATTTGTCAGTTTTTCCTGAATGCTGTTAGCCCGCAGACGTTCGTTCAGGTTCTTGAAATCAACAAAATCGAGATGCTGGTCCTGGTTAAAGCATGAGAAAACGAAGAACTCCTCGCCCGTATGCGGGTTGACGTGCCGTTGCAAACACTGTGCGCAGACTTCCTTCATCATGCACTGCATCGGCGAATTGATAGACCCGATGGCAATATGCTGCTCTTTCAGATAGGGTTTGAGCGTTGTGTGCCTGGCTTCCCTGACGCCGTTCATCATCCGGTCGGAACCGATCGCGATAATGCGGTCAACATCCGTCAGACTCAACTTCGTCTGGCCGAAACGGCCTTCGGCATAGGCAACCATGGCTTGCACAATGTTGCCTCGGAAATGCGAATCCTGCGGACGCATCGGCCTGATCTCCTTGCCGTAATCTGTCGCCCAGACGACCTGATCGGTCACTTTTTCGATCTCTTCGCGTTTGAAAAGATCCGCCCCGTCCTTGTATCCCGCGAAATAAACGACGTGATTATTATTGTCGCGTAGCGCCCGCGCTATCGAGAAAAGCACGGCGTTCCCAAGTCCGCCCCCGGCAAGAAGTACGGTTTCGTTTTCCGGTATCTCGGTTGGGCTTCCGGTTGGGCCCATCACAAGAACCTCTTCACCTTCACGCAACAAGGAGCAAAGCCGCGACGACGTTCCCATTTCGAGAACGATCATGGACAAAAGGCCTTTTTCCTCATCAACCCACGCACCTGTAAGAGCGAGACCTTCCATCATCATTCGCGTTCCATCAATCACAGGTGCCGAGGTTTCAAAGTTTTGCAAACGGTAAAACTGTCCCGGTTCGAATTTACGAGCCTGCAATGGAGCTTTAACAATTACGTCAACGATTGTTGGGGTTAGGCGATCTACCTTAACCACATAGGCGCGCATCTGCTCGTCCAGCGTTTCCTCGAGCCGGTCAAATATTGTGTCGCGTTCGGATTGCGGCAGCGGCCCGCGCGTTGCGAGTTCTTCGGCGAAAAGCTCGACAACCTTGAGGTACCCATGCTTGGCCGACGCCATCGCCTTGACGACATTACCGGCGTATTGCGGATGATTATCTCCGTAGTAGCTAATGAATTTCCCCTCACTTTCGTATGAAGTGAAGAAGCCAGTTTCACCTTTTTCGGCTTGAACCGTGTGAAGTTTGCCGTCTTCGTTCTTAACCAGCTTGTGCGGAAGAAAAAACTGCCGCCACTCATCGAGCTGAAACGTGCCGGGTTTTTCCTTTTCGTAGATAACATTTGGTGAAGTTCCCGCTGCTACACAAAGCGTGCGAGCCGGAAATTCAACCATTTCGCCAGTCTTTTCAAACTTCCCTGTCTCGGCGGCATAATCGAGCCGCTCAAATACCAAGGCCTTGATCGCGTTGTATTCATCCGGGACCGCCTCGGCCGGATTCATGCATTCGACAAAGTTTATGCCTTCTTCGAGCGCTTTTTGGACTTCCTCGTGATTAAGCCGGTAGGCCGGAGAATCCTGCAGACGTTTGCGGTAAATAAGCGAAACGCCGCCCCATTTTTGAATCAGTGGAACGAAATTGGGTTTTTCGCCGGTCGAAGCCGCACGCTCGCGTTCTTCGCGGATCTCTTTGCCGTGCCCAAGAAATTCCTGTAGTACGGACAGCTCTTCGTCGTCAAATTTAGACAGCACAACATCTTCGCCAAACTCAGCCGAAATCTGCTCGTATTTTTCAAGCATTTTCTCGACCTGAACCGGATAATACGCGAACAGTTCGGTTGCCGTATCGATTCCGGTCAAACCGCCGCCGATCACTACGGCAGGCAGGCGAACCTGCAAGTTTGACAACGTATCCTTTTTGAAAGCTCCGGTTAACTGGAGTGCCATCAAAAAGTCGGACGCTTGCCGAATTCCGCGGATGAGATTGTTCTTGATCGGGACGATCGTCGGCCTACCGGCACCGGTTGCGATCGCAATGTGATCGAAACCGAAATTCCAAACATCTTCGATCGTCAACGTTCCGCCGAAACGAATACCGCCGTATGCCCGGAAGCGCTTGCGCCGCATCAGCATCAATTGGACCATGGTGAGAAAATTCTTATCCCAGCGCACGGTGATTCCATACTCTGAAACGCCTCCAAAACCGGAAAGAATTCTCTCGTCAAGCTCTTCGGTAATTTCGCTCAAGTCTTTGATCGCCTTTGGCGATGCTTTCCCAAGGTCTCCTGTCCAATCCGTCGGCAGCGGCTCGATCTTTAAACCATCTACACCGATGACGCCAAACCCTTCGTTCAACAGGTAATGAGCCAACGTATAACCGGCAGGCCCCAGGCCGACAACCATCACATTCTTGCCGTTGTATGGCAAAGCGTAGGGCCGCAGGGCATTCAATGGATTCCAGCGTGTGAGTAGGCTGTAAATTTCAAAGCCATAGGGAAGATTGAGCACGTCGGTAAGCGTTGCCGTTTCAGCAAGCGGAATATTTACCGGCTCCTGCTTCTGGAAGATACAGCCCTTCATGCAATCGTTACAGATCCGGTGGCCGGTTCCGGCGCACATCGGATTGTCGATCGCCACAAGAGCAAGCGACGCGATCGGATCACCCTGCTTTTTCAGCAGGTGCATTTCCGAGATCTTTTCGTCCAGCGGGCAGCCTTCTGTTTTGATACCCAACGGATTGCGTATAAGTGTGCCATCTGGTTCGCGCAAACCCGTCGAACAAGAGTCTTTAGAGCGTTCGTGACAGATCAGACAATAGTCGATCTCGTAAAGAGCCTCGCGCATTGTGCCGCGGTCATCGGTCAGCTTAAATCCGTCACGGCGACGCATTTCTTCCGGCTTGCCGCTCATTACATTCGGGATATCTTCATTCGGGTGAATCAAGTGAACAAGGTTTTGATAATCGAGAGGATGCGGAATCTTCAGGCTTGCCCACCGCTTTTCGCGTTTGTAGTACTCGTCCGCCGACCAAGCTTCCAAAAGCATCAACGCAGCCTTGACCAACAGAAGATCGCCCGTTCCTTCCGCCGACACGATGAACGATGAAAATACCTTGCCGAAAACCTTGTCCTTTAGTTTATCGAAGGCCTTTTGCAGTTTGTTTATCGTCTGCTGCACTTCTTCGTTCCGTTCCACATCTTTTAAAAGCAATTCTTCGGCATGTAACAATTTTACGGCCATGCTGGCAATGGCCAGCTCATCGTCGTGAATAACGGTTTCGTCGAAGGCGTTATAGCGAAACTCGTTCAACGCCTGGTTCAACTCTCCTAATTGAAACCTCTTCAGATCGTCCGGCTTGAATTGCTTGATCGCCCGCCGCTGAACAAAGAATTTATATTTCCATATCGGATTCTGAACCAGGATCTCGTTTTCGAGTTCGGTTCGTTCGCGACTAATTCCAAACATGCGTCCGACAAAATCCGAAAGATACGGTGCCGCATCCGTGAGTATTTTAGATTCAACCCGTTTTTCGAAGCCGGTAC
This sequence comes from Chloracidobacterium sp., assembly GCA_043722725.1. GTDB lineage: Bacteria > Acidobacteriota > Blastocatellia > Pyrinomonadales > Pyrinomonadaceae > OLB17. The sequence goes on from JAYSON010000210.1 coordinate 16,480, forward strand.
CGTGTGTAGAAATATATTTTGTGAGCGACGCATGCAGCAGCGGATCTTTCTCAGAAACCTCGGCGTAAAACTTTTCCGCCAATTCCTTGAGCTTTACGGCATCGAAAAGATCGGAGTAACGAAATCCGACAATGCCAAGGTCGAAATCGTTGTCTGAGGTCAATTCTTCGTTTGCGGAAATCGCGGCCATATAAGCTTGTTTATTTACTAATTTTACAAAAAGATGTAATGAAATACTATAACATCCGCCTCTTCGGGTTAACAAAAGAGGCGGTTTTGGTGTTTCAAGAGCGGTCGAAGGGAACGCTTCCTGGATGGACGCTTTAGACCGTGATAGTGAAAATTCGGGCCAAATATGATATAAGTTTCGTTTGCGCTCTGTAAAACAGGGGAAATTTTGATAGGTTTTTAAGTTGTATGGAAGAAGATCAGCGGCTGACACCATTGCCTAGAACAACGGAATTGAGAGAGGTTGTTGGCGAATATCCGTCTGCTTACCCGTCCTATTATGATGATGAGGCGATTGAAGGACGGCGGTCGATCAAGCAGTATATTGCTGTTGTTTACAAGCGTTTGCCGCTTATTTTAGCTCTTACGATACTTGTAACCGCCGCATCCGCGTTTTACATGTACCGCTTGCCGTCAGAGTATCAGGCAACGACCGAAATGTTGATTGAGCCGCGAAAGCCGAAGATCACTTCAAAAGATTCTATCAATATCAATTTCGGGAACGATGTTAATTATTACAATACCCAGCTAAAGCTGCTTCAAAATGCCGATCTGATGAAGAGCGTTGTGGTCGAACTAGGCTTGTATCGAAACCCAAACCTTTTCGAGGATCAGGATCGCGGAATCGGAACAACGATACGTTCGATCTTCTCAAGCGAAAAAAGCAACTCGGAGCGGGAAAATGCACTACCGGTGATCTCGGAAGTCCCCAACGGTTCCGCGCCTGAAAAAATAATTTTGTCGCCCGAGGAAGAGGCTCGTGCTCAAATGTATGCATCCAGGCTGGTTGGCGGTCTGAGCGTCGAGCAGCGTGAACGCACAAATCTCGTAAACGTGAGCGTGAAAACCTACAATCCTCAGCTCGCCGCGAAAGTCGCCGATAAGGTTGCGGAAACTTTCAAACAGCAGGACGCCGAACGCGAAACACAAGGAGCGAAGCAGGCGAAAGACGATCTCGCAAAATCGATTGAGGAATTGAAAGATAACATCACCACCCAGGAAGCTGAGCTGATCTCATTCATGAAGGAAGGCGATTTGCCGCTTCAGGACAAAGGGCAAGACCTCGCCGCGAGTCGTTTGCAGGGAATGAGCGAAACCTGGCTCAAAACGATGGAAACCCGCCGTCAGCTTGAAGGCCGCTACAACGCCGCTCTTCAGGCAAATAATCGCGGCGAAGGATCGAGCATTCCGGAATTGACCGACAGCAAAATTTATCAAGATGCAGTACGGCTTAGTATCGAACGCAAGTCTAAGCTCCAGGACGACATACGGAGTATTGACAAACAGATTCAGGCCGCCGAGACGGAAAAGGCCGAGCTTCTTGTCAAATACACTGAGGAATATTCCGAAGTGCAGAAGAAAAACGAACGAATCACGGCACTTAAAACAACCAAGGAAAAGACCGAGAGCGAAGTTTCAGGAATTATCGACCGCGACAAGAAGGCGGTCGATAAAGACGCGATTGGCGGAGCACTCGTATCAATGAAGTCGCAGCTTGATTCAAAAAGACGCGAGGAAGCACAAGCACTCGCCGCTTATGAAAAAGAAGCCACACTAGCGAACATTCAGGGCGTGGCCATGACACGGCTCACCACGCTGAAACGCGGCATAGAAACTAACCGGAATCTTTTGGACACCTATACGCAACGGTTAAAGGAACAGGAACTTGCGATCGCGAACAGCAGTCCTGATAACATCAAGATCGCGGCGAATGCCTTTGTTCCCAGCGGGCCGATCGGCCCTCAGCGAACTCGCAACATTTTCGTAGCATTTTTGATCTCGCTTGCGGCCGGTATCGGTCTCGCGTTTCTGATGGATTATTTGGACGATTCCGTGAAAACGTCCGACGACATCGGTAGGCATCTGGGACTGCCGACGCTTGCACTGATTCCGCATCATAACCTAACGGATAAGCGAAAGTTGAGCCTGATGCCGAAGAACGGGAACGTAGCCCAGCCGTCAACGGCAATGATCACGCTCGAAGAGCGCCATTCGCCAATGGCCGAGGCGTATCGCCACCTTAGAACATCGCTGCTTTTTTCTTCCGCCGGCAAACCTCCGCAGACGATCCTGATAACGTCTTCGCAGCCATCCGAGGGCAAAACGACAACGGCAATCAACACGGCTATCACTCTTGCCCAATCCGATGTTGATGTTGTGTTAATTGACTGCGATCTGCGTCGGCCGCGGCTCCACAGCTATTTCGACATGGAGAACACGCGGGGTCTGACCAACTATCTATCGGGCGAACAGGACACGGAGCACTTGATCAAGCGATGCAAAGGACTGCCGAAACTTAGGGTAATAACCAGCGGCCCGATCCCGCCAAATCCTGCTGAGCTTTTGAGTTCCGATGAAATGAAGAAGCTTCTCCAGTTTTTGCGAGGACGCTATAAACACGTCATCATCGATTCGCCGCCGGCGATATCGTTTACCGATGCGGCAATTCTTTCGACATTGGTTGACGGTGTCGTTCTGGTCGCGATGGCCGGCAAGAGTTCGATTCACCTGATGCGGCGATTTAAACAGCGTCTGGGCAACATTGGCGCGAGGATTTACGGTGTCGTGCTAAATGGTGTTAAGTCGAGTTCGGTCGAATATGACTACTATGGTTCCGGCTATTACGATTATTACGGGAAAAGCGAGACTGACGAAACACCGTATTTTGAAGAGGCCGGTTCGATCAATAAAACAAAAGGCTAGACAGGTCAGAATCGGAACCGGTAGCGACTGGGTTCCGTGTTGCTGGCGGGAAGAACCCGGTCACTACGTTTCCCGGCCTGAGATTCTCAGCCGGACTACGTAAGAAATTCTTTAAGCGCGTCCTCCCAACTCTGTAAAGGTGAAAATCCCAGTCGCCCGCTCAATAAACAGGCCAATTTTGAATTCTCCGGTCTGGGTGCGGGACGCTTGAGATGATCTTTAGAAGTCGATTGAAGAAGGCCCGAATCGAATCCGCCGATCTCACACACTTTTTCCGCAAATCCCAGATAGCTGCAACCCGGCCCGGAATTCGAAACATGAAATGTACAAGGCAGATCGGCTTCCGCAAGTTCGCGGAGCCGTTTCGCCAAATCGTTTGCAAACGTCGGAGTTCCATACGAATCGCCAATCGCTTGAATCGATTTCCCTTCGGCAAGCATTTTAGACATTACGCTTAGAAAATTTGTTCCACCATGTCCATATATCCAGCCGGAACGAACGATGATTGATCGGGCGTAAGCAAAGCGGGCCCGGATCTCCCCTTCCCGCTTGGATCTTGCATAAATTCCCTGCGGATTTGGCGTGTCACGTTGCGTGTAGAAGTCAGACTTTAAACCGTCAAAAACGTAATCTGTAGAAATAGTTACGAATCCGGCGTTAACGAATTTGCAGGCATTTGCCAGATTTTCTACGCCGTCCGCATTCGCCTTGAAAGAGGTCTCTTTATTAGTTTCCGCTCCGTCGACGTCGGTGTACGCAGCGCAATTCAACACGGCGTCCGGCCTAGAATCAGCGATCGACGCGAAAACCGCATCTCGGTCGGATATATCCAGGTCTGATCGCGTTAGAGCGATCACCTCGTCGCCAGTTGATCTGCAATGTTTTATAGCGGCTCGGGCAACCATGCCATTTGCGCCGGTGATCAGTATTTTCATGCTCCGAGATATTTACCGTAAATCGAACGGTAATATTCACGATATTCGCCGTTTCGTATGTGATCGACCCAATTCTGGTTTTCACGGTACCAACCGAGAGTTTTGTTAAGGCCATCTTCCCAACTGACTAGAGGCTTCCAGCCAAGTTCATTTTCGGCTTTTGTTGGATCGATCGCATAGCGCCGGTCGTGCCCGAGCCTGTCGGTGACATAACCTATCAAGCTGTGCGGCTTACCGAGCAGATCAAGGATCGACTCTACGACCTCAACGTTCTGCCTTTCGTTCCGGGCCCCAATGTTATATGCCTCGCCCGATCTTCCTTTTTTGTAAGCAAGCCAGATCGCGCGGCAATGATCATCGACATAGATCCAATCGCGAACATTTTTGCCGTCGCCATAAACCGGCAGCGGCTCGTGGTCCATCGCATTGCTTATCATCAGCGGAATCAGCTTTTCGGGGAACTGTCGCGGGCCATAATTATTTCCGCATCGCGTTATAACGGTATCAATCCCAAACGTCTCACGCGCCGCACGTACGACAAACTCGGCCCCTGCCTTAGACGCCGCATACGGAGAATTAGGCTGCAGCGGCGAGGCTTCCGTAAAAAACTCACCGCTGTCGTCCGGCAAGCTTCCCATCACCTCATCGGTCGATACCTGCACAAACCTTCGAACCCTTTGCTCCCGGGCGGCATCAAGCAAAACCTGCGTTCCGATGATGTTTGTTCTTAGAAAATCGTCAGCGGATTGAATGCTGCGATCCACATGCGACTCGGCAGCGAAATTGAACACCACGTCGCATTCACCCGGCATTGCTTCGAGCACCGCTTTGCGGTCACAGATGTCGCCTTTGATAAATGTATGACGGCTCGCGTCGATATCTTCGAGGTTCTCCAGATTTCCGGCGTACGTTAAAGCGTCATAGTTTATGACCTTAACGTCAGGTTGATCGCTCAACACGATGCGAACGAACGCGGAACCGATAAATCCGGCACCGCCGGTGACAAAAATTGTGGCCATAGCAAATTAATTTGACGCGGCGATTCGGGCGACGCGGGGACGCGGAGACGTTTCGTCAGATGGATTTTCACCGCGTCTCCGTGTCTCCGCGTCCTACTTATCTTTCAATCTGGCGCATCTGCTTTAAAAGAATATCGGCGTATTTTCTCGGCGAATCTATATTCTTCAGAACGACCTTTCCACCTTGTTCGCTAGCATTATCGATCACCACATCGCCAAAACGAAAGATCCTTTGCATTATCGTCGAAGATACGGTCACATCCTGAACCCGTCGCAGTGGCACGTTTTGCGTTGTACGCGAGATTATCCCTTTATCGATTTCGATGGTTGTGTCTGAAAGCGTGTAGCGAATCAGCTTTTGTTTGAAATGATAAAAAGCCGGTATCAGAAGCAAGAGCAACCCGAAACAAATAGCTGTAATCGGCGATATTGCCGGAAGCAGGACGCTAAAGACCGCAACCAGCAAAAATGCCGCGACAACCGCCAAAACATAACCCAATTTAACAAACATCAAGGTCGGCGTTATCGAAAAGATTGAGTGGCCTTCACTTGCGGCGGTATCGAATCGATCTCGCGTTGTAACACGCGTTTCTTCCTCTTGATCGAATTGGTTGCCGCATTTGATGCAATAGACAGCTTCGTCCGCGTTTTTGGTACCGCATTTAATGCAAAACATACGAAATGATACAGGATTTGACGAGATCGAACAAAAAAACGGCCGGATGTTCGATCCGGCCGTACGTCTTTTAAAGACAAGTGGAGAAGAACACACTAATGCCACAAGTCTCGATCTACTGATTAAAGAGCATCATCTTTCCGTTGGGAAGCCTTACGGCGAGCGCATTCGGTTCGTACACCGTCAACGGCCTCGATTCCTTTTGTCCCAATTTGGCCGCGACATCGTTCGAAACCCGACGTGCCGAGTGAACGTAGCGAGGATCCGAAATAGCATTATAGGCGGTAGAGATGCGCCTTACGTACTCCTGTGTTTCACGATACGGCGGCACATTGTTCCCATATTTCATCACCGCACCTTCACCGGCGTTGTAGCCGGCGAGGGCCAGCACAACGTCCCCATTAAACGTATCAAGCAGCCAACGCATGTATTTCACTCCTGCCTCGATGTTCTGCTGCGGATCATATATCTTCGTAACACCGAAACGGCGGGCCGTACCGGGCATAAGCTGCATCAATCCACTGGCGCCCTTATTGGATGTTGCATTCAGTTTGAATGACGATTCCTGGTGCATTTGGGAATAGATCAACAGCGGATCGATGCCATAACGCCTGCTCGAGTCAACAATATAGGAATCGTGCAGAATGTTCCCTGTCGTAAAACCCTTAAGATGCGAACTCGTTCCCATTACGAGTCTGCTTCCACCGAAAGGCAACAAAGTTTCACGATGTGCCAGACCGTCTGTCACAGCTACGACCAAGCGCGTTTTTCCGGTCTTCTTTACGAGTTTGTCATTGACAACAACTTCCCATTTCGAACCACGCCCTTTTTTTGCGACGCCCTTTTTTATAGTCTTCGCTATTGACGCGACAGGCGGATAGTAAACACGAACGCCTTGCGAGCGGTCAAAATTGTCCATCGCTCTCGGCCCGTTTTGGGCTGACGCACAGATTACAAGGCAGAAAGAAGAGATGATGATGGGTAGCAGCTTTTTCATTCTGAACGGCTGAAAGGCCTTTGGAAAACTGAAACGGCCCGATGAAGTTTTGTGTTTGGTTTTTGCGAGGCGAAGCGTAACCCGAAGATATTTCGTTCTCGGGTTCCTTTAACAAACAAACGTCGAATCTTTAATTAGTTCCAAAAAAATTGGTAAAAAGTAAACAATGTTGTTCAAAAGCGAAATGTAGGATAGCATCAATTCCGCGGAACGCAAAGTTAATTTCATTCTGGCTTCAACCTTTGCAAAAGTTGCGTTATCTTTAAGGTAATGCTCTATCTTTCCCAAATTCTCGGCCGGCCGATTTTCGATGCTCGAAACGAAAAAATCGCTTCGATCAACGACATTTTGGTGGCATACGGCAGCGAAGAGTATCCGCCGGTGCTAGGCTTGGTAGCGCGTTTTCGCCGGCGAAATTTCTTTATTCCGCGACGGAATATTTCGGCGATAGATTTGCATGGCGCCAAGATGAGTTCCGCAAAACTTGACCTAACGCCCTTCGAACGACGGGAGGGTGAAGTTCTGTTGGGCAAGGATGTTCTCGATAACCAGCTAATCGACGTGGACGGCAAGCGCGTCGTTCGCGTCAATGATGTGCAACTAATCGATGTTGGCGAATTTTGGCGCGTTACGGGAGCAGATGTTAGCCTGCAGGGATTCGTGAGGCGACTGATGCCTAAAGGCTTCTACGGCAGCGATCGGCCGGTCGAGGTGATCGATTGGGCTGACGTGGGTTATCTGGCGACTGATACGGCGACCGTAACCGTGCAGCTAAAATCCTCAAAGGACAAACTCTCCCGCCTGCACCCGGTTGAGATCGCCCAACTTGCGGAGACACTCTCACCAATACACCGCACGGAGGTTGTCGAGAGTCTCGACGACGAAATCGCTGCTGATACGCTGGAAGAAATGTCTACCGAAGCACAGGCCCGCATTCTCGAAGATATGGACGGGGAACGTGCTGCTGACATTTTGGAGGAAATGTCACCGGACGATGCGGTTGACGTGCTCGGCGAATTATCCGACGAAAAGGCCGAGGAACTTTTCAATCTTATGGAGGATGACGAAAAAGCCGATGTTGCCGAACTGATGTCATATGCCCATGACACTGCGGGCGGACTGATGACGACAGAGTTTGTCGTGTTTCCAAAGAATCTGACCGTAGGCGAAACCATCGCTCGTCTCCGCGAAATGGCGGAAACGCCAAACATGATCTATTACCTCTATGTCGTCGAGGAAGAAGGTTCGTGGAAGCTGTGCGGCCTGATCAGTCTTCGCAGTTTAATCCTCGCTGACCCGACGCGAACGCTTGCGGACGCAATGCGAAGCGATTTTCGTTTCGCGCATCCTTCAGATTCCGCTGAGGATGTTGCTCAAACCATTTCGGAATATAATCTGTTGGCATTGCCGGTTGTTGACGAAGAGGGTGACATCGCAGGCATCGTCACTGTCGACGACGCGATGGAAATTCTTTTGCCGAAGAATTTGCAGAGGCGATTGCCGAGGCTTTTTGGATAGATTTGTTGCAGTGTCATGAATACCATCTAAAGAAGTTTTTAGGCCAAACCGCTTTATCCAACGAATGCCACAGGTTCGGAATCCGATTGTTCCTGTGCTTCAGCGATTGCATTATCAATGCTCACTGTGCGCCCTTCGTCGTAACTGTGGCCAAACAAATCTTCCGGCATTCGATCTTTAAGTTTCGAGATATACGTGTCCCGAAACCTACGTTCGGCCGGCTCTATTTTATACCCGATCAAGTCACGCAAATTTTCGGCCGCTCCCGATATCCGGGCGGCCCGTTCGAAGCTGCCATTTTCGACTGCCAATGCGGCGAAACCATCGAGGGAACACGAAATGGTTATCCTGTTAGCCAGACCCTTCGCAATCATCAAAGCCTCGGAAAAATAGAGTTTCGCTGCCTTGTAGTCGCCCGTACCGAACACTGCAGCGCCTAGATTGTTAAGTGCATCGGCCAGGGGAGGACTTTTTTCCAATGCTCTGAAAAGCTCAACTGCCTCTTCAAACTGCGGACGGGCCTCGGCGTTTCGGCCTTCTGTGCGGGCCAGATCTCCGAGGAAGCTTAGCGAAATAGCAATCCCGAATTTGTCGCCCAATTCGCGACTGATAGAAAGGCCTTCGTCAAAAAAGTGTTTCGCGGAAGAGAAGTCCTCCTGCTGCATCGCGACGAGGCCAAGTCCCCTGTTCGAAAGTGCGATCCCTTGTTTATCATCCGCTTCTCTCCCGGCTGCCAGGCCGTTTTCGTAAGCATGACGGGCCGTTTCATAATCGCCGCGAAACCTCGCGGCAAGCCCGAGTCCGTTCAGAAGTTTAAAACGAAGTGCCGGCGATGGATCGAAGCTGGTTTCCGAAGCGGCCTTTAACCAGCCAAACCCTTCGGTCAGGTGACTATGGACTAGCCAATAATTACGTGCCGCTACTGCCAGGCGGATCGCAATCGATGGCTCATTCGCCAGGCTCCAACGCATCACCGCCCGAAGATTGTCATGCTCTTCCTCAAGCCGACCAAGCCATACATCAGACTGAGCCGTCTGCAAAAACGGTTCGGCCGTCTCGCCTAAAGAAACGAAGAACTCGGCATGTTTTCGGTGAATCGCATCTGCTTCGCCATTTGACTCCAGTAATTCCGACGCAAAATCCCTTACGACCTCCAGCATGCGGAATCGCGATCCGCCATCGGAAAGTTCTTTTTGATTCAGAAGGCTCTTGTCGATAAGCGAAGTAACAGCATCCAAGACTTCCAGATCGTCCGAAGATCCACAAACGAATTCGGCCGATTCGACCCTAAAGCCACCCGAAAATACTGAGAGTTTCCGGAATACCGATTTCTCGAACTCATTCAACAGATCGTAGCTCCACGCGACCGCTCCGCGCATTGTCTGCTGACGCTCCGGCAAATCTCTTGCTCCGCCGGTCAGTAGCTTCAGGCGGTTCTCCAATTTCGAAAGTATTGCGGCTGGCGAAAGGACTTTCGCACGACCGGCGGCAAGCTCGATCGCAAGCGGTAGCCCGTCGAGCCGAGCGCAAATTGAGGCAATGTCCGCGACGTTCTCCGGTGTCGGCAAAAACGATGGTTTTGCAATTTTTGCACGTTCGGCAAACAACAAGACAGCTTCGTTCAATTTCAGTTCGTTAAACGACAAAGCTGCGACTGCTTGAGGAAGACTGAGCGGCGGAACCGGGAATTCGATTTCTGCCTTCACATGCAGAATTTCGCGGCTGGTGACTAGAATTTTCAAACGATGGGCGGCGGTTAAAAGCTCTGCGATCTGTGGTGCGGCGTCGATCACCTGCTCAAAGTTGTCTATGACGATCAGCATTTGCTTGTCGCGCAAATGATCCTTCAACATGTCTAACACCGGTTTGCCGCCTTCTTCCTTAATTCCCAGAGGCTGAGCGATCGTAGATGCAACTACCTCGACTTGTGTAACCGCCGCCATTTCGATAAAAAAGACACCGTCGTCAAAGCTTAAAAGCATTCGTTCGGCGACAGCGCGAGAAAGCCTCGTTTTCCCGGTGCCGCCGATTCCCGTCATGGTCACGAGACGTACATCGTCTTGCAGCAGCAATCGCGAGATGGAGGCGATCTGGTTCTCTCGACCGATAATACGCGAATAAGTAGCCGTTAGATTATTCGGTCGCAGATTTCGTTTCTTGAGATCTTCGTCGGTTACTTTCGGAATGTCGTATTCCGTGGAAGCGGTATCAAACGTTTCAGTTCGCTCATCCGAAAACGATCCTATTTCCGAAGGATTTGGTTGCTTATCTTGAAGATCGAGACGCTTTTGTAAGTTTCGCAACTCCCGCATCAGTTCTTCCGCATTCTGATAACGGGAGTTTTGGGATTTATGCAGGGTTTTAAGAACGATCCGTTCCAGTTCGGCCGGAATCTCTGCGAAGTATGCTGATGGCGGTGACGGGTCGCGGGTCAGGATCAAAGCAAAGGTGTCAGTCGCGGTGTCTGCCGTAAAAGGCTGCTTGCCGGTCAGCATTTCGTACAGGCACACACCAAAGCTCCAAATATCGGTTCGGCCGTCAAGGTCCAGCCCGCGAGCCTGTTCGGGCGACATGTAAGACGCGGTGCCGAGTATGACGCCGGCATTAGTCAAATGCTGTCTGGTGTCATCGCCATCCGGCAAAGTTCGCTTTGCCAATCCGAAGTCGAGGATTTTCACCTGTCCTCGCAAATTAACGATTATGTTCGCAGGCTTTATGTCCCGATGTACAATACCGTTCACGTGGGCTTCTGACAGAGCTCCCGCAACCTGAACGGCGATGTCGAGTGTCTGCCGAATGTTTCTCCGGCGCCTATGGATCATCTCGGCGACCGTCTCGCCTTCGATGTACTCCATAGCGATAAACGGTGTTTCGCCCGCTTCGTTTATCTCGTAGATCGTACAAATGTTCGGATGGTTCAACGCCGATGCGGCACGGGCTTCGCGAAAAAAGCGATCCAGATGCTCGCGTTCGGAAGCAAATTCCGCTGAAAGGAATTTGAGTGCGGTCTTTCGCCGAAGGCTTCTGTCCTCCGCAAGAAAAACTTCTCCCATGCCGCCGGCTCCGATGGCGGAAATTATTCTATATTGCGAGAGATTTTCACCGATTTTTGGCACTTGAAAATTCCTGCAAATTATAACATTTCTTAGAAAAGTTTTGTCGGAGCGCTGAATCCGATCCTCATGTTCAGGCAACTATTCGCTACACGCGAAACTCTGAATCCTCGCTACCCGTATAAATCGGAAAAGCTTGTTTCAATAACGATAGCTTGATAAACTTATTTACAAAACTTGATCTTAATTAAGGAGTACGAAATTATGAGGCAGAAAAGCGCTATTCTTTTTACATTTTTCGCATTGCTGGCGTTCGTGTTGGTTCCGACCGTTAGTGAAGCGGGGGATTTTGCCGTCGGTAGTACGTTGGAGAATTTTTCACTACTGGATACGGCCGGAAAACCCCAGTCGTTTAATGATCTGAAGGGAAAAAACGGGGCCGTCGTCGTATTTCTCTCGGCTCAGTGCCCGGTCGTCAAAGGTTACAACGATCGCATCGGCCAGATCGCGGCTGATTATGCCGCCAAAGGCATCACGTTTATCGGCATCAACTCGAATTCGACCGAGTCGCTCGATTGGGTCAAGTCGAATGCTGCTGAAAACTACAAGTTTCCAGTTCTTATCGACAAGGGAAACGTTTTCGCCGACAAGCTAGGTGCGACCGTGACGCCGGAAGTTTACTATTTCGACGCCAGGAATGTGCTGCGCTATCACGGTGCGATCGACAACGACCGTTCAGGCAAAGCGATCACGGAAAACTATCTGCGTACGGCTTTCGACGCCTCACTTAGAGGCAAAGTGATTGAAACGACAAAAGCAAACGCATTTGGCTGCTCGATCAAGCGAGTAACCGAATAACACGCCATAATGATTGTATCCATTTTTTGTTCAATGAGAGCCGCCGGCGTGTTGCTTTTTGTCCTCGTTCTGTCCTTTGCGGCTGTCGCTCAGCGGCCAACGGCTAAACCGGCTCCGGGAACGGCAGCGTCTTCATCTACGAATGCCGTCAAGATGGTGGACGAGGTGGCGTTCAAAAAGCTGCTCGTGCCGAACGGCAAGCCTCTGCTTATCAACTTCTGGGCGACCTGGTGCGACCCGTGCCGCGAAGAGTTCCCGGACCTCGTAAAACTCGACGCTGAATACAAAGGGAAAATCGATTTCATCATCGTTTCGCTCGATGATCCCGAAGAGATTTCGACGACCGTTCCGAAATTTCTTTCCGCGATGAAGGCGGAAATGCCCGCATATCTGTTGAAAACCGCGGATGAAAGCGCGGTTATTATGTCAGTTTCCAAGGATTGGCAGGGCGGCATGCCCTTCACAATTCTCTTGAACGCGAAAGGAGAGGCTACTCATTTCCGGCAAGGAAAGGTTAATCCTGATGCGGTTCGCTCCGAGATTAATAAGCTTCTTGCTGCTTCCTCGCCGGTGGAAAAATAAAATGTTTCTCGCGGTTGATTTTACGATTCAAGGACTTTAGAGTAGTCTCATATGTGCAACAGAATTTCATACAAAATACGAAGGAGGCCTTGAATTCATATAATAAGTGCAACTTTTGAGAATGGCAGTGGAGGGTAAGTTGAAGTAGATTTGACGCATCTTTTAACTGCAATCAAAAGGAGC
>JAYSON010000211.1:0-10148 GCA_043722725.1 Chloracidobacterium sp.
GATCCGCAGCGGCTCATGCCGGCTGCCGCGCGCTGTCCTAAATTTTCTTTCCATTTGCCGCGGAAGGCGGCAACCCAATAGTGTGTGTGGATATTGTATACTTTGCCGGCGCAAAATGCCAAGTTTTAAAAAAAACCTGAAGCGGATCGTTTTCGGGCGGGGAAAAGTGATTTTTAAGTGGCGGCGGATCGGGCCGCCGAATATCGCGAAAATTAAAAACAGGCGCAGTTAGAAAAGATCGAAGTTCAAGCCATACTGCCACAGATTGATAACGATTTCAGTTGCGAAATCAGCGAGCGGTGCGGTGGAACCGACAACTTAAACGATGCGTTCCGTCTTCGAAAAAAAGTAAATTGGTGGAGACGAGGGGGATCGAACCCCTGACCTCTGCAATGCCATTGCAGCGCTCTCCCAGCTGAGCTACGTCCCCAATTTGTCAATGCCGGGTGAGGCGGCAACCTTTGAATTTAACGAAAATAAATAGATGCGTCAAGCTAGGCGTATGAATCGTGCCGGATCGGTTTGCTGAAAATAACTTTTCTGAAGGTTCGAGAATCAGGCATTAAACGAACAGCTCCTTAGGAGCGTTCTGTTTGTAGTAGATCGAGGAAAATTAAGTCTTTCGGGGCGGCACGTAAAATCAAGGCAGCTTCATCTTTCAAACAGAACGCTCCAACGAAGCTTGGTCCACTGTTTTCATCCGTTCGCTACAAACAGGACACCCCGAACGGGTATTGAACCACTTATTCCGTACCAATTTTTTGACGTTTAGACCTGTTCGATCTTCTTACCTTCCCTTAAAGACGGGCTTTCGTTTTTCGAGGAAAGCCGAAACCCCTTCCTGTTTATCTTCGGTTGAAAAACAAATTGCAAACAGATCGACCTCGCGGCGAAGGCCTTCGTCAAGGTTCGACCGCGACGCGAATTTAACGGCTTCCTTAGCGAGCTGAAGTGCGATCGGCGCCTTTTCCGCGATCTTGCCGGCCAACTCCAGAGTCTTCGATTCGAGCTCATCGCTCGTGTAAATGTGATTCACCAAACCAAAGCTGTAAGCCGTCTGCGCATCGATCATGTCGCCCGTCAGAACCATTTCCATCGAACGCCCCTCACCGATCAGCCTTGTCAAACGCTGCGTTCCACCGCCGCCCGGGATGATCCCAAGATTTATCTCCGGCTGCGAAAACCGTGCGCTTTCGCTTGCTATGCGAATGTCGCAGGCGAGTGCAAGTTCATTCCCGCCGCCGAGACAAAAACCGTTGACCATCGCAATGACTGGTTTCGGAAACGTGTCGATCGAGTTGAAAAAGGTCTTTTCCTGAAATGTCGCTCGTTGAGTGACCGGCGTCTTGCCCTCAAATTCACTGATGTCGGCACCGGCAATGAACGATTTTTCGCCCGCTCCCGTAATGACTAAAACGCGAATGCCGTCGTCTTTTCGTAGCTCGTCAAGAGCGGCAACACCTTCGAGATGGACCTTGCTGCTGAGCGCATTAAGCTTGTCGGGGCGATTGATAGTAAGGATCGCAATCTTGTCGCGCTTTTCAACGGTGATGGTTTCGTAAGTTCCCATAAAAATGTACGACAGGCTGTTAGCCTGTCGCTTCGAACTGAGTATTTAGCAATCCTAAACAGATTAATAACCTGTTCTACATTAATTATTCGTCGGTGCCGTCGGTAATGTTGTCGTCAGCGATCCACGCGACAAACAGTCTCAGCCAACTGTCTTTTTGTTCGATGATCGTTACACCGACTCGCGAGGTACCGTGATTTGCAGCGGATAAACGTACCACCTCAGCTTTCACCTCAACCGGAACGCCGTCCGGACGGTGCGAGCGGATGTAAAGCGTATCTCCGGACGCGATTTTCTGATTCAGTTGGAATAACGCGCCAAGCGTCGAGATGTCATCCGTTTCGGTCGGTTCGCTCCATGCCGAACCGTCATCCGCGCGCCCCGATACCACGATCGGGAGTCGCAGGGCCATTCGCAGAGCAAAGCGTTTTTCCTCGTACTGAGGCTGCATAGAAGTCAACATTTGTGCTCGTAACTATAGGTGTCAATAAACGAAAAACAGTCTAACACGAACACTTTACAAACAGCTATTGAATTTGAGCCAATAAACGGCAATCTACCTGATCGTTGCTGCAATTGTTATTGTAAGAACTAATTGTAAGGTGCCTCGACTAAATAAGCGCCCGATAGTTATACTATATACATAGCAATTATTTCAAATTTGTTTTACGCGGGAGATCAGCGAACACGGACATGCCTCAGAAAACGGTCGAACACAAAGTAGTAATTCTCGGTTCCGGGCCGGCCGGACTAACCGCCGCAATTTATGCCGCCCGGGCACAGCTTTCACCGGTCGTAATAGACGGCCCGCAGCCCGGCGGCCAGTTGACGATAACAACCGATGTCGAAAACTACCCGGGCTTTAAGATGGGCATAATGGGTCCGATTCTGATGGATGAATTTCGCGAACAGGCGATGCGGTTCGGTACGGAATTTATCAATATCTGGATAGACGAGGTCGATTTTTCCGAGCGCCCGTTCAAGCTTTACGGTAAAGAAAGTGCGGACAGCGACGAGATCACGACGATCATAAAAGCTGACACGCTGATCATCTCGACCGGTGCGTCGGCAAAATGGCTCGGTATCCCCGGCGAAGCTCCCGTTCCCGAAGGCTTGGGCGGAAACGGCGTTTCGGCCTGCGCGACATGCGATGGTTTCTTTTTCCGCGACCGCCCTGTCGTTGTTGTCGGCGGCGGAGACACGGCAATGGAAGAGGCTCTTTTCCTTACACGTTTTGCTTCAAAGGTTACGTTGGTCCACCGCCGTCATGAATTCCGGGCTTCAAAAATAATGCAGGACCGCGTGTTGAATAGCGATAAGATCGACATTATTTGGAACACCGAGGTTAAGGAGATTACCGGAACAAAAGAGACTGGTGTCGAATCGATAAAGATCCTCAATATCGAGACCAACGAGGAAAACACGCTGCCGACCAAGGGCGTATTTATCGCGATCGGACACAAACCGAATACCGATCTGTTCAAGGGAAAGCTCGACATGGACGATGTCGGTTATCTGATAACGGAAGGCAAAACGATGCGGACAAACATCGAAGGCGTTTTCGCCTGCGGAGACGCCCAAGACTCGTCTTATCGTCAGGCCGTAACCGCCGCCGGAACAGGCTGCATGGCCGCCATCGACGCCGAGCGATTTTTAGCCGAGCACACGCAGGAAGTTGCGGTGAATACCCCGGCAAATTGGTAAGTTAACTGCCTGAAATCAAAACCTAAACCACGGACCCCACGGAACGAACACTGAACGCTTCGACGGTTAACGACTATTTAGCGATCACAGTGCCTTTAAGTACTTTCACATTCTGCGGCGTTTTTTCGAGTCGTCCGGGATTGTAGCCCATAGCTTCGATACGACGAAGAATACCCTGATAGGTGACGTCGCTCATTTCCGCTTTTCTGCTCAATACCCACAGATACTCACGCTTCGGCTCCCCGATGACGGCGTATTCATACTTCGGGTCGAGATCAATGATCCAGTATTTCGCCCAGGGTAATGGCAGAAATGACAGTCTTTCCGAAGCAAACCAAACTTTCAGCTTGGCATTCGACACCTTGTCGGCAACCTTTCCCTCAGCTTTTGCCGAATCGGCACTGCCGTCCTTCTTAACACACTCGTTCAGAATTTCCAGCCTACCGTTAGATTTTAGCGTATAGGTCACGGTTGTATTGCCGACACAATGTTTTTGAAACTTGATCGGATATTTTGCGATCTCAAACCATTTTCCGGAATATTGTTTGAGATCGACCAAAGCGACCGTTTTTACGTCCGTCGGTTTGCGGGATTGGGCTGAGGCCGCAATTGCAGCGGCTAGAACTATCACAATGATCGAAAGATTGACGACTTTTTTCATGATTTTCTATTATTTAAATGCAATCGCGGCTTTGATGCAATCATCAGTGGAAAAATTCGCTTATAATACATATAGAAAACTAATACTTATTTTTAATTGTAATTTATGCCGATTTACGAATATCAATGTCAGAAGTGCGGAACGCATATTGAAAAAAGACAATCTATATCCGACGAACCATTAACGGAGTGTGAAAAATGCGGCGGCAAGCTTGAAAAACAAGTGTCGCTTTCGGGATTTCAGTTTAAGGGAGCAGGCTGGTATGTAACCGACTACGCCGCGAAAAAAAGTCCGTCGGCCGACAAATCCGAAACGGGCGAGAAAAGTTCCACAAGCGAGAAGTCGGAAAAAAGCGAAAAAACTTCCGCTGCCGAATCAACCGCAAAGCCCGTTGGTGCATCCAACTCGAAAAGCGATGCGCCCGCGGCATCTAAACCCGATAGTTCCGCGAAGAAAGAATAAGATGAATACTCTGGCCGCAAGATTATTGAGTTCGAGCCTGTGGCTGCTGATTTTGAGCGCTTGCGCGTTCTCGCAATCGCGCCACAGCGTTCGTGCTTCGGATCTTGAAGGTTCGATTTTGAGCGTCACGGCGTCGCGGACGGACAACAAAACGGAACCGCTCAAGATCGAGAATTTTTATCTGTACGAGAACGGGATCGAACAAAAGATAAAAGGCTTTAGCTACGATCCGTCGCCGTCAAAGATCGTTCTGCTCGTCGATAATTCTCAAACGTTGCCGACCGATATCGAGAAATTGAAAAAAGCGACGATGGAGTTTGCCTACGAAATCTTCGATGGCGACCAGCTCTTCGTTCTCGCCTATGACGAAAAGGCTGAGATTGTGCAGGAATGGACCGACGACGCAAAGAAGATGGAAAAATCCATTGCGACGTTTCGAAAGAAAGGAAACCCATTTTTGTTCGATGCACTTGGGTCGACCATTAGCGAAATTCTCCTGCCTTTGATGCCGGGGACCCGCAAAACCGCCGTCGTTGTCATCGGCGACGGCCTCGACCGCGGCAGCAGTTCGAGCTTCGATAAAGTCTTGGCGGAGCTTCAAAATCAGAATATTACGGTCTACGCTCTTCAGATCCCGGACCGCACCGGCGGCTCCTATCGCCGTGACCAGCCAAAGGCCGGAGCCGTCATAACGCAGTTAACCGAAGGCACGGGCGGGAAAATCTTTCCGCTAGACGAGGCGCAGAGTGCCGCCAAGTTCATCTGCGAAGAACTGCGCCGCAATCGGTATCTCTTGTCTTATCTTCCCGTTAACACCTCTACATATGATGTCCGCAAGGTTTTTTTAGTGGCCGACGACGGCATAAGCATCCGCACTAAGAATGCCCAGCCGCCGAATATCAAATAGCTTTTTACGCTCTCCAGCCTGATTCCTTTATTCGATATCTTTAACGGCTCCGCCGATTTTGTGATAATATCGCAAATCTGGAACGTATTTTTCGTCGCCTCTAAGGAGCGTATTAGCTGTGAGCGAAGACAAGAAAATACCGGGGCCGCCGCCGCCCGACGATTTTTCAAAAACCACGCCGAACATCAATATTCCGTCGGATGGCGGCGGGCAGAATGATTGGGATAAGACGAATTTCAATTTCCCAAAACAGCCCGCGTCCGACGATTGGGGCAAGACGGTCACCAATATCAGGCCGATAGATACCGAACAGCAGGATTTTGGCAAAACGTTCCTCCCTGGTTCACAGCCGTCGCAATCCCCGCAATCGCCGGATTGGGGCGTAACGAACGCAAACGTAAATGTTTCGCCGGCGGATTTTGGCTCCGCGCCCGAGGATTTCGGCGGTGGTGGCGGTTACGACAAGACAACTCCGTATTTTCGCCTGCCCGAGGCCGAACGCTCCAAATATCAAAACCTGCCGCCTACGCCGACCGAAAAGGCCGCGCAGGAGAAAAAAGACCAGGAAGAAAAAGCCGGCATTCCGGGATGGGTGTGGGTCGGCGGCGGCCTGTTCACCATGTTCCTGTTTGCCGTTGCGGTTCTGCTGTTTGTTCTATTTTTTGTGCTACGCGATACCAATTTTGAAGCCACCGTAAAGCTCGCTCCGCCGGGAAGCCGAATCTTGGTTGACGACCAGCAATGGGGTTATACGAATGACGACGGCTCAACAAAGCTTACAAATCTAAAACCCGGCCGCCGGACAATAAAGATTTTGCATCCGAATTTTGAATGCAAAACCCAAGAGGTCGTGGGAGAAGCCGGCGTTACGCCTGAACCCATAACTGCCCGATGTACAGAAATTAAGCTCAAAGCAGGTGAGGATTGTTCGAACATAGGCATGGGCGAATTCGACAAGGCCGAACGCTGTTACAATTCCGCCCTCGATGCACTTGCCAACCCGTTTACGATCGAAGACTTAGTGAGAGCCCTCAACATATTGATAATTAATTTCGACAGCGCAAAGTTCGACATACCGAACGATAGGCTCGCCGCGTTAAAAAAGGGAGCGGACTTCATCAAGAAACTTCAGCCTGACGTGGTTCTTGAGGTGGGCGGCCATACCGATAATGTCGGAAGCACGGCGTCCAATCAAACGCTGTCCGAAAATCGCGCGAACGCGGTGAAAAATAAGCTGGTGACTTTTGGTGTGCGTCCCGAAGTGCTTCAGACACGCGGTTACGGCTCGACCAGCCCAAGGCCTGGCGCTGACAATAATACGGAACAAGGGCGGTTTTTCAATCGCCGAATCCAGTACTCGATTGTAAAGAAGTAACTCGCAGGGTCAAACGGACATAGCCTCTTTCAGCCGTCGAAGAAATTTTTTGTCCTTGAAGAAGATCTTGTATGTAAATAGTTTTATTAGACTGCGACGGGTGCCGCGATCTTGCCATACGATTGATATCGGGCAAGCCGCAGATTTTCGTATTTGAACTGCAGCAAGCCTTCGAGTCCGCTCAAACCTTCCGCGTTCGCAAACTCCAATTTTGGCAACGCCAAAGGTTCGCGGTTTAGCAATTCCTCGACCTGTTCTACGTGGTTTGAGTAGATATGCAAATCGCCGAAGGTGTGGATGAATTCACCGGGTTCTAGGCCGCAAACGTGTGCAACCATATGTGTTAGCAACGCATAGCTGCTGATATTGAACGGTACGCCAAGAAATGCATCGGCACTGCGTTGATAAAGCTGGCAATGAAGCGTCTTGCCGTTCTCTACCTTGAACTGAAACAGCGTATGGCACGGCGGCAGAGCGACATCGTCGCAGGTTTCGGGGTTCCAGCCGGTAACTATCAGCCGCCGCGAATTCGGATTCGTTTCGACCTCTTTGATGAGCCGTGCGATCTGGTCGATGCCGTTCATCTTCGGGTATTCGCCGCCGAACGAACGCCATAAGTAACCGTAAACCGGTCCAAGATCTCCTTCCCTACGTCCAAATCGCTCAGTCTCTTCGCCGGTCGCCCATTCCGCCCAGATATCAACACCGCGGGCATTCAGTTCCTTCTCGCTCGTGCTGCCGCTCAGAAACCAGAATAGCTCTTCCGCGACCCATCGAAACGGAACGCGTTTCGTCGTGACGATCGGGAAGCCTTCCCGCAGATCGAACCGCGTCTGATAGCCGAATGCCGAGATCGTCCCGACGCCGGTGCGGTCCTCGTGACGTGTGCCGCACTCGAGAATATGCCTTAAAATTTCGTGATATTGACGCATTTGAGTAAATAGTAAATTGTGAGCAGTAAATAGTAAATCCCAAATGCGGATCGCTCCGCCATTTACTATTCACCATTCACCATTTACTATTCACTATTGACGATTCACGATGAACAAACTAGAAGTCAGCTTTAACAGTCCGCAATGCGGATGGATGTCGATTGGATTTGAGGACGGCGAGGGCGAATTTCACACAACCACCGCTCACACGCCGCACGAATCAGCTCTGCCGGAATTGATGCGGATTCTGACCGCTTTGCGTGACGCTAACGCAGAGCAAAACGAATATCTGCTCAAATGGAATCGCGACCCCGAGGAGTTCGATTTTCACTTCATTCGCGACGCTGACGATCTGCTCTTGGAGATCTACCAATACCCGACCGACGAGCGTGAAACCTCCGAACGCGAACTGGTTTACACGCATCGCGGAAAGGTAGGTGACGTGTGCGAAGCATTTGCCGTAACATTCAACCAGCTCTACGAAGACCGCGAAACCGACGAATTCGAATTCAACTGGCGCCAGCCGTTTCCCTACATTGAGTACGAAAATTTCCGAACCGCAATAGCTCCGTAGGAGCGTTATGTTTGTAGCATTCATCCAAATTAGCAAATGAAGCTCCATAGGAGCGACACGCTGCCATGGCAAATACATACTCCCAAATCTACATTCAGGTTGTGTTTGCCGTCCAGGAACGGGCGAATCTCATCATGCCGGATTGGAGAGAAAGCCTATATAAATATATTGCCGGCATTATTAATAATAAAGGCCAAAAGCATATCGCAATCGGCGGCGTTGCCGATCATATCCATATTTTGTTTGGTATCGAACCGGATCACAGTATCTCTAGCCTAATACGTGACATTAAAGCGAATTCGAGCCGTTTCATTAATCAGCAAGGATTTGTAAGGGGTAAATTTTATTGGCAGGAAGGATTTGGGGCATTTTGTATTCGCGATCTCAATTAGACGAGGTGGCAAAGTACATTTTCAATCAAGAGAAGCACCATACCAAAAAGTCATTTAAAGACGAGTATTTAGAATTTTTACAAAAATTCGATGTTTCATATCAGGAGAAATATTTGTTTAAATGGATAGAATAAGGTGCCGTTCTGATGGAACTCGTTCATTTTCTCGATCCGACAGATACAAACATTACGCTCCTGTGGAGCTGCTTCCTATATGAAAGAAAAGCTTTCAGATTTATTAGCCTGCCCGACCTGCGGCGGTGACATATTGCTGGCTTACGCAAGCAAATACGATGACAAAGAGATCATCGAGGGTGTGCTGACATGCAAAAAGTGCGACCGCGAGTACAAGATCGTTCGAGGCGTTCCCCGCTTTGCCGATCTTGGGAAAATAGAGGCTGACAAGGCGGAGACGGCCGAGAATTTCGGCTGGCAGTGGAAGCATTTTACCCAGGAAGATACAAAATATCACGAGCAGTTTCTCGGCTGGCTTCAACCGGTGAAGCCGGAGTTCTTTAAGGATAAGGTTGTGCTTGAAGGCGGCTGCGGGAAGGGCCGTCACACAAAGCTCGCCGCCGAATGGGGCGCGAAGGAAGTTGTAGGCATCGATCTTGGGGAGGCGGTAGATACTGCGTTCGATTTGACTCGCGATCTGCCTAACGCTCATGTCGTCCAGTGCGACATTTTCAAGCTGCCGCTTAAGAAGGCTTTCGATTACGCATTCAGCGTCGGCGTCCTGCACCACACGCCGGATCCGAAGAAAGCGTTTCTCTCGCTGGCTTCGAAGGTACAAAAAGGCGGACATATTTCCGCCTGGATATATGGCGCCGAGAACAACGAGTGGATCACAAAATACGTCAACCCGATCCGCGAAAAGGTTACGTCTAAGATGAGCCAGCCAACTCTCTACCAGCTTTCCAAGTTGCCGACTCTTAGTCTGTTCCTCACAACAAAGCTAGTCTACCGCCCGGTCAACATTGCCGCAAAAGGGGCCGCTAAATATCTCTTTTACAACGATTACCTAAATCATCTAGGCACCTTCGGCTGGCGCGAACAGCACAACATCGTCTTCGATCATTTAGTCGCCCCAACTGCCTTTTACATTTCAAAAACCGAATTTGAAGATTGGTGGAAGGAAATCAATGCTGAAAACGTTGAGATCATCTGGCACAATAGCAATAGCTGGTGCGGATTCGGGAGAATAGAGAATAGTAAATAGAGGATAGTGAATGGTTTAGATTCGCTTCCATATGAGGACTCACGCGAACCTTGACGTTTGGAAGAAAGCTGTAGATTTTGTCGTTTTAATCTATAAGTCGACCGAAAATTTTCCATCGGAAGAAAAGTTCGGTTTGACGTCGCAGATTCGCCGAGCTTCGGTATCGATTCCGTCCAATATTGCGGAGGAAGCGGCAAGAACTTCAAATAAAGAGTTTTTGTATTTTTTATCGAATGCTCAAGGCTCCGCAAGCGAAGTATCAACCCAGCTATTAATCGCTCATCGACTCGGCTTTCTTGCGGAGCAAACATTTCATGAACTTCGCGAAAAGCTGGATGAGATCGGACGAATGA
>JAYSON010000212.1:0-2252 GCA_043722725.1 Chloracidobacterium sp.
AGTCGATCAAAGTGGCAAACTTTTACCGTCTTCACTTAACTTCAGCATCGTAACCAAATTATTAAGACAACAACTCGGCTTCGATGGACTGATCGTGACAGACGATCTGGAAATGGGAGCCATTCTAAAAAATTACGGCATCGCCGAAGCTTGTAGATTAGCGATCAATGCCGGCGAAGACATGCTTTCGATCTGTGCGGGAGTTGACTCGATCTATGAAGGCCATGAGGCGATTTTGAAAGCCGTGCGAAATGGCGACATTTCGGAAGAACGCATCGACGAATCGCTCACGAGAATTGCTGCTTTAAAGTCTGGCTTGAGCCATCCTTTGCCATTAGATGCGGAACTATTGGAGTCACTTTCATCAGAAATTCTCGAACTTACCAAAGGTCAGAACCGCCTGCGTGAGCGGGTGGGTTAAATGTTGGCAAAGGAAACCCACCCGCTTACGCAGGCGGTTCTGACTCGAACATCACGGAGGAAATATCGTTTTGCGTAAATTATTTGCACTATTTCTGGCACTTATTTTTACCTGCTCGCTGTCATGCCGACGAACGAATACCGAATACGTTACGATCGCCCTGCCGGAACCATTTTCCTCACTCGATACTTTAACTTCCGCCGCTTCGGATTCGGCCGCCGACAGAGTTCGCAATTTACTTTTCAATTCGTTGGTAAAAAAGGACGCGAATTTCGATTACGTCGGCGAACTGGCAAGCGAAATTAAAACATCCGATGATGGATTGGTTGTGACATTCGTGCTTCGCGACAACGTGAAGTTCCATAACGGCAAGGATTTTACATCGGCTGATGTGAAATATACCTTCGAAAAGCTTTTTGAGAGTAAGAGTTTCAAGGCAGGCGCTTTTTTCGATACGGTGCCCGTCGATAAAATGTCCGCCAATGAAACTCCGGCAAAATCGAAAACCAAACAGGTTCCTCATATCGTTTCGCTTGAAACGCCAGACGCAAAAACGGTAGTTTTTACGGTCGGGCGCCCTGCTTTGAGGAATCAACTTCTCTCGAATCTTGTCGCAATTCCGATCATTCCCGAGGGAACAGCCGAACAACAAAAGACGCAGCCTTTGGGTTCGGGGCCCTTCAAATTCGTAAGCTTCGATCCGTCTCAAAATGTAGTTGAGTTCGCGGCCCATACGGAATATTGGGAGGGTGCTCCAAAGATTCAAAAGCTGCGTGTAAAAACTGTAACCGACGCGAGTTCTCTGCAGGCGGAGTTACAGACCGGCGGCGTGGATTTGGCTTTAAATCCGTCCAATCTTCCGCCGGATTCGCTGAATTCATTAGGAAACGACCCGAATCTGAAGGTTCTGCAATCCGACGGCTCCAATATTCAATATATTGGTTTGAATACGCAGTCGCCGCCGCTAAACAATGTGAAAGTCCGGCAGGCGATCGGATACGCGATCGACCGGGAGAAGATCATCAAAGAACTGCTCTCCGGACAGGCTAAAATCGCGCATTCCATACTGCCGGTCGCTTCGGGGGCGTACTCGCCAGGAACGGAATACACTTATAATCCGGCGAAATCGAAGCAGCTTCTGCAGGACGGCGGTTATAAGAATGAACCGATAAAGTTTAAATATGCCGCGGGTAACGCCGCTTTCGGCCAGTATGCCCAGGCGATCCAGAACTCACTTATCGAGATCGGGCTAAACGTGCAGATTGAAACGCTTGATCCGGGCACTTTGCGCCAACAGCTTAAACAGGGACAGTTTCAGCTGAACACGGGAGTTTGGATCGGAGGTAACCAGGACCCGATTTTTTTCAAGGATCTCTTCACAACGGGGAGGATTCCCGGCGAAAGTGTCAGTTGTTGCAACCGCAGTCGTTACAGCAACGCGGAAGTTGATAAAATAATTGACGAGGCAATAAACGAAGTCGATCGCGTTAAAGCGAAAGAGCTTTATATCAAGGCGTGGAACCTGATCAGCAATGACCTTCCGCTGTTTCCGCTCTGGTACCCGGCAAATATGGTGGTCGCGAACAAGCGGATTGGCAACATTAATATCAGCCCGAGCGGAGATTGGAGTTTTGTAAAAGATATAACGGTCGACAAGTAAAACAGGCTGTTAGCCTGTTTTCGGTAGCGACGTAAGGCTGACTGTCGTACATTGGCTAACTTGACAATTATGCTTCAGATTGTAAAATTATGGTTTGCGATGCGGGAATAGCTCAGTGGTAGAGCGCGACCTTGCCAAGGTCGAAGTCGCGAGTTCGAATCTCGTTTCCCG
>JAYSON010000213.1:0-13038 GCA_043722725.1 Chloracidobacterium sp.
AGCAATCGTTTTTTTTTGCCCCGGCGGACAGGCCAGATTATGCGCTTGACTGCTACTTTCAAGGCTGAATTGTTAGCTTATTTGAAGTCCATCAGCGAAATCGAAAATGTCGAAATAATCGCGGTTGGCAGCGAGATTGGTGATCTTTAATGGTTACGAAAAACTCACGGTCAGGGCCGTTGGCGCAAGTTAAAGGGGTTCGCTCGCATTCGCTTTATTGAAACCGGGGAAGAATGTGAAGCAGAACTGCATTGGTACGAAGCTTACGGCATTGGCAAAAAGGAAATGAAGATCAAGGATACTCTTGATTGAATAACGAAATGAAAGCTAAACCTCAATTTGTAATTTGCGTGAAAAACGACGGTTATCTGGCCTCACTACAGCTTTGGAAGGTCTATCGTGTATTGGCCGACGAGAAAGCAGCGAGCCGCAACCTCGTCCGTGTTGTTGACGAATCGGGCGAAGATTACCTGTTTTCAGCAAGTTTTTTGTACCTGTCGAGTTACCGAAAGCGGCGGAAACGGCACTTTTAGCGATTGCCTGACGTATCACTCACATCTCGATTCACAAAACTTAGGAGCGCGTATGCGAAAAATATTGGTTCGTCTGTCCGTTGTTGTATTCGTTTTTGCCATCGGAGTGTCGGCACAGAAGCGGAATGTCACGGAGAAAGACCTCTTTGATTTCACCTGGGTCGCCGATCCGCAGATATCGTCGGACGGTTCGACCGCGGCGTTTGTAAAGGTCAGCGTAAATGCGAAAAAAGACGGTTACGACACGTCGATCTGGAGCGTTACGACAACCGGCGCGGACGAACCCCTCAGACTTACGAGCGGCAGCCGTGATACTGCGCCGCGATGGTCGCCCGACGGCAAATATCTTGCATTCGTGCGGCCGGTTATCCGGTAACGATTCATTCTTCGGCGTCACCCGGATGAATCGAGTTAGATCCGCTTGCACTCATATTGTTGACATCCGGTTTTGTTAAGCCTAAGCTTGCCTTGAACGGAGCCCGCTCCTCTATTTTCAGCTTCTTTGGAATCCATCCGAACCAACTGATCTATACAGCCAATTATTCCATGGAGCCTGAAAATGAAACGATTGGATTTCTTTTACTTCGCGATATTTACGATCATTATTGCAGCCGCAACGAATACATCCTTTGCACAATCCACAAACCGTGATAATCCCACACCGTTAAATTCGGGCGAGATATCCGGGAGCATGAACGATCATAATGAAGAGCACTTTTATTCGTTTACGGCCGGGCCGGGCGAATTGACAATAACCGTTGATGTCAAAGCGAACCGCGATGATATAGGCGTGCTGAACTTTGAATTGCTGGGACGGAATGCCTCGACGCCTGTCGCGTGCTGCTATTTTGCACAGGGCGACGGCGGCGGAACCGGACGGGAAACGGCAAGCGTCAAACTTACCAAACGGCAGACAGTAATACTCCATACAACCAACGGACCGGTCGGCGGCGGCACGTTTCACGCGCGTCTTAGCGGAGCAGCGACCTCATTCGGCGGGCCAATAGGCGGAGGCGGATATAACGACGGAAACAACATTGGCCAGGGGCGTGGGAACCGCGGCGGTGAGCAGGTAAGCGTTCCGGCCAGCGGAACCCTGCATATTCGTATGAAAAACGGCACGACCAAAGATATTGATCTAAGCCTTATCCAAAACATTACCGTTCGCCAATAAGGACAATCTATGAAAGGCATTCTAACGCGCATCCTCGGCGGCGAAATAACAATTAAACTTTTCGGCCCGGCGAGCCGCAATCTTCCATTGTTGATATTGTTTGGAATTCTTTTGGTTGCCGGCTGCAGCAAAGTCGGCAAATTCCTTCCAAGCAACGGCGGCTCTGGTTCAAGTGGGAATCAATCGCCTGACACGTCCAGACCGGCATCTCCGACCGCCGAACGTCAACTGCTATTAAACCAGCCGCGTGTATTTAATTACGCCCATGTGCAATTCACCGTAACCAAAGCGATGATCTCCGGCCGTGTGGAGGAAGAACTGCCGATAGACAATTCCAAACCCGATATTGCCGATATTACATTCTCCGTGGTCAACACTTTAAAAGACGGGGTGCGGATTGAGAGCGGACTGTGGCAATTGCGGCTTGGCGACGGCTCCGTCTACAAGCAAGTATACTCGGACGTTTTTCAGCCGCGCGATACGAAAGAGCGCAAAGTAAGTTTTCGCGTGCCCTCGAATTCTCAATGGGCCGGAGCACAGATCGTTTTAGACGAACAGGACAAAGAACCCGCGACGCTAAAACTTGATGGAGATGCTACGCCGCCGCAATATCCGGCAACCATTGCGACAGCCGGCGGCGAGACGACAACTAAGGATCCCACCATAGCGTATTCCATTATTAAAGCAACTGTGGATGAGGATGCTTTTGGTAAACGGGCTGTGTTGGGGAAGCGTTACCTGAATTTGACCGTTCACGCCGCCGACAAGGGTCTCGGCGGCCTGGGCGGTTATTTTCTTCCCGAATATTTTCGTTTGATAATTGACGGCCAACCGACAGCGCCAGAAACTGCGAGCGATTCCAAATTCGACTCCGGCAGCTCGCAGGATTACACAATGTCATATATCGTGCCGAAGAATTTGAGCATGGTGGAATTAGAAGTTGGCAAGCCCGACCAACAGGAGACAAAGAAGATCCATATTGATCTCGAGAAGGTCAGTCAGTAGTTTTAGCAATACTAAAAGAATAAATCGGCACGAGCATTTGACGGTGATTTCATCGATCTTCGGCAGCGTCGCGATGATAAATTTCCGCACCGGCGACCATCGTCATCACAACGTCTCGCGCACTCGAAGAAAAAACTAATGCCGCGTGAATTTCGTTTACCGGTTGCTGGGCGACGTTCGTTAGCGAAACGATTGCGATGTCGGTTTGTTTGCCGGGGTCAAGCGTTCCGATCTTTTTCTCCAAACCGAGGGCTTTCGCACCGCCGAGTGTTGCGGCTTCGAGCACTTCGCGGGGGGAAATGAAGCGGGTGCTGCCGGGCCGGTTGCGGGCGGCGAGTGCGGCGAAACGCGACTCTTCGAGCAGGTCGCAGACGTTGTTGCTGGCGACGGAATCGCTGCCGAGGCCGACAGGGATGCCAGCGTCCAGAAACTTTTCAAAGGGCGCATCGCCGTGGCCGAATTTGGCATTCGATTTCGGGCAGTGAGCGACACTCGAGCCGTTGTTTGCGATGATCTCGATATCGCCATCCGAAACCGTTACGCAATGTGCGAGCAACGGTTTTGTCCGCAAAATACCTGTCCGCTCCAGGAACTCTATTGACGAACATCGCGGGCTATTCCATTCAACGCCGAATTTTTTGTAAATCTCAACAAAAAATCCCGCACCGTCGATTAGCAAAGCACTCTCCTCGGCCGATTCGGCGGCATGGATTGTTATCTTGATATCTTCGGCAGTCGCAAATTCGGCGATTTTTTCAAAGAGTTGCGTGCTGACGGTGTAAGGTGAATGTGGCGAAAGACCGACCTCGACTAAATCGGTAGCACTTTCACGCAAGGCAAAAAACTTTTCCTTCAGACGTTCGATGTCGTCGTCCGCGGTGCGGCTGTCGGGGGAAAACTCGGTTTCCTGAAACAAAACGCCGCGAAGCCCAACCTTTTTCAAAGCCTCAAAACCCGCCTTGCCGTAACGCCCAATATCGCCGAAACACGTCACACCGGCCCTAGCACCTTCGATCGCACCTGCAATTGCGGCCGCCTCAATCTCGCCATCGGACATCTTGGATCGCAGATCGTTTAGTTTGAGCAGCCACGAGCGGAAATCATGCTCGACGTCGTCCAACGCGCCGCGCAAGGCGGTGATCTCAAGATGTGAATGGCAGTTTACAAAGCCCGGCAAGAGAGCCGCTTTTCCAAAATTCTCGTGAATCGAGTCGGGATATCGAAGAATGATCTCATCGCGAGTGCCTACCGCCAATATTTCGCTTCCTTCGACCGCAACTGCACCGCCAAAGATCGGCTCAGCGGAGATCGGCAAAACATAGTCCGCGGAAAGTACCTTCATATTAGGTCGGGATCCAATGATTTAAGGTCAACCGTTTTTACCGTCATCCGCACGGTATCTTTCGAGGATCGACGACACATAGGCCTTTGTCGACGCTATACCGATCCGAGCGACAAAGTCCGTCTCGGACATCTGCTGCGCGTCGGTGTCTTTTGACCACTCTTCAACTCGGCTCGGGCCGGCATTGTATGCCGCAAGTGTCATCGCCGTTTCGGCCGGCCGGCCGCGATATCTTTCTCGGATCTTTTCAAGATACCAGCAGCCGACCTGAATATTACGCTCCGGATCGCTGAGAAATTCGATAACATTCTCCGCTGCCTGCTTCTCAAATTCCCTCAATCCCGTCTCTTTTGCCCATTCGCGAGCAACTACCGGCGTCACCTGCATCAGTCCGATCTCTTCGGCGGCGCCGATCTTCCAGGCCTGAAACCAGGTCTCCTCGTAAATCACACTCCAAACCAGCCTTTCGTCAAGACGGTATACTCGGGCCTGACGCTCGATCAGATCGTCGTAACGATGTTCCCAATAAGCGCGAAAAAAGTACGAGCCCGACGCAATTATCATTGCGGCAATAAATGCGCAGGAAACTATATATCGATACATGAAAAAGGGTGATTTAGGGCGACAAAACAACATTGCCGACCCGGTTATTAAATCAATTTAAGGAAGGAAGTACAAGCGTATCGGTCCCGTCGCAAAGTTCATGCGGCTGTGATCGTCAAATGCGGTCTGCATTTTTTGAACGAGCTTTTGGCCGAGGCGGCTTTTCGTCGGATTCTAGATGCGGGTCCAAAATTGAGTGTCTTGCCTTGTTTCGCAGCCGCTCGCCCGATCGCACGATCTCTGCAAACAGATCGACATCGTAATCCGCTTCGCGAGCCATCTCCTGGCGAATCTCGATCAGAACTTCTAGAAATTTTGGACGGCGATACATCTGTAGGGAATCGTGAATAGTTAATCGTGAATAGTCAAGGGAACCGGGCAGCGAAGCCTTTAACTGTGTACAAGAAATTCGGGGGTAACGATGACGGGCGAGAAAAAACCGGCGGCGGCGTTAAACAAACGCACTCGGGCCTGTTTTCGGACATTGGCAAGGTGGCCGAAATTCCACGTCACAAGATAATCGACCTTGTGGAACGAAGCCAACGCCATGTGCACAGCGTCAGCAATGAACTTTCGGTGAAAAATGCCGCGTGAAATATAACCCTCGGCCAGAATGGCAACCTCTTCGGCAAGATCGAGGCGGTCGAGGTCTTTAATTATCTTAAGATAGCCGGTTCGGTGCGGTTCGTCGATCCGTTCAAGTTCACGCTGCACAAGGATCGAGCTGTATACCTGGTACTCCGAAAGCTCGTGCTCGAACCAGCGAATAGTCAGATCGCGACGAAACGGATCGCCATTGTCGAGATACGCGCCGATGACCGATGTTTCCAGATACAAACTTAATTTCATTTTCGAACAAGCCCATCACGGAATAGGCGAAGGCTCAACAGTTATCGGAACGAATTTGACCTTTGAATTCTTAAAATCGAATGTCATCCGGTAATTGCGCAAAAAGTTGCCGCCTAAAATCCCGGCCTGCTCAAACCCGGACGCCTCGTTAATTATATCCAAATCGAGTGCTATCGCGATAATGCCTTTCCTCGAATGCGCGCCAAAGCTGACGCGCGGAAGCAGGAACGAGGTGACACCGTCAGTTATTCCAGCCGAACCGATAACCCGCATTTTCTCGTTGTTAGCGAATGGACTGATCGACTGCATGCTGGCAATCTCGGCTGATATGACTGAAACGCTCGCACCTGTATCCACAATGAAGTTCAGCGGCACTTCAACGCCCTCAAGCTGCACCTCGCCGCTCAAAAATCCGCTTGAGGTCAATCTAAGCGGCAGCGAAACGCCGTCTGCCGGTTCGAGGGAATCCTGCGCATCCAGGTTTTTTGTCAGCGAGAAGGTCAAGCTTCCGTAATCGATCGTCGTCAGAAACTTCGAGATGAGCGAGAGGCCGATGTAACCGTCAATATTGTTCCCGTCGTTATGAAACTTTCGAATATAAACCGGCACATTTCTAATTTCGACCTCGCCAATGTCCACCTGCTTTAGAAAACCATATACGATCTCAAACCTGCCATCGCCGCCGATACCTTTCGCAAATCCACCTTTGGTTATCGGATTGATCTTCAGCCGCTTTGCCGTTTTATCTGAAATGACCGAAATGCCCGAGCCGGTGTCCAGCACGAAGTTAAGTGCCTCATTCCGCCCATTGACCTTTATTCGTATTATCGGCCGGTTTCCGGTCAAATCAAACGGCACCGACGTTTGCCGTTCGCCCTGAGTGTTGTAGAGCGATTGACGCTGCCCCAAAAAATTCAGAAAGCTGATGAGTCCCTTTATGCGGGCCCTTCGTTCATCATCGGTGTCCCGCGATATACTTAGAAATCTGTAGTAGGCGTCGGCTGCTTCTTTGTATTTTTCGGACCGGGCCGACACCTGGGCCAAAGCGAAAATATAGTCCGGCTGATCGGGATCGTGATATACGGCCTGCTGTAGGTTTGCAAGACTATCCTGAATCCGATTTTCGTAAAAATCGAGCATTCCATATCCCGACCACGCAAGCGCCTGCTTTTTGTTGAGCCTGATCGCATTAAAGAACATCGCCCGTGCATCCTTAAATTTCCCGGCACCGAGCAAAGTCGTCCCTAGAACTGCAAATGCGTACGAATTTTTTGGTTCAGCTTTTGCGATGGCAAAGCTAAGATCGTAGGCCTCGATAAGCCGTCTTTGCTTTACGCAGATGAAGGCAAGCCTGAGTTTGACGTCGGAATTTTCCGGGCCGGCATCGATTGCTCTGCGCAACAGCTTTTCAGCCTCGATCAAATTACCCTTTTTTATAAATTTTTCGGCCTGTTTAAGAAGTTGGCGTGAGGTTTCGGTATCAACCTGCTGAATGTCATTTGCTCCTAATGCAGCGGACGCTGCGATCACGCAAATAAACAACGCAATGCTTAAATGATTCAATCGGAAAGGAAAATGCATGACGCTAATTCGAAAACGATCAACTCTCATAACGCAAACTCCTTTCCCGCAATCGCTAAATCGGCGACCTCACTTAAGGATCTCGCCCGTTTTCATTGACCAAAGGACAAGATCGAGTTCGTCAAAATCAATTTCCGCACGTTTCGCAAGTTGTTTTAGCTTTTCTTCAACCCTTAGATACCTCGAACGTGTATTTGGTGGCTTTGGCTCGTCGATTATTTCAAGCTCGTGCAAACATCGCAAAACATGCTTATCCAGGATCGCATAGCCCGAAAAACCGATGTTTCGCAGATAATGGCTCGCTTCCTTATAACCGAGGCCTTTTATACCCTTTTCCTTTACAAGCCAATCGCGCCTCTCAAAATGACAATCGAAACTCTGCAGTTTGGTACGCAAGTTCATTCCGCAATGTTCACGAAGGAAGGTGCGAGACGCAACGATGTATCGGGAACGGGCGTTTGGATAGCGATGCACGCCGGTTAAAGCCTTTGCCAGATCAGGCTGTTCGCCATCCGCAAGCAGCGTTTTCACGGCTCCGATCGAGCGCAATCCCATCTTCGCTGAACACCCGCCTGTAAAAAAGCAGAAGACCATCTCTTCCCAGAGATCGGCATCGGTTCCCCGCTTCCAAATATTTTCAAACTCCAACAGACGTCGGCGTATCTCATCGCCTCGGTCCGCATGGACCTTTTGAATCGTCTCTAAGTTGACGGGCTGTTTCTCTTTTTTCACACGTTCGCCGTTTATTCAATCTTAGGAGCGCTCAAATGTCGTGTCAATCAAATTTATTATGGTCTTATTATGGTCCAGTACGCAAAAAAGTCTTTTCGAACTGGTCATATTTAATGTATAAGTAATACAGATGGCTGCCATAAGGAAGGGTTAAATATATGGCATCGAAAATAGGAACGAATTCATCGAATTGCACGTTAAAGCTTTGGAGGGTTTCGGAGCAATGGTTAAAATAAAGGGTTGAAAATTGGGTTGGTCTTCGTGTTATAGTATTAGTTGCCTGTCTGCCTTTAAACAGCATTCATCGCCCCGAAACCCGAACGAGAAATAATTAATGAAGAGTTCGATCAGTAAAATAGCCTTTTGGCCGAGCATTGCCGTCATAATTTCTTTATTTGGTGTCGCGGTTTTTGGACAATCAAGCTCGCAGCCCCTTCTACAGGACATTACGGTCCATAAAGAGCCTTCGGGGCCGAATGCTTCGTCCGCTCCGCTCGTAAAAAAGACAGGAAGTGTCACCGCCGGTATTCCGGCAACGGCGGTTGCGGTAAAAACATCGATACCGGTCCTTGCCGAAGCTTCGATACCGGGTTATTCAGGTGTTTTGGTCGAGACGCTTGATGGTAACGTCGTCGTAGAAAGCGGTTCCAGTTATGCATACAACCCCGCATCTAATGTAAAGATCGCAACAGCGTTTGCGGTACTAAAAACCTTCGGCCCTGATTACCGTTTTCCGACAAACGTCTGGACTGACGGCAGTTTTGAACAATCTACGGGTACGATTCACGGTAATATTTACGTTTCCGGCAAAGATCCGATGTTCGGATTTGAGCATGCGGTCACGCTTGCAAGCGAACTGAATCGCATGGGCATCCGAACTATCGAAGGTGATCTTATCGTCACCGATAATTTCGCGATGAATTACTCGACATCGCCGCAGCGTTCGAGCCAATCGCTTTTTGCAACGATGGATTCGTCAAAACGCTCATCCGCTGCCTCGAGTGTATATTCTAACTTCCTCGCAAACTCGGGCAAAATCGGTCAGTCTGCGGGCATTCCGAGCGTCAGCTTTACGGGCGACGTTTATGTACAGCCGATGCCTGGGAATGTAAATCTGCTCTTCTCTCATGAATCGGCTCCGATGCGTGAGATATTGAAGGTCACGCTTTGTTATTCGAACAATTTTCTGGCGGAAAGGCTTGGCGATATGGTCGGCGGCCCGTATGCGGTGGCGAGGCTTGTGCAGCAAAACGCGGGCGTCCAGCCACAGGAATTTTCAATTCAGACCTCAAGCGGCCTCGGTATCAATCGTGTGACACCGAGCGCGATGATGAAGCTTCTTCGCACGCTGCGGAGTGAGCTTTCCAGATACAAGATGACGTTTGCCGACGTTATGCCGGTTGCGGGTATCGACAAAGGCACGCTCGAAAATCGTTTCGATACGGATTTTTCGACAGGCAGCGTCGTGGGTAAGACCGGAACGTTGGGCAACACGGATGGCGGCGTGAGTGCTCTCGCCGGCGAAATCAACACTCGCGGCGGAAAGCTGCTGTTTGTTATCTTCAATCAGCGTGGCAGCGTGGCACGATTCCGGAGCTTTCAGAACTATTATATTTCGCTGATACAAGGCCAGTTCGGCGGCGCGGCACCAGTGGCTTACAACCCGATATCGCTAAACTCGCGTCTGGCCCGGACAAGGATCACCTATCCGAATGTGCGTCGTGCGGGAAGCGAATAACCGATCTAATACATTTTTGATCTTAAGGAAGCAGAAAAAAATGCTTCCTTTTTTGTTTTTGCCGCGCCGAAAGCCGTAAGATAGTGCGGACATAAGTGTTTGTGAATTCCGCTTGCCAATGAACGAGATCGAAAAAGAGCCGCCTGAATCCGAGAGTCCGGAGCAATTGGCGGATCCCTCCGAGGCCGGACAGAGGGTCGAAGCATCAACCGAAAAACCGGTTACAAAACAAACGAGCGTTGCACGATCGGCCGGTATCGTGTCGATTGCGGTGATGTTCTCGCGCGTTTTGGGCCTTGTCCGCGAAATGATCTTTGCAAGGTATTTCGGCGCGGGTTTCTTGTACGACGCCTATGTCGTAGCCTTTCGCATTCCGAATGTCCTTCGCGATCTTTTTGCCGAAGGCGCGCTTTCCGTCGCCTTTGTAAAGGTTTTTACCGATTACCAGATCAATAGAAGCGAGAAAGAAGCGTGGCGGCTGGCGAGCCTTATTCTCAACCTGCTCGCTGTAATAATGAGCGTGATCTGTATTATCGGCGTAGTTTTTTCACGCCAGTTCGTCAACCTGATCGCCGACGGCTTTTCACCCGAAAAGGCCGCACTCGCGACGACGCTAACGCAGATAATGTTTCCGTTCATTTTGCTGGTCGCTCTCGCAGCGGTAGCGATGGGCGTACTTAACACGAAAGGCGTTTTCGGCATTCCGGCGTCGGCATCGACCGTTTTCAATATCGTTTCAATAATATTCGGCCTCGGCCTGGCATATTGGCTGAGCGGCGGCGGCTGGCTCAATTCGGGCGACAAAAATGCTGTCCCGGATTTCCCGTCGCAATGGGCGATCATCGGCATGGCGATCGGCACGCTGATCGGCGGAGCAGCACAATTCCTAATGCAGATACCGTCCTTGTTAAAGGTCGGATTTCGCTTTTCGCTGATCCTGAGCTTTACCGACGAAGGCGTGCGGAAGGTGATGTCGCTAATGGCACCGGCCATTCTCGGAACATCGGCGGTGCAGATAAACGTGCTGATAAATACGTATTTTGTCTCGGGAATCGAGGGAGCTCAGGGCTGGTTGAGCTACTCCTTTCGGCTGATGCAATTCCCTATCGGATTATTCGGCGTGGCGGTCGGAACAGCGGCGATTCCCGTACTATCGCGGCTGGCGAGCGAAGGTAAAATCAGGGAATTTCGCGACACCGTTTCTTCGTCGATGAACCTCGTTTTTCTTATGACATTGCCGTCGGCCTGCGGCCTGATCGTACTTGCCGAGCCGATTGTCAGGCTGATCTATGAACGCGGCAAATTCGACGCCACGTCGACCAGCATGACGGCTATCGCACTCGTCGGCTATTCAATCGGGCTTACGGGTTACGCGGCCATAAAGATATTGTCACCTGCATTTTATGCATTGAACGACGCAAAAACGCCGATGATAATCGCGATCGCGTCAATCGGCGTGAACTTTTTAGGCAGCTATTTCATGCGCGAATGGCTTTCGCACTACGGCGTGTCGCCGGAGACCCCGCACGGTTACGGCCACGTCGGCGTCGCGTTGGCGACGTCAATTGTCGCACTCGTAAATTTCTTCGCCCTCGCGTTGATAATGCGAAAACGAGTTAAACGCCTTAACGGTCGGGACATTTTTCTGTCGTTTATGAAGATAGCGGCCGCTTCCGCCGTGCTTTCCGCAGTCTGTTACGCGAGTTATCGGTTTTTGATCGACGAATTCGGAGCAGCAACCTTATCCTTGAGACTAGTCGAGGCATTTGTACCGATCGCACTCGGCGGTATTGCCTTTGTTATCGTTGCTAAGCTTTTGCGCGTAACGGAATTGGAGCAGGCCTTCGGCATGGTCAGGCGAAAATTGGGCAAATGATCTATTTTGCTGCCTATTTTCTTCTTTTGTGTCCCTCGCGTCTGAGCGTGAAACTCTTCTGAAAATGATAAAATCCTTCAACAATTTCACTCCCAATATCCACGAAACCGCTTACATCGCCGACGATGCAATTGTCATCGGCGATGTCGATATCGGCGAGAACGCGAGCGTCTGGTTTGGCGCGATCCTTCGCGGCGATGTCAATTACATCCGCATCGGTGCCGGGACGAATATTCAGGACGGCACGGTAATTCACGTCAGCTCAAAAACGCATCCGACGATCCTTGAGCATGAGATAACCGTCGGCCACCGCGTGACTCTGCACGGCTGTTATATCGAAACCGGCTGTCTGATCGGGATTGGGTCAATCATTTTGGACGGAGCGCGAATCGGCAAAAACTCGCTGGTCGCCGCCGGCAGCCTCATCACGCCGAATACCCAAATCCCGCCCGGCTCAATGGTTATGGGCAGCCCCGCAAAAGTGAAACGTCCGCTGACCGAAGACGAAATCGTAAAGATACGGCAAAATTTTCGTAGTTATATTGCGCTGTCCGCGATTTACAAGGCCGTGCGGGAATAATGCCGCGCTCATTTCGCCGCTTTTACAATCTTCAGGTTTGAGCGTAAAATCCAACTCGCTTACCTATTTTCTGAATTATGAAAAAGTCTATTTTCGCGGCTATTTGCCTGTTCATATCTATGTCCGCCATCTGCGCTCAGAACGAAGAAACGGGCAAGAACGAGTTCGCAGTTTGGGGCGGATTCTCGCCGGATTCGAACACATTTATCAAGGCCTTCGGACGCACGCCCGACGCTCGGTTCGGGATCGTTGCGTTCCGTTATTCACGGCGATTCAACAACAGTGACGCAATAAATTTGAAATACACGGCGGATGTGGTACCCGCAGCGTTTTTGAATTACCCGGATGTGGAAGTGCTGAACACCGTTCCGCCATCGGCCAGATCGTTCAGGCCGACGCGATATGCTTTTGGTGTTGCGCCGCTTGGCCTACAAATAAATTTTCGACCGCGAAAGCGGATGCAGCCATTCCTGGCCGGAAGCGGAGGACTTTTATATTTCAATAAGGTGATGCCAAATTTCGTCGGCACGCGCTTTACGTTTACCGCCGATGTTGGCGGCGGCATTGAATTCAAATTGAGGGAAAAACGCTCCGTCACGGTCGGTTACAAGTATTACCACATCTCAAACGGCGGCCGCGGCATCCAAAACCCCGGCTTCGACAACAACCTTTTCTACGTCGGTTACACTTTTTTTAGTAAATAAACTCAAATATCGCTAATACCGAGCTAATTTAGCCACGAATTACACGAATAGCACTAATAAGACTTTCCTTCATTCGAGTTATACGGGTAATTCGTAACTAAATCTCCGTACTAAACTCTGCGTCTCTGCGGTAAGATACTTTTATGGCAAGTACGAATCCAGCCCGCGGCATGCGTGACTTTCTCCCCTCGGATGTCCGCAAACGCAATTACGTCATCGGAATCATAAAAGAGGTTTACGAAAGCTACGGCTTCGAACCGCTCGAAACGCCCGCCGTCGAGAACATCGAAACCCTAATCGGCAAATACGGCGACGAAGGCA
>JAYSON010000214.1:0-2948 GCA_043722725.1 Chloracidobacterium sp.
TGCATTTGAAGAAGGTCTGCGGCCTTGGTCTGGTTGCCTGCGGTCATGCGTAGAGCTTCGACGACGTAAGTTTTTTCGAGGTTTTCAAGATGGGCTGTCAGGTTCAGGCCGTCGTCGGGTAGTTCGAACTCGGCCTTAATGCGTTCGGGATTGTAGTTGGTAATATGGTCGGGCAGCCGTTCGGGTTGAATTTCCTCGGTGCGTTCGAGCGCAACTGCCCGCTCGATCGTATGTTCCAGCTCGCGAACGTTGCCGCCCCACAGATAGTTTTCCAGAAGCTGCATGGCATTCGGCGTGATCCCAAGTTTACGGCCGGACTGATCACAGAATTTGCCGATAAAGTGGCTGACCAGCTCGGAGATATCCTCTCGGCGGTCGCGAAGCGGCGGAAGATGTATCGGGATGACGGAAATTCTATAAAATAAATCTTCTCGAAATGTTCCTTCGAGCGACATTTGTTTGAGATCCCGATTGGTCGCGGCGATGACGCGGGCGTCAATAAGTATCTCGTCGTGGGCCCCAACCGGGCGCACCCGCCGTTCCTGCAGCACGCGAAGCAGTTTGACCTGCATCGCCGGCGACATCTCGCCGATCTCATCTAAAAAGATCGTTCCCTTATGTGCGGCCTCAAACAGGCCTTTACGGTTAGCATTAGCTCCGGTAAACGAGCCTTTTATATATCCGAACAGCTCGGATTCAAGCAGCGTCTCGGTAAATGCACCGCAGTTTATC
The DNA here is from genome assembly GCA_043722725.1 of Chloracidobacterium sp. Taxonomy (GTDB): domain Bacteria; phylum Acidobacteriota; class Blastocatellia; order Pyrinomonadales; family Pyrinomonadaceae; genus OLB17. The sequence continues at coordinate 733 of JAYSON010000214.1, forward strand.
GAAATAAAAGGTTTTTCGGCCCGCGCGCTGAGATCGTGGATCGCCCGGGCGACGAGCTCTTTACCCGTGCCGCTCTCGCCGGTGATCAAGACTGTTGACTGAACTTCGGCGACGGTTTCGATCATTTGAAATATCGCGTGCATCTTCGCGGAGTTTCCAACGATGTTTTTGACGCTGCCGCGCTCACGCTGGGCACGCTTGAATGCACGATTTTCACTGATCAACACCTGTTTCTCGAGCGTTTTACGGACGATTAGCTTCAGCTCTTCGACATCGAACGGCTTTTGGATAAAGTCGTCGGCTCCGAGCTTGAAGGCTTCTCGGGCGGTTTCGACCGAGGCAAACGCAGTCATAAGTATTACGCCGAGGTCCGGAAGAGTTTCGCGAACAGCACGCAGCATCTCGATCCCGTCCATGTCCGGCATTTTTACATCCGAAATTATGAGATCGGCGGCTTCGTCCTGAAGCAGCTGGAGAGCTTCGCGCCCGTTTGTAGCAGTTCGGATACTGTGGCCGTCGCCGTTAAATACAAGACTGAGTAGCTGCCTGTAGCTTTGTTCGTCATCAACGATGAGAATGTTTGACATTTTTTAAGTTTAATTCCAGGTCGTTAATTTTCTTATTATTTCTGGTTCGTTCCCGTTCCTATTGTTCCGTGGTAAAAAAACTTTCACGACGGAACAAGCGGAACAAGCGGAACAAGAAGGATCAAGAAGGAAAAGAGGAGGGGCAATAAAGCCGCAAGTGCTCCACCTAACGCAAATAAATTAAAAAGAACTTGGAGATTGAAGGGATGCGGTTAAACGAAGTATAAGACATCCGCATAATCTATTCTCACAAAATATCTGCGTAAAATTCAAGAAGAAAGTTTGGATTCTTCTTTTTTCACCTTCAAAAGACCTTTTAATCGATTAGGTGCGATGGAATCTTCAATATTGTCGGATAATTCCGGTAAGCTCTGCCGCCTATTCTCGGACGGAAGCTCAACGGTAATGACACTTCCTTCGCCTTCACTGCTTCGAACGTTGATCGTTCCGTTATGATCGCGGATGATCTGATAAACGATCGAGAGGCCGAGCCCGGTTCCGCCGGATGTCGAATTTGAAAACGGTTCGAACAATTGTTCAACAGCTTCCGGCGACATTCCGGTTCCGGTATCTTCGAATACGATCCGGATGCGATTATTAGAGATCGGCTCAAGCTTTATCGAAAGCTTGCCGCCATTAGGCATCGCCTGGATCGCGTTTCTGGTAAGATTCCAGAATATCTGCTTCAACTGAGTCGCATCTGCTGAAATAAATATCGGCTGCGGCGGCAGAAGATCTTCGATCGCATGGCCCTCACCGACGTCCGGACTGTGCCGCAATAGCTTCATCGTGTCGCGTATCGCCTCGCAAACGTCGATTTCAGAGAATTTCCCGACCGTTGGCCGGGCATAACTAAGGAAATTCGTGATAATGCTGTTCAATCTATCCGATTCGCGCAGGATTATTCCCATGAGATCAGCCTGTATCGATTCCTTCGGAGTGTTCGATTCGAGCACCTGGATCGCTCCTCGCATAGCTCCTAAAGGATTGCGGATCTCATGTGCCAGCCCGGCGCCGACCCGCCCGACGGCCGCTAACCTCTCTTTTCTCCGAACGCTTTCTTCCATCGAGCGTATCTCTGTCAGATCCTGAAACGTGATGATTAAGCCTGTCGCCACGTTATCTTCGGAGAATAGCTGCGAGATGCTGTAGCCGATTCGGACGGCGAAACCATCGGGTGTGATCAGATTTGCCTCGAAGCGAGGTAATTGTTCACCGTCATCGACCGCTCCAAGCGATTGTTCGACCTCGTGAGTAATGTCTCCGAACAACGACCCGATCTTTTGTCCCTGCATTCCTTCGGCCCTGTATCCGGTAATCTCGGTGGCGGCGGCATTGAAGGTGTAAATATTTCCTTCAAGGTCAGTAGTGATAAGGCCTGAGCGGATCGATTCAATTATTCGTTCGTGTAGGGCTCGGAGATTGGCGAGGTTCTTGGTCGCCTCTTCCAGTTGGTCGCCGGACGACCTGCGAGCAGAAAGCCGCGCCGCTAGTAAACCGACGACGAGAAACGCAACTATGTGGAAGCTAATGCTTTGAGCGATCTTTGCCGACGTCAATGCTGCACCAGTCGATTCAATTACCCCAACACCAGTCAAAATAGCCAAAACCGCAAAGAGGCTGATGCAG
>JAYSON010000215.1:0-3221 GCA_043722725.1 Chloracidobacterium sp.
ACTCCCCTCCTTGCATAGGAGGGGTGGACGCGTTTCGCGGACGGGGTGGTAGTTCTGAAAAAGCTCTTTGATCGTTAATGATTGTTTCTGATTCTACCGATCTACCACCCCGTCAGCCCAAAGCCGCTGCCACCCCTCCTAAGCAAGGAGGGGAGTCATATGTCAACAGAACCTGGCGCTTGCCTTACGTTAAGAAGGGAACGTTAACACAAAGAACACCAAGCGAAACCCACAAAGGTCACGAAGAAGGCTTTCAGAATTCTTTAGGCAGCACAAAATAGGACAGTACCCGAAAACGGATTCGTTTGACACATGCCGTGCCCTCTACATACACTTTGCAAGTGAATCCTGATCCTATCTCTACCGGAAGCGACAATCCAATAACAGCTCCAACGACCGCCGGAATGACCACCAAGGTCGTCAAGGGCTCCCTGTGGACGCTCGCAGGCCAGGTGCTGCCGCTCGGCGTGTCCCTCTTTGCAACACCGATCGTTATCAGGCTTTTGGGGGCGGAGGGTTACGGCGTGATGGTCCTGGTGCTTTTGATCCCAGGCTATCTCGGTTTTGCCGATTTCGGGATGGGAATGGCGTCGACGAAGTTTGGGTCGGAGGCTTTCGCGTCGGGTTCACGCGATAAAGAGGCGCGGATCGTGCGCACCGCCGGGCTAATCGCTCTGTTGACATCGGTCCCGGTCGCGGCCGCAATATTTCTTCTTTCCGGCACGTTGATCGGATGGTTCAATGTCCCGGAGCACCTGCTTGCCGAAGCATCGCTTGCGCTAAAACTGGCGTCGATAGCATTCGTACTAAATTTCCTTTGCCTTGTGTTTAACACGCCGCAGCTAACCCGGCTTCGGATGGACCTGAACACACTGGTCAACGCCGGTTTCCGGATACTCGGCGCGATCGCGGTACCCATAGTTATTTATCTCGGGGGCGGCATCGCGGGTGCGATTATGGTATTGATCGCGGTCAGCTCACTGACACTGCTCGGACACATATTTGTTTCGGGCCGATTGCTTCGCGAGCTTTTTCAGACTTCCATCGAACGAGCTGCCGTCCGCCCGATGCTCAAATTCGGCGCGGCATTGGTGATCGGCGGCATCGCGGCCGCTTTGCTCGCGAACTCGGAAAAGCTTGTTTTGACAAGGGTCACGTCGGTCGAAACGCTTGCATTCTACTCGGCGGCAACCACGCTCGCCACGATGATCGCGATGTTTTCGGGTTCTATGACCCAATCACTATTTCCGGTATTTTCGCAGCTTCAAAGCCATGAAAATCGTGGAGTCCTTAGCGCACTTTATTCGCGCGGCATCAGGATCAATCTTATCCTGCTTGTACCCGGCATTTTAGCGCTCGCAATTATTGCGAAGCCTTTTTTTACCATCTGGGGCGGTGAGGATTTTGGACGCGAGAGCCCGATGCCGTTCTACATATTGTCGTTCGGACTCGCGTTCAACGTTCTTGCGTATTTTCCGTACGCAGCGATCATGGCTTCGGGACGTTCGGATATTTTTGCGAAAATTTACTGGATCGAACTAGTACCGTACATTCTGCTTGTAGCGTGGCTGACCCCGCGGTTTGGAGCGAGCGGTGCGGCTGCGGCGTGGTCGATACGTGTAATTGCGGATTCGGCAGTATTGTTTTGGCTGGCAAAAAAGGTCGCCGGCGTTTCGTTTACTCAAAGAGCAACGCAGTCGTTTATCTCTGCTTTTGCGATAATGCTCGTTCCTTTGGCGGCGATGCTGTATTTCCGCGAATTGAACTTCGCCGTAATAATCATTACCCTAATAACTACCGCTATTTATGCCCTGATCGTATGGAAAGTGGTTTTGGAGCGAGAAGAGATCACTTGGATTACGAATAAGTTGAATGCCTACGTTACGAGATAAACTCGACACGGTTGATGCGCCTGAAACGGAATTGGTTGAAACATGTCCGCTATGTCATTCCAACACCAGTGAGTTTTTGTTCTGGAATGTCGACCGACTGCACCATTTACCAGGAAAGTTCGGAGTGATTGAGTGTAAAGGCTGCGGACTTGCGCGACTTTCGCCTCGTCCAAAAAAGGAAAATCTCGGGTTTTATTATCCCGAAGGCGACTATTACAGCTACCAATCGAATGACGACCCGAGCAATCAAATATCTTCGCGCAAATTGATCGGCGGTGTTCGAGACAAGATCAGATATTCGGTGCTAGAAAGCCTCGGATACTCCGTACCAACTATCAATAGATGGCAAAAGATCTTTCAACCGCTGTTTGTTAAATTTTTGAAGGAGCAGGCGACCTTCGGTTGGAATGATCGTTTGCCGCGTTTTGTTCCCGGCGGGAAGGCCCTCGAAGTCGGCTGCGGAAGCGGTTACGCCTTGAACGTTTTGAAACGGCTGGGTTGGGAAGTCAACGGTATTGAAATGAGTCAGAAGGCGAGTCAGGCTGCTAAAGAAAACTATGATATCGATGTCTTTTGCGGAGAAATAGCAGATGCCCCGTTTGAACGAGAGAGCTTCGATTATGTGCATTTGAGCCATGTGATCGAACATCTTACCGATCCGGTCGAAGAGCTAAAAAATATCGCCGCCCTTATGAAGCCCGGCGGGATCATCTATATCGAGGCACCAAATATCGACAGCTACGGCCAACATAAAAGCGGCAAACATTGGCTGCATTGGGACTCGCCGCGACATCTCTATGGTTTCTCACCTGCAACGATCAGGAAAACAGTGGAAAAAGCAGGCTTGAAAATCGAAAAGCTAACAACACTCTTAGGGAATTTCTGGGAATGGGAAACCATTTACAAAATTGAAGAAGCCATCGGCGAAAAAATGCCGGATCGCGAGAACCTGCTGGCCAATAAGGAAATCGGACGTTTGCCGCTAAGATTCGCAAACAGGCTAAAGTTTTCGATGAACAGCAACTACGGAGACACACTGTGCTGCTGGGCGGTGAAGCAATAGAATGTCTCTGAAGCTTTCGATAATCATCGTGAATTGGAACGGCGTTGCTTTTCTTCCGAATTGCCTCAAAAGTATTGTCGATAATCCGCCGAGCGTACCGTACGAGATCGTTGTAGTTGACAATGATTCGAGCGATGGAAGCGTTGAATGGATGATGTCGGACGAAGCGGCCGCGATGTTGGGCGAAACAAATTTTCGTCTTATCGAAAGCGGCGGCAACCTTGGCTTTAGCAAAGCGAATAATCTGGCTATCGGACAGACCGAAA
>JAYSON010000216.1:0-5673 GCA_043722725.1 Chloracidobacterium sp.
GGTTTTCAGACCTTTGTCACCAAAAACATTTGACAAAAATTCAACCAAAGGAGTAAAACCTAAGCAACACTCCTGTCCCACTTTTTAGGACCACCTCACTTCATGTTATTTGGACGCTACCTAAGCTTACTTAGTCGCCGAAGGCTTAATCTCCTTGCACCACGTAATATGACCGAGATTTATCCACAGAATTTCGCTCATTGTTGACTCGCTTAGTCGTCCGTCAGCGTCAGGTACTGGTTTGACAATGCGGTTGGCCTCCACCCAATTGCTGTCTTTATCAATTTTCAATATTTCATACTCTAGGGCGCGATAAGGTCGATCGGAAACCTGACATTCAAGTCGCTTGCCCACCGCAAATAGAGGTGGCAGATTCGCTGCGCTGCTGGCCGCAGTAAGTTTGTCCGTCGAAAATGTGGGAGCGATGTAGCCAACGATCACTAAAAGAGCAACTCCGATTAACACTCCTGTCCACGTTCTCACTAAGATTTCCTTAAACAGGTTTAATATCTCCTTATTGATCAGGCTTGCAAGAATCTTGTTATCGATGCGATGAAATCTTCTTTGGTCGGTGATTTCTCCTTTTGGAAGTCGTAAGGAAAGTGTCGGCCATCCAGTAGGTAAAAGTATGCCACCCCTCGACTGAGCGTCGAGCGGGAAATATGTCCATCTTTTCCTTGATTTACGAACGTATTCAAATACTCTTGGAGAATAACCAGGTTCTCTTGAGCATGTTTTGTGTAAACACCGGTTATCTCCCAAGTAACTAACCGAATATAGTGTTCGTGTGTCCAATCATCAATGTCACAATCAAAGATGGTTTCCGGAAAGTGAATCGGAAAAACTTCCTGCGTGTTCGAAGTCTTATGGAACAGAGAGGGAAAATCGCTATCGAGAACAAACTGCCTATCTTGTTTTAAGGTAGAATCGTCCATTTCCAAAAGCAAAGTAGTCAGATAACATGGGTAGATTTTCGTCCCCATGATGGCCGCAGAACAACTCGCTGTCTTTTGCCGCGGCCCTAGGCAATTCTCAGGCTCAGGCCATTTTCATCCGCCTCAACCAAAACACTTCCCCCGTCGGCCAATTTCCCGAACAAGATTTCATTCGCCAGCGGCTGTTTAATCTTGTCGTGGATGAGCCGTGCCATTGGGCGGGCGCCGTAGCGAGCGTCGAAGCCGTGCGTAGCCAGCCACTCGCGGGCCTCTTCAGTCAGTTTCACGAGGACACGTTTTTCGGCGAGCTGGCCATTTAGTTCGTTGATAAATTTATCGACAATGAGCTTGATGTTTTCCAAATCAAGCGGGCGGAACGGGACCCACGCGTCGAGGCGATTGCGGAATTCCGGCGTAAACGTACGTTCGATAACGCCTTTTGCGTTGCCTTTGGTGTCCGAACTGTTCCGGAAGCCAACGCCGCCGGACGAGAGTTCTCGGGCACCGGCGTTCGTGGTCATTATTAGAATTACATTACGGAAATCGGCCTTTTTGCCGTTGTTGTCTGTGAGCGTCGCCGAATCCATTACCTGCAGCAGCAGATTGAAGAGATTCGGATGCGCCTTTTCGATCTCGTCCAGAACTAGGACGGCGTGGGGCGTTTTCATTATCGCCTCGGTAAGCAGCCCGCCCTGATCAAATCCGACATATCCCGGCGGCGCGCCGATAAGCCGCGAAACCGTATGCGGTTCGGCATATTCGCTCATGTCGAATCGAATAAACTCAACGCCGAGAACCTCCGCAAGCTGCTTTGAAACCTCAGTTTTGCCGACGCCGGTCGGGCCCGAAAATAGGAACGAGCCGACGGGCTTTGTCTGATGTCCGAGCCCGGCACGCGAAATTTGAATCGCGTCGGCGATCTTGTCGATCGCTTCGTCCTGGCCGAAGATAGCTTGCTTAATATCCTCACGAAGGGTTTTGAGCCGTACCTTCTCGTCCGCGACAACTGTCTTGGGCGGGATCTTTGCCATCCGCGCAATCGTGTTCTCGACCATTTGCACGGTCACGCGCTTCGGACGTCTGCTGGCCGGTAAAAGCTTTACCGAGGCCCCCACCTCGTCGATAACATCGATCGCCTTATCCGGCAGAAAGCGGTCGTTTATATATTTTCCTGCAAGTTCGGCCGCTGTCCGCAGTGATTCGTCGCTATACCTGACCCCGTGATGCTTTTCGTAAAATTTCTTCAGGCCTTTAAGGATGTGGTACGTCTCATCGACAGTCGGCTCGCCGATATCGATTTTCTGAAAGCGGCGTGCAAGCGCCCGGTCGCGGTCGAATGCCGCCTTATATTCTGCAAACGTCGTCGAACCAATACACCGTAATTCGCCGCCGGCAAGTGCCGGTTTTAGAATGTTTGAAGCATCCATCGAGCCGCCCGACACCGAACCGGCACCAACAATAGTGTGAATCTCGTCAATAAAAAGTATGGCGTTCGGTTCTTTTTTCAGGTCGTTGATGATCGCTTTGAACCGCTGCTCGAAATCGCCGCGGTAACGCGTACCAGCCAGAACCGCGCCCATATCGAGAGCAAAGATTTTGGCTCCGATCAGAACTTCAGGTACATTTCCTTCACTGATCTTTAATGCAAGGCCCTCGGCCAAAGCCGTTTTCCCGACGCCCGGCTCGCCGACATAAAGCGGATTATTCTTTTTGCGGCGGCAAAGGACCTGGATCGTTCGCTCGATCTCGGCGGCACGCCCAACGATCGGATCGATCTCGCCGTTCGCGGCTTTATCCACCAACTCGACCGTGAAACTCTCAAGCGGCTTTTTCCGCTCCGGTGAACCGAGGCCCGCAAATTCGTCGTCGTCAAAACCTTCGGGCAATGGGTCACCTGCGTCGATCTTTGAAATACCGTGCGAAATGTAATTAAGAATGTCAAGACGTGAAACGCCCTGCTGCAACAGAAGATAAACTGCATACGACTGCTCGGCTTGATAGATCGCTGCAAGAATATTACCGCCATTTACCGCACCCTGACCGCTGCCTTCGGCTTGCAGCACGGCATATTGGATCGTCGACTGAAACGTCGACGTAAGCTCCGGCATATGCTTTGCCGAATCAGGTACTTTTTCAAGCACATCGCGGAAATAATCTTCAAGCGACTGGCCCATTTCTTCAAGCCGGGCACCGCAATTGAACAAAATATCCCTTGCCGAACTATCGTCGAGCAACGCGAACAGCAAATGCTCAAGCGTCACGAACTCGTGCTTGAATTTAACGGCCTGATCAACCGCAAAGCTTAATGTTTCTTCTAATTCTCTGGTTAGCATCGCAAGTCTAGTTTAGCAGTTTTGCGCGATTTCAATAGCTTACTTCGCGTTGCTTCATAAAAATCGGACTCCAACGGGGCTTATCTCTGATAAGTACGTGTTGAATTCAATTTCCGTTTCTGAGTAAACCTTCCGCATCGCTGCTTCAACAGCCTCGGCAGTCTCACGCGTTTCGCTAAGCATAAACATCGACGGGCCCGAGCCGGAGATACCGCCGCCTACGGCTCCCGCGAAAAGGCCCGCAGACTTGACCTCATCGAATTTCGGTATCAGTGATTTTCTCAACGGCTCAACTATGAAGTCTTCCATCGAGCGCGAGATCAGACTGTAATTACCTTGGGCCAATGCCGCAACGAGTGAGCCGAGATTTCCCCATTGACGGATCGCGGCTATTAGCGGCACATCAGTGGGAAGGATTGCTCGGGCCTCAGCTGTTTTAATTTCGATCTGCGGATGGAGGACCGTTGCGAACAGCGGCGGAAAATTCAGCGAGACTATATCGAGTGGATCGGTCGAACGGACCAGCGTGAAACCGCCGAAAATACATGGAGCGACATTATCGGCGTGCCGTGCACCGGCGGCGAGCTTTTCGCCATCCATTGCGAATTCGACTAACTCGAGATTGGAAAATCGGTCGCCCAACAGACGATTTGCGGCGACGACCGCACCGCACGAACTCGCCGAACTTGAGCCAATGCCGCTGCCGGGTTTGATGTGCTTTGTTATCTCGACTTCGACGCCAAAATCCGCTTCCGCCGTTGCGAGCATTGCCATTAACGCCACGCCGGCCACATTCTTTGCGGGATCGGTCGGCAGCCCGAAATCGTCGCGATTGATGATGCGGACGATTCGTTCGGGAATTTTGCGGACGGTCATTTCGTCAAACGGCTTTTCGAGGGCAAAGCCGAGACAATCAAATCCGCACCCGACATTAGACACGGTCGCTGGAGCCAAAACACTAACTTCCTGCATATTTCAATATCGATCAGAAACGTATTATCATTAGCGTTCGAGATCCTGCACGAATGTCTCGCCTATTGATGCAATACTTTAGCACAAACCGGAAGTCGGCTCCTGCGTCGTTCAAAGAAGCGGTTCTGCAGGGTCAGCCGGACGACAAGGGGCTTTATTTTCCTGAAACGATTCCCAGGCTTTTGAAGGAGTTCATCGCGGATCTTCATCAAACATCGAACGAGGACATCGCGTTCGAGGTGATAAAACCTTATATAAGCGATTCGATCTCCGATGAACGGCTGTTTGAGATATGCGCGGAAACTGTGGACTTTCCTTTTCCGCTTGTCGAGATATCGGAGAGCATATCGGCTCTCGAATTGTTTCATGGGCAGACGCTTGCGTTTAAGGATGTCGGGGCGCGATTTATGAGCCGCTGCCTGCGGCATTTTTCGCGAGAGCGGTCGGAAAAAACGATTGTCCTCGTCGCTACATCAGGCGACACGGGCGGCGCGGTTGCGAATGGTTTCCTTGGCGTCGAAGGCGTCGAGGTCGTTATCCTTTACCCAAAAAACAAGGTCAGCGAGGTCCAGGAATTGCAACTAACGACGCTCGGCGGGAATGTAACTACATTGGAATTACAGGGCACTTTTGACGACTGTCAGGCACTTGCGAAACGAGCCATTGCCGACGCCGAATTACAGAAGCAAGTTTTCATTACGTCCGCAAATTCTATTAATGTCGCCCGTTGGCTGCCGCAGCAATTTTATTATTTTTATGCTCTGAAACAGTGGCAGGGCGAACCGCCAGTGATATCTGTTCCGAGCGGAAATTTCGGCAATCTTGCATCAGGTGTTCTGGCACATGTCTCGGGATTGCCGGTCAATAAGTTTATCGCCGCCTGCAACGCTAATGATGTCGTGCCGCAATTTTTCGAAAGCGGCGAATACAAGCCGAAGCCATCGGTTTCGACACTTTCGAACGCAATGGATGTTGGCGATCCGAGTAATTTTGTGAGGATTCTTGAAATCTTCGATCATAGTTCCAATGACCTAAAAGGAAAGGTCGAAGCGGTGAGCATATCGGACGAGCAAACCGCTGAAACGATGCGAAGTGTTTACGGCGATTACGGGTACGTTCTCGATCCGCATGGTGCCGTTGCCTTCCGGGCTCTCTCGGATTACATCGAGAAACGTTTTGGCCAAAAAGGGATTATTCTCGAAACGGCGCATCCGGTGAAGTTCGATTCTGTGAAAGATATTATTGGCGATCAGGTCGCCATACCCGATTCAATTCGCGAACTCTTTTCAAGAAAAAAGGTGAGCATACAGCTCGGGCCGGACTACGAAGCATTAAAAGAAATCCTATTGGAAAAGTCAAAATGAAAGTTCTAAAGTTTGGCGGCTCATCGGTCGCCAATGCCGAAAACATTGAGAAGGTTATAGAAATAATCC
>JAYSON010000217.1:0-12495 GCA_043722725.1 Chloracidobacterium sp.
GGTTTTGCCCAAGTCAGACTCGTAAAGTTTCGCGGTATGCGAAAATCTACCTTCTACTTGCACCTTAAAGATTGTGAGTTTAGATTCAATTATAGAAAACAAAACCTTTACTCAATTCTATTGAAAATTATCAACTATCCATGACTTAACTAGTCATGACCCAAAAGTTATCAAGCCTAAATCAGCCCAAGCCCGCTCTTCGTTTTTGTCCAGCTTCGCACATTCGCGAGCAAGCCGGTTTTTCGCAATACGCGAAACTTCTGCTTTGACCGCCGACTGTATAGCATGACTTCGGTTCGCAAACACACCACTTTTTACAAGGCCATCAATCTTCTTGACCAAGCCGGATTCTATGCGAATTGTGATTTTTTCCTGACGCATGGCTCGCGTTATTTCGCCCGAATCAGGGCGATGTTCGCGTTAAGTCTATTTTTGAGTATCCCAATCAGCTAAAAACTCTACATCATATTTCCCTTTTGCGGCATTCTCTTTTCGCTTTTTCCTAAAATCGGGATCGTCAGGTTTTACCGTCCTGAAAAGTTCGACCCTGTCTGTAAAGGATTGCTCAAATCCGCCCGGCGTCATTGTCAGCAAAACCCTGACAGGAACTTTTCCACGGTTTCCTTGTGCGTGCGGCGTTCCGCGCGGAATCAAAACATATGAACCGGCCGGGTAATCAATCGTCTTGTTATTTATTTTGACTGTCAACACACCTTCCATCACATAAAACGCTTCATCCGTATGGTTGTGCCGATGGAGATTCGTATGGTAGCCGGGCATTTCTTTTAATTCGACCAGCGACCATGCCCCTTTGGTTTCTTCGCTCGAAGCCAACATCCGTAACGTTCCTGCGTCATACGCCAGTTCCGCGGGTTCACCTGTCTTGAGCGCAATCATCTTAGGCCCATTCTTATCATTTTCAGGATGTGTTTGAGCTACTGCCAACCGCTCGAAGCTGAAAAACGAAGCGGAAACAAACAGGCTAAACGATAGTAGTTTCTTCATCTGTACCTTCCTAAAGCTTCTATAACTTAGACCTTCATCAGAATCATAGCCGAATTCTTCGAACCAAACCCTATGCAATTGCAAAGCGCAGCGTCGACCTTGCCCAACCGCGAATGATTCGGCACGTAATCCAGATCGCATGACGGGTCAGGTTCGTCTAAATTAATTGTCGGCGGCAGGATGTCTTCGTTCATCGCAAGCAGCGTTGCGCCGATCCCGGCCGAGCCGGTTGCGCCTTGCGGGTGGCCGATCTGCGATTTCGTGCCCGACATCGGGATCTTGTATGCGTGATTGCCAAACGCAAGTTTGACGGCCTGGGTTTCGATGCGGTCGTTTAGCTGTGTCGAGGTCCCGTGCAGGTTTATGTAATCAATATCTTCCGGCGAGAGTCCAGCATCCTCGATCGCGAGTGACATCGCGCGTGCAGGTTCGATGCCATTTTCTTCCAGTCTTACGCGGTGATAGGCGTCGCACGTGACGCCGTAACCGGCGATCTCGGCATAAATCCGTACGCCGCGAGCCTGTGCGCTTTCCAGCGACTCGAGCACGAATACCCATGAGCCCTCGCCAATTACAATGCCCGAACGGTCTTTCGAAAATGGACGGCACGCACGTTCCGGTTCCTCATTCCACTCCTTTGTACAGACGGTCATTACCTCGAAACCTTTCAGAATGCCGGGCGAAAGCGGCGAATCGACGCCTCCGGCCAGCATCACATCCTGTCGCCCAAGCGCAATGTGCTGCGCCGCATAAAATATCGCGTCGGTCGAAGATGTGCAGCCGGTGGAGATGACATGTGACAGACCGTGCAGCCCAAAAACCATCGACAATTCTGACGACAATCCCCCGTGGGTAGAAGCCGGGATCGTATAGATGCTGCCCTTTCCCGCATTGCCCGAGAACCAGTATCCGAACTGCTTTTCGGTAAACGACAGTCCACCGCCGCCGGTTCCGAGGATTACTCCAAAGCGGCGCTTATCGTCCAGTGAAAGTTCGTCCGTATTGATAGCTGAATCGGCGACCGCTTCTCGCGCCGCTGCCAAGGCAAGCGGAACCGTGCGGGGAACGTGCTGGCGGTCTTTTAAATTTAGCTCGGCCTTCCAATCAAATTCGGGTATCTCCGCCGCGATCTGAACATTAAATTCGGACGCATCAAAACTCTCTATGCGCCGAACGCCGCTCTTGCCCGTCTTGAGCGATTCCCAATACTGCTCACGCCCAAGTCCGATCGGCGTAATGCACCCGAAACCCGTAATAACAACCCGCCGAGGACTCGTAAAGCCATGAAGCATAATTTGTAAGAGTTACGCGGTCGTGCGTGAGTCAAGCGTAACTGCGTAACTCTTGCTATCAGTATTCCAGCCACGCATCAAAAACCCAACCTGTTCTGCTATTGTATTCGACCTGGCACCACCGCCCGCTTCGCCCGGCTATCGTCACCTGCGTCTTTTCGCAATTATTTAGTTCAACTTCTGTTCCGTGCGGAATTCTGGCTATACGATCGCCTCGTTCCGCGTTTGGGACGCTTCGCAGTGCGAGAAAGCCGTCATTCGGAGAATTGACTGTAGCCGTAATCTTCGAACCGTGATCGTCATCATTGTCGCTCGGAAACGTGTTCGTGTTTATGTTCGTCTTTTGACGTTCGGCGAGTTTCTTTTGAATATTCGCTAACTCGTCTCGCAGCCTTTCCTTCTCGGTATCCGGCGTCGCGGTTGCTGTCGGCATCGGGCTTTTTGCGGTTATCTCTTTTTCCTTTCCGCCCGATCCGTAATAAAAAACTGCTCCGATCAATCCGACAGCACCGATTGCAAGAACGCCCAAAATAAAGGTGCCCAAGGCGATTTTTATCCACGTTCCGGCCGAACCTTTCGGTATCGGTTCGGCGGCCGGCCTCATTACCGTCGATGCCGCCATCGATCCGATATCGACCTGCATCGCTTTATTTCCGGCCTTTTTAATAACCGTCGGCTGCTCGTCCGTCGCCGAATCCAAAGCGGCTCCATCGGCTAGACAAAAGCTCAGACTGTCATCCGTATAATTTGTCTTACAGGCCGGGCATTGCTTCATGTTCTTATTTCGCCAGATCGTCGCTGATTAAAGCTTCTAGATCTTTTACCTCTCTGAAAAAAGGCTGCCCGCCGTCGCGATAAGCGCCATCACCCAAGCGACATAAGGCAGCAAATGGTTCAAGCCGCTTTCCCGTCTCGCGGCGATTTACTCCGCATTCTCTATCCTTAAATTAAAGCATTTTTTTGCGCAAAAACCGAAGCGGGATCAGAGGGCGAAGGAGGCCATCAAAATCGTGGATTCTCTAACCATTTTTGGATAAAAAAGCTGCAGATTGTATCATCATTAAGAAAAGCGAAATTTCATGTGACGGAATTCTTAGGCGGATAGAATCGCTATCCTCAAAAAAAGGCTTTAGGAGATACGTACCGGGGACGTTCGGACATTTTCGCTTTTATGTCCGGAAATAGGAGAAATAAGATGAGCAAGATCAAAGTCGGTCAGGAAAATTCAACTCCGATCGAAATATATTACGAAGATCACGGCAGCGGGAAGCCCGTTGTGCTAATTCACGGATGGCCGCTGAGCGGTGCATCGTGGGAAAAACAGGTCGCTGCACTTCTGGCGGACGGCAGACGCGTTATTACATACGACCGGCGCGGTTTCGGACGCTCCAGCCAACCATCCACGGGATATGACTACGACACTTTTGCATCGGATCTCAACATTTTGGTCACGCATCTCGATTTAAAAGATTTCGATCTAGTAGGATTTTCAATGGGAACCGGCGAGGTGACCCGCTATCTCGGCAGATATGGTTCGGCCCTCGTCAGCAAGGCGGTTATGATCGGAGTAGTTCCGCCCTACCTTCTAAAAACGGACGACAATCCGGCCGGTGTGCCCGCTGAGGTTTTCGAAGATATCAAGAAAAACATCGTCGCAGATCGTCCGGCATTTCTCACGGAATTTTTTAAGAATTTCTACAATCTGGACGTTAATCTCGGCAAAAGGATCAGCGAACAGGTTGTGCAGTTAAGCTGGAACGTCGCGTCTGGCGCTTCGGCCAAAGGCACGCTCGATTGCGTGACTTCGTGGTTGACGGACTTCCGCGATGACGTGGCTAATATCGATGTTCCTACATTGATCCTTCACGGTGACGAGGATCGTATTTTGCCGATCGAATCGACCGCTGTCCCGCTTTCGAAGCTTATAGCGGCTGCAAAATTCGTTAAGATTGAGGGTGGCCCGCACGGAATGTGCTGGACACACGCCGACAAGATCAACGTCGAACTTTTAAGCTTTTTCAATAAGGAAACGGAAGCTGCGACTGCTTGAGGAGTCTGAGTACCGGGCCGCGAGCGTCTAGCTTGCGGCCCAGTCAAGCTCCTGCTTCCGCTCTCTCACTTTTCTCTTTTCCCGCGTGCTTCAGGCCGGACGCTTCTTTTTTGGCGAGATCGATTTTACGACGGTCGTTCCTTTCGGCTGGGTTTCAAGATTTTTTGCACCGGCAATGGATTTGTCGTAAGCCTCTTCCAGCAATTCCCTGATGTAATCGGCGGGAAAGTCTTCTGTTTTCGCCACGCGAATATATCTGTATTGCTTGCCGTTTCCCAGCAACGTGCCTCTCGGATCAGCCAGCCGCGAACCCCAATAGAACCCAAAATGCACGTTCTTATTATTGTAAACAGCAATCGAACAAAACGTATCGCCCAACGTCAATGTCGGCGACCATCCAACTGCAACCGCGTTGTAATTATCGTAGATCAGTTCGTTGGATTCCGGGTACATGTCCCATATAAACTCCCGCAGCCACATCGCGAGATCGACTATCGGGCCGTCAAAAGGCTTTAGAAACTCCAAAAGATCTTTTGTGTCTTTTTTAGCCATAACGTCAGCTCGGTACAAAAAATAACTGCCTACATTTATTGATTATTGTATTTTCCCGAATTATCTTACTTTACCCTTTGCTGAGACAAACGCTTTATTTGTCAGATTCGCCAAGCGTCAAAATTTCTCACCTTTTTACACGCGGGTTCGACGGCTGTTTTACGCCCTCGAAAACACAACCGCCCCGGCGAACCGTCTCTTTAACTTCTGCAATTAGCTTGGATTTATTCTTGGTTTTCGCGGATCGAAATGGCGTTTCATGATACATTTTGGGGCGACTATTTCGGCATGTTCGCCGACAGACTCGGAATTCAGTGGATGGTAAATTTTGACCAAACGCGCAGAAATGAGGAGTAGTAACATCGGTTCTGCTTGCATTTTAGGTAGTAAACCGGTTTTGTAGCTTAAGGAGATCAACCACTTATTTCATAATCTGAAATTAGGAAACAAATATGACTGAATCGGAACAAACATCAACGACTGTGTCCAAGCGGCCTTGGGCAGGAATAATTCTAAGTGGATTGCCCGCGTTATTTCTACTCTTCGATGCGGTCGGCAAGTCTATTAAGCCGGAAGCGGTTGTGAAGGCAACCGTCAGTCTCGGCTATCAGGAGGGCGTAATTCTGCCTCTCGGCATCGTTCTGCTCGTTTGCACGATCCTGTATATCATCCCAAAAACATCCTTTCTCGGTGCGATATTGCTCACGGGCTATCTTGGCGGAGCAGTCGCCACCCATGTTCGTGCCGGTGGAAGCGCGTTTGAGATTCTGTTTCCGGTGATTTTCGGCGTTATGCTTTGGGGTGGGCTTTACCTTCGGGATACACGGCTGCGGGCGCTCCTGCCGTGGAGAAACTAGAATCGGTAGCGAGCATGAAGCGCCGCTCCGCCAAATGAGGTTTCCGATTGAACATAAAAGTATCGGCAATTCTGGGGCGCAGAGCTTTGAGCGGCTTGATAAACACTTAAAAGAATTACAAGCAAACTACGTGCAGAAAAAGAAAATGGCAAAAGGAGAAGAAAAAGGAGTAAATCATATGCAAAAAATCACTACATTCTTTATGTTCGAAGATCACGCCGGCGAGGCGATGAACTTTTATGTTTCGATCTTCAAAAATTCAAAGATAGTCACTACCATGCCCGGCCCGAACGGGACTGTGATGGGCGGCACCTTCGAGCTTGAAGGGCAACGGTTTTATGCCTTCAACGGCGGTCCGAACTTTAAGTTCTCGCAAGGCATATCGCAGTTTGTTAGCTGTCACACACAGGACGAAATCGATTATTTTTACGAAGAGCTTTCCGAGGGCGGAGAAAAGCAGCCGTGCGGCTGGTTGATCGACAAATTCGGTGTGTCTTGGCAGATCATTCCTCCGATCCTGGGCGAACTGCTCGCAGGCAGTGACCGCGACAAGGCAAATAGAGTGATGCAGGCAATGCTAAAAATGCACAAGATCGACATCCAGGCTTTAAGGGGGGCGGCTTAATAAAGGCACCGGATGGATGCTGCGTGCCGCCGGCGATGTCGACCGGCCGAAGCTACTTGCGTTTCTGGATAAACACGCCGCCTCGAAGTTGTCGGCAGAACGCAATTGATGTTCGTCAATGGAAAAAGAACGTGACGGAGCAATGCTCGTCTATATTCTGAAGGCTGGCGAGAGATTTGACTTGAAGAATCGCAAGGTTCGTGTATCTTGCCGAGATCGGTTTTGATTTTATTCCGCTCATGCCCACATTTGTGTTACAGTTAAATTGCCCACAGCCGTTTTCGCTCAGCAAACGGCCATAATTGACCAGCAAGTCTCCGCGTTTTTACCTTCAACACTCCATGATTGGCAGCAATTACTCAATACTAAATCGAAAGACGGTCGTCTATTTTTGTGCGATCACAGCGATTATCGTTCCGCTGGCCGTCCTTTTCGGCTGGGTTTTCGACGTCGCTTACCTGAGATCGCTACTGCCTGCTTATCCTGAAATGATGCCTAACACCGCGGTCGCTTTTGCAATCGCCGGTATAGGTTTATTTTTTGCCGTTAAGGCAGATCGTGACAACCGCTTTCATTACGCCGCCATAATTTGCGGCTTAGCAGTGGGCCTGATGGGATTTATAACGCTGATCGAGTATATTGCGGGTTTCGATATCGGACTTGATACGCTGCTAATCCCGGCTGCACGCATAGGTGCGGGCGATATACGGCCCGGCCGCATGTCGCCGCACACGGCTTTCAATTTGACGATGGCGGGAATTTCGCTCGCGTTGCTGAGCGGCGGGCGAAGTCTGCGGAAGGCAAGCGAGGTGTTTGCATTTCTTGTGTCGATCACAACCTTTGCCGCGGTCCTCGGACATCTCTACGGGGCCGATCATCTCTACGGTGTTTCGAAGTACAGCAACATGGCGATGCACACGGCCGGTCTGTTTCTCTTATGTTTCGTAGGGCTTCTTGCCGCAAATACCGACAGCCGGTCGGTAAAGCTTCTGGTGAGCGATAGCCTTGGCGGAACGGCAGCCAGAAGATTATTGCCGGCTGTGGTTTTGATTCCGACAATTGTAGGCTGGCTGCGCGTGATAGGGCAGAATCGCGGGTTTTACGACACGGGTTTCGGAGCGGCGCTCAACGTCTTCCTGTCAGTCGTACTAATGTTCGCGATCATTTACTTTTACAGCGAAACCATACACCGCGTGGATCAGGAACGAAAAAAAGCGGAGCGTGATCTGGCGGAAAATGAAGGGCGATATCGCGACCTCTTTGACTACAGCCAGGGAATGATTTGTATCCACGATATGGACGGAACGCTGACAACGGTAAACCCGGCAGCCTTGGCTTCGCTTGGATACGTGAACGATGAGCTGATCGGAAAAAACCTTCGCGACCTTTTGCCGGAAGAGAATCGGCCGCAGTTTGCCACGTATCTTAGGCAGATCGAGAATGAAGGGCTCGCCAGCGGATTGCTTGCTCTTGTCTCGAGACAAGGGACGCCACAGATCTGGCGGTATCACAATATTTTAGCTTCCGAGCCCGGCAAGGAGCCATACGTACTCGCCCACGCTCAGGATGTAACTGAATTGATTGCGGCACAGAAGGCGCTAAAAAATCTTTCGCTAACAGACGATCTTACCGGCCTCTACAACCGCCGCGGCTTTCTTACCATGGCCGAGCAGCAGATAAAGCTCGAAGGACACGAAGGCACGGCCCGTGGCCTTGTACTTTTGTTCGCCGACATGGACGGGCTAAAAAAGATAAACGATAACTACGGCCACAAAGCCGGATCAGACTCCATCATCGAGTTTTCAAAGATCGTCAAAACGGTTTTGCGAAGCTCAGACCTGGTC
Source organism: Chloracidobacterium sp. (assembly GCA_043722725.1). Taxonomy (GTDB): domain Bacteria; phylum Acidobacteriota; class Blastocatellia; order Pyrinomonadales; family Pyrinomonadaceae; genus OLB17. Next base: position 8,226 of record JAYSON010000217.1, read on the forward strand.
GCCCGATGGGGCGGCGATGAATTCGTCATGCTGACAATCGGTTCGAAGGATGAGCACGTCAGCCTAATGTCCGACAGAATTAACGAAAAACTCGATGAATATAACGCCACGAGCGGCAAGCCTTACTCGCTTGCGTGCAGCATCGGCGTCGCACCTATTCCAAAAAACGGGAAAAGAACTTTCGAAAGTATTATCGCCGAAGCCGACAAAGCGATGTACGCCGAAAAACGTCGGCGGAAGCAAAAGCTGGGTGTACCCGCGATTTAGCTTTATGTGTTTCGGAAACGATTGATCAAACCGATTTTCTAGTCTGTGACTGAACCGCAGTGATGGCGACGGCATCGACGATGTCTTCAGCCTTGCAGCTGCGGGAGAGGTCGTTGCAGGGGCGGTCGAGGCCTTGGAGGATCGGGCCGATGGCGATGCCGCCGGTCAGGCGTTCGGTAAGTTTGTAGGCGATGTTTCCGGAATTTAAGTCGGGGAATATGAGAACGTTGGCACGACCGGCGACGCGGGAGCCGGGAGCCTTCGATTCGGCGACCGAAGGAATTAACGCTGCGTCGGCCTGCAATTCGCCGTCGATATTTAGCTCCGGCATTCTCGCACGAACGGTTTTCGTCGCTTCGACTACCTTTTCAATCGACTGGTGTGTAGCGCTTCCTTTGGTCGAGAACGAGAGCATGGCAACGCGCGGTTCGACGCCCAATAAACTGCGGCAAGAATCGGCTGAGGCGATGGCGATCTCGGCAAGCTCGCCCGCGTCCGGGTCGATCACGACACCGCAATCCGCATAGATCATCGCTCCGTTCGCCCCGAATTTCTTATCCGGCACGACCATCAGAAAAAAGCTCGAAACCGTTTTTAGGCCTTCGCGAACTCCTATGCACCGCAATGCCGTCGCGACAGTGTGAGCGGTCGTGTTCGTCGCACCGGCGACGGAACCGTCCGCTTTGCCGAGTCTTACCAGCAAATTTGCAAAATAGAGCGGATCTTTTACCGTCTGTTCGGCCTCTTCCAGCGTGATGCCTTTCGCACGGCGAAGCTCATGATAAAAGGTTGCCAATTTACCAAAGTCCGCTGATTTGCGGTGATCCAGTATTTCGACGCCGTTCAGATTCACCCCGACCCGGGCCGCCGCATCACGAATTTTCTCTTCGTCGCCAATCAGGGTAATTTTGGCGATCTTGTCGCGCGAACAAATTTCTGCGGCCTGAATAACTCGTATGTCTTCGCCCTCCGGCAAAATAATGTACTGCTGATCGGCGGCGGCCCGTGTGCGAATTTGTTGAAGGATCATAATGGTACGACAGGCTGCCGAGCTTGTCGCGGCAGACTTAGCAGTCTGCCGTACGACGAATTTACCATACAACTATAAACCGATAAACTTGCACAAACATCGCGTTGTCCATAAACTTTAGATATCGCAAATAAAGGAATCGAATTATGACCGAGATCGTTAACGTAAAAAACAAGCCGAGTCGCAGTGTCAAACGTGAAGCAAAGGGACGCATGGGGAATTTTTTGATGTTCCTGCCGAACATGGTTTTGCTGCTTGGCCGGATGTTGAAGGACGCCCGCGTTCCGACGGCGGAAAAGGCCCTATTCCTCGCAGCGATCGTGTATGTCATTTCGCCTCTCGATTTTATCCCCGATTTTTTCCCGTTTATCGGCCAGGTCGATGATGTTTACGTTGTTGCGCTGACGCTGCTCCGGCTGGTCAACCGCACCGACGCGACGGTTGTCCGCCAGCATTGGTCCGGCGGCGGCGATATCGTTTCGCTTTCGGATTCGATCGCGAATATTGCTCCGATGTTCCTGCCGAAACGTATTTCGCGTGTGCTTTCGTCAAAAGTCGAACTAGGTTCGGCGGCGGCCGTCCTTAAAGGCATCCAGAAGAATCACGAACCGCTCGTCATCGAGATCCCACAGCCCGACAAACCGGGGAAGATAAAAGTAGATTCGCGTTCGACGATGACAAATTGACCGCAGCGGAACTGTAATAATTGGTGTTTTACCGAGTCGCTATGACTAAATCTTTTCGTGCTTTTTCGTGTTATTTCGTGGTTAGTTCTTAAAACTAAGACTGTAACCACCAATTCACACGAAATAACACGAATGATCGGAATAATTAGTCAATAACTTTTGGATTTCGCGCGGGTTTGCAACTATATCTAGCCAAGTTTGTAAATTATCTATTTTAAATAACTTGGATTATCGCCCAGAATTTTCGCTATAATAGGTAGTATGCCAGCGAAGGTGAAGCACTGATATTATGTTCGAACGCTATACCGAAAGGTCTCGCCGTGTTATTTTTTTCGCACGCTATGAAGCGCTCCAATACGGCTCGCCCGTCATTGCACCGGAGCATATTTTGCTCGGCCTGATGCGTGAAGACAAGACTATTGCCGCACGATACTTCCCTGGCCGACGGGCTACGACCGTTGACACCGTCCGCCGCGAGGTCGAAGATCGCATCGTGCTTCGCGACCGCATTCCGCAATCGGCCGAGCTTCACCTTGCACCCGAAACCAAGCGGATTCTCTTTTACGCCAGCGAAGAAAGCCGTCATCTGAAAAACCGTCACATCGGCCCCGAGCATCTGCTGCTGGGCATGGCCCGCGAAGAAAATTCCATCGCGGCCGAGATTCTTTCGCTGTTCGGTTTGCGAATCCAGGAAGTTCGCGACGAGATCGGACGCCAGTCCGGCTTCCCAAACATACCGGCAGTGACAGCCGAAAATTCAAAAACTCCGAATTTACATGAATTCACACGCGATCTGACCGAAGACGCCGCACAAGGCAAGCTGGACCCGCTGATCGGACGCGAGCCGGAGATCGAACGTCTTATCGAAATTCTCTGCCGCCGAACAAAAAATAATCCGGTGCTGATCGGCGAATCGGGCGTCGGCAAGACCGCCATCGTCGAAGGCCTCGCGCAAAAGATAGTCGACCACTCCGTTCCAAGCTTTCTAGAAAACAAACGCATCCTTTCGCTTGATCTGTCGCTCATCGTTGCAGGTACCAAATATCGCGGCCAGTTCGAAGAGCGTTTGAAAAAGATCATGGCCGAGCTTAAGGAAAACGAAGAGCATATCGTTTTCATTGACGAGCTGCACACGCTGGTCGGGGCCGGTTCCGCCGAGGGAACTTTGGACGCTGCGAATATCCTGAAACCCTCACTTTCACGCGGCGAGATTCAATGCATCGGAGCGACGACGCCCACCGAATTTCGCAAGACGATAGAAAAAGACCGTGCTCTCGAACGGCGTTTTCAGTCAGTAAAGATCCAGCCGCCGACCGAGATCGAAGCACTGCAAATTATTAACGGAATCGTCGAGCGTTACGAGGCTTTCCACCAGATCCGTTATTCAAAAGAAGCTCTCGAAGCCGCAGTCTATCAATCGAGCCGCTACATTCCGGACCGTTTTCTGCCGGACAAGGCGATTGATGTTCTCGACGAGGCCGGTGCCCGCGCCAAGCTTCGACATCAGGCTGAAAACGGCGGCGAGCCTTCGTGGAAGGAGACCGTCGATAATTGGAAACGTGCTGCGGCGAACGAGGACCAGATCATCTCGTTCGAGCTAAAAACTCTTGAGGATTCGTTCTTTGCCGTCGAGGTGACGAAGGATGACGTCGATGAGGTAATTGCCCGGTGGACAGGCGTTCCCGTTTCGTCCATCAAGCTGGAAGAAGCGACAAAACTTCTCAGTATTGAGATTGAGCTGCATAAGCGCGTCATTTCACAGCGTCCGGCAATTTCCGCACTCGCAAGAGCGATTCGCCGATCGCGTGCCGGCCTGAAAAATCCGAGTAAACCGGTTGGCTCGTTCCTGTTTCTGGGGCCAACGGGCGTCGGCAAAACGGAGGTCGCACGCACGCTCGCCGAATATCTTTTCGGCTCCGAACGCACGCTTATCCGTTTTGACATGAGCGAGTTTATGGAAAAGCACGCCGTCGCGAAGTTCATCGGCTCACCTCCCGGATACGTCGGCTTTGACGAAGGTGGACAGCTCACCGAAAAGCTTCGCCGCTCGCCGTATTCAGTCGTTTTGTTTGATGAGGTCGAAAAGGCTCACCCCGATCTTTTCAACGTCCTGCTCCAGGTTTTCGAAGACGGCATGCTGACCGACGCCCAGGGAAATACAGTCGATTGCAAACACGCGATCTTCATCATGACCTCGAACATCGGGGCAAAATTTATCCAAAAGCGTACCTCGCTCGGCTTCCAGGGCAGTAAGGAAGCTTCACGCGAAAAGATGGAAGAACAAGTC
>JAYSON010000218.1:0-19158 GCA_043722725.1 Chloracidobacterium sp.
AGTTGCCGAGGTCCAGGCCGCAGCCAGCGAACCGGAAACTGAAGCCAAACCGACGATCACGATCGCCGAAGCTAACGCCCCGGAAGAAGCTCCGACGGAACCGGAAGACGTTCATTACCAGGCTGTCGAAAAAGAAGGTACGGTCACGGCATTGTGGGAAATGCAGGGCCAGAAGCACCTTCGCACCATCGACCCGCGTTCGATCGAAGGCAAGCAGATCCTCGCCCTCTTCGAAACCGCAGCTTAGGTTTTTTCTCTAACGAATGAACACGAACGTGCGCCGATGGCGTGTGCGTTCGTGTTTTTGTGTGCGTTCAGATCGGTTTTGGAACTATCTCGAGTATTCTGTGCGGCTCCCTTCGCATCGCCCTTCCCTCAAACTCCGCAATTTGAACAACGCCGATCCCGGCAGATGTAAGAAAAATATCGTCGGCTGAATGCAGTTCGACAAGCGTTGCTTCAACCTCATAGAACTCCAGATTTTCAAGAATGTACTCGCGTGTCGTTCCGGGTAGGCAGCCCGTTTTCAAGCTCGGCGTGTTCAGCTTTCCGTCCTTCAGCCAAAAGACATTCGCCATACAGGCCGAGGTCACTTCACCGCGTTCGTTAAGCCTGACCGCCTCATCAAATCCGCGTGTCTTTGCTTCCTCAAACGCCATCAGATGCTCCAGGTAATTGCAGGATTTGATACCGGCAAGCGGCGATGTCGTGTTGATGCGGTGTGGCGAAACGGTTAGTCGAAAATCGTCCGCGATTTTGCGATTGTTACCGGTTGTTATTAGCAGACTCGTTTTTCGCCCGGTCTCGGATGACCAAATGCCGCTTGCCGATTCGTCAAAAAATGTGATCCTCGCACGACCGTCTATTACATTGTTCTTCGCAACTATTTCTTCAAGGGAGTTTAGGCTTGATTCTTTGGAAAATTCCGAAATATCTATGCCAACCATTGCCGCATTGGCGGTTAGCCGGCGCCAGTGTTTTTCCCAAACGATCGGTTTTGCTTCGCTAATCGCAATTGTTGTGAAGGTGCCTTTGCCGTAAAGAGCTGCCGGGGATGCTGATAAAACCATCGATTCTGCGGCTGGAACTAACCGTTGATTGAACGAGGCAAAATCGTGCATTTATGCTTCAATCCGCATTGCATCGCTATCCTTCGTCTCAATGCGCCCTTTCCGATCGCGACAGAATTCCGTAACCAAATCGCTGACGAGTTCGCTTTTTTCTTCGGCGGGGACGTGACCGCAGTTCTTTAGGATGACGAAGCGCGAATTAAGGATTGAATCGTGCAGGTTGTAGCCGTTGTGGATACCTATAACATTATCCTCTTCGCCCCAGACGATTAGCGTTGGCTGGTTGATCATGTGAGCATCCTGCTCGATGCGGTTTGCGTGCCAGTTGCGCGAGGTTGCAAGGACGGAATGATGCCCGTCGGCGGCGGAGAGCGGCCTGAGGACGTTGGAGATGCGGTCGCTGGTGATCAGATGGTGATTTGCGGGCGAAAGCGTCCCACGCATTCTGAACCGCATCATCGCACGAGAATCGACAAGAAACGGCGTGATCACCTCGCCGATGCCGGGAACAGACGCAAGCCGAAGGATCGGGTGAGTCAACACCTCGTCGTTGCAGACCGCATCGAGCAGAACCAACTTTTCGACGAATTCGGGATAATCGAGACACAATATCAAGGCGACAGCACCGCCGTATGAGCTGCCAACCAGCGTCGCACGGCCAATACCAAGTCTGTTCATTAAACGCGACACTATTCTCGCCTGCGACTGGATGGAATAATCGAACCACTTAGGCTTTTCCGAATAGCCGAAACCTACGAGATCGACCGCGATGATATGAAATCCAGCATCGGCAAGCAGCGGAGCGACCTTATTCCAGACAAACAGCGACGCTGTATAGCCGTGTATCAAAATAAGCGTCGGGCTCGTTGGCTCTCCGAATTCCTGGTAATGCATCCTCGCACCGTCGATATTTATGAAATGCGAATGCTCGGAATGCGGCACCTTGTCGGCCACGTTTTCCCACACGACGGTCTTAGCCCGCGTCAGCAGTTTTACCGCGACCGCCGCACCGATCCCGCCGCAGATCGCAATTGCAAGACTTTTTTTCTTCATATTTCCGTGCTCCGCGCTCTTTGTGGTTTTAGCTTTGTGCTCTTTGTATTGATGACTTTTTTTAACACAAAGGACGCAAAGTCTTTCACAAAGCGCACGATGCGATTCCCCGGTTATTCTAACTCAAAACCACCTTCGGTTGAACAGTTTTCTCATCGGCACGATAAACGCCGATTGCGACGAGGTCCGCGTCGGCATTGACCATGCGAACCGTGTCACCATCAGCAAAGCCTGCGTCCGGAAATCGCGATGAAAGCCCGTTTTTAGTCTTCGTGGCGCGCTCTTCGGTTAGAACGATCTCGGGAAGGTGCACGACCGCTTCGCACATCGGGATTAGGGCCGAAACCGGATCAGCAATCGCCTCAAGATCGGCAAGTGTTACTGCTCTTGAAATGTCGAACCTTCCGGCACGCATCCGCCGCAGTTCGGCGAGATATGCCCCGACGCCAACGGCACGCCCGATGTCCTCGGCAAGCGTGCGAATGTAGGTTCCGGCGGAACAGATTACTCGAATGCGGAGTGCGGAATACGGAATACGGATTTCGCCCCCGATCACGATTTCGAGTTTGCGAATAGTTACGAGTATCGGCTTGCGCTCGATTTCTACGCCTTTTCTGGCAAGCTCGTAAAGCTTCTTACCCTCGACCTTTTTCGCCGAATACATTGGCGGCACCTGCTCGATCTGCCCGCGGAATGACGACAGAATTTGATCCCAGCTTGCCGTTGCAAGTATTTCAGCCAATTCTTCGTTCCCCATTCGGGATTCCGCACTCCGCACTCCGGTATGGTCGCCCGTGTCTGTTTCGAAACCAAAACGCATTAACGCTTCGTATTCCTTTTCGTCTTTGTCGAGAAATTGGGCCAGTCGTGTTGCCTGGCCGACAAGTATCACCATCACACCCGTGGCAAAAGGATCGAGCGTTCCGGTGTGCCCGACGCGTTTTGTTTTAAGGATGCGGCGCACGCGTGCGACCACGTCGTGCGAGGTCAACCCGACGGGTTTGTTTATGATCAGAAGGCCGTCCATGAGTCAATTCTAAACTATTTTGCCGAGTCGCAGGCCGCCGCGTTTATCGAAACTTCGACTTCGAATGTAAGATTAAAGTGATGTGGCGAAAACGCGTCGAATTCGAACAGGATTGCGAGCGGATCATAAAGGATGTTGATAAAGCCCGCGAGCGGACGATGAACCGTGCCGTAAAGCTGCTTGCCGCAAAACCGCGTTCGGTCAGCGAGCTGCGGGAACGGCTGCTTGAAAAAAATTGGACCAATGATGAGATTGTCGATCGAGTGCTGGAAAAACTGAAGGAATACAGCTATCTTAACGACGCGAAATTTGCTGGCGATCGCGCGCTTTCGAAACTCCGGCAGAGGCCCCAGGGCAAACGCCGCCTGAAGCAATCGCTTTCGCAGAAAAAGTTGAGCAAAGAAGATGTTGACAACGCGATCGTATCGGCATTTGAAAAACTGCCCGAATCGGAATTGATAGATGCCGCGATCGCCAAGCGTCTTCGGATAAAGGGAAAGCCGGAAACCCGCGGGGACACCAAAAAATTCTACGATCATTTAATGCGGCAGGGTTTTGACTTCGACCTTATTCGCACGAAAATGAATGAGGTCGCGAAGCGTGAGATTATTGACGAGTATGACCGGTGAATGCGTTTCAACGCCGGAGTGCTTACCGGACGGACACATCCGGCTTCACGAAAAATGGCGATGGACGAGCGGCGGTCTCTTTCGGTGGGCGAATCGGTTATCGAGGAGATCATTTTGCCGCCTTAAGGACGGTCCGCAAACCTAATTATCTCGAATTCTTTTTCCAATAAATGTCGGCTTTTGATTCTAATTGTGTTTGATCTCGATTCGATGAACAATTCTATCTCCAGAGCCATTCAAAACGGTTAACTTATCCGTATCATCTGTGCGCACATCGAGCTTATTATTTTTGTTTCTTTCCAGAAAATGCCTTAGTTTTTGGACATCGCCGTCGCTGTGTAAAACGCCATCTGCTTCGATCGCGCCGAGCCGCGCGGATTCAAGATCATTCTGTTTCCCTGCGATCCAAACCAGCCACACGATCTGGGAAGTGCCTGTGTCGTTGAAGTTGCCGGCCAGTGTTTTGGCAGGTTGCCCAGGCTCGATATGCGCCGAGCCGCTATTTACTTTCGAAAGTGGGTAAAGCACCTTGTAAGTTGTCTCTCCCTGTTCATCGGCGACTTCGCTAAAGATGTAAGCATTGCCGGCAGAATCGGATTCGAATGTAATTCTGTATTCACCGCTACTAACAAAGCTGTTTTGCAACGATGATGTAGGCCATTTGTCCGCTGAGTTTGGATTCTTAATGTTCTGCCCGTCGATCGAATATTTTATCTCTCGCGGCAATCTGGTGTCAGCAGCTTTATTTACAATACTACTTACGGCGGCCGGCTTTTGCCCCTCATTTAGAATCGTCTGGAATATCGGGATGAACAGCGCCCCCGCCAAAAGCGAAACTATCAGCGATAACACTAATGCCCTGTCTGAGATGATCGCGGTCGCCTTCTGAACAACTCTCCTTTTCGGCTCGATGAGCGGCTCTCCAGCTTGGGTATCGATCTCAGCTACTCTATTTTCCTCTTGGGATAATAATGCCGGGACTTCTGCATTTAGGTATTTTGAAATCTTTGGGTGATATCCTCCATCACGAAGTGCATTTGCAAGGGCCTGCCCGAAAACAGCGACGTCCCGGGGCCGCATTGCCGCCTTATATTGGAGAGCTGATATAAGGATCGCTTCGGCATCGGCGGGGAGATCGGTTCTTAAATTGGAAGGCCGGACCGGCACGCCCCGCGCGATCAATTCGAGCATTTCCTCTCGTTCAGTTGCCTTGAACGGCACCTCGCCCGTCAGCATTCTATACGCAACGGCGGCCAGCGAGTAGACATCGGAGGCAACGGTTGCCCGAGCGTCTTCGACCATTAATTCGGGTGCGGTGTAGAAAAGCGATTGGAGATATATATTTGAAAGGCGATCACTCCCGGCACCAAACGGCCATGCGGTCCCAAAGCTCACGAGCCGCACGCCTTGCGCCTCGCGTTCCTGCGGTGTAATCACAATATTCGCGGGCGTAACGTCGCAATGAAGAATTTTCCGCGAATGCGCGGCGCCCAATGCCTCCGCAACCGATTCCACAATTTGAGCAGCGCGATCGAGGACTACTCGACGATCGCCGCTCAACATCTGACTGAGCGATTGGCCGGAAGTGTAGCCCGTTACGGCATAAGGCCGGCCGTCGAAAAGCCTTCCGGTTTCCACGATCGATTCGATATTCGGATGGTCGAGCTGCATTAAAGCGCCGCATATGTCCTGAAACGAGTTCGACGGTACGGGGTGTTCTGTCGGCGGCTGCGTCAGTGCCCTGATAACAACCTTTCTGCAAAAATACGTTAAATCCTTGGCCAGATAACTAGAACAGTTGCGGCCCGACGCCGGATCGGAGACATCACGCTCGATCAAAAAGCGCTCGTATAGCACACGGCCGACAAGGTCGTCCGCTGTTGGTATTGTAGATGTTTGGCGATTCTGCTCCGTCGGCAGAATCTTATCTGAGGTCATCGATTAACCCATACACCCAATCATCGGTTTATTTTGGCCAATCTCGCAAAAAACTTGCATCCAAGTTGCTTTTCGACAGGTGCCTGACGACACTTGCGCATCTGAAGTACCAGCTTGAATTGGATTAGGGTGTAAAGAGTATCAGTATCATGCGATTCGGCCTATTCGGCAAGCTTTTTGTCACGAATTTAGAGCAGTGAAGGTGTCTGATTCACAGGCCGCAATAAAAATACGGATATTTATGTCTTTCTGTAAGATTTCAGCGAAAAACTCATTTACTGGTAGATCGTTTTAAGGTATTGTTGCGGCAATCACTTCAAACCAGTTTTACCCGAACCTAATTTTTCAAGGAGCAATGTACCTATGTCTAAGGAACTGGCCCCCGCACGAAAAGCGGCAAAGCGAACCAAAAAAGGATCTGGGCTTACGCCAAAAGAATGGACAATCATGGTCTATATGGCTGGTGACAATAATCTCAGCGATGAAATGATCCGGACGATCATCGAACTCCGAGACACAATTGGGCGAGTCGGAACACATATCGCCGGAACGCATGCGCCGTACGAGCGGAACGGAATCAGTATACTGGTTGAGTTCGACGGCCAACATCCGGTCGTGCCTGAGAGGCGTTATGATTTGACTTTCGATACGAAAAACCCGAACAACTTTCCAGCCACCTCGGGGCCGGTTAAAGTCCCGGTACCGCCGACCCCGGTCCCTTCTCCAGGCAGCTCGCCGATCGGAAATATTGAAGAGCGCATCCGAAACTTTATTCAGCATTGTTTTGATACCCAGCCTGCGAAAAAATATGTGTTGATCCTCTCTGGACATTCGGACGCCTTTCTTGGCAGGACGCTGTTGAGTGACCAGGATCCGAGTGGCGTCGCTACATTGCAGGGAATCAGGCAAGTTATCGAAGACAAGTTCAAAACTCACGGAAAGTTGGATTTTCTCGGCTTCGACGGATGCGTAATGAACTCCCTTGAGGTTATCTACGAGTTTAGGGATGTCGCAAAAACATGGATCGGTTCACAGGGAAGTATTCCGAACTATACCTGGGATTACGGAAGGATGGCCGAGCAGTTGATGGATTACAACGTGACACTCCTCGATGAGAACAAGATCGCCGACGCGATCACAACCGCAGTAAAAGAATACAACTGCCCGTTTGCCTTTGGCGGCCGTTCCGTTGACATCAGCGCATTGGATCTAACAAAGGTCGGAGATTTTTCAGGGCAGCTTGGTTTCTGTTCAGGCGTGATGGCGCTGATATTGACGAACTACGGTCCTAACACGATGATTGGGTCAAAAATTCTGCAAGTTTTGCTTCAGGCCCACTGGAATTGTCAGACATCAATGCACGATCAATCGGTTGATCTAATCGATTATTTAATAAGAGTACGGAACGAATGTGCGAAATTGATTCGGCTATGCGAGAGAATAAACCCTGCAACACCGCAAGGCGCTGTTAACGAAGATGTGTTTACGGATGAAGAACTACTCGCTCTTCTTGCAGCCGCAGCCGAAACTGGCAACCTAAACCTCACCGGCGTTTTGGCCGTTATGCACTATGGCTGCTCCTATCTGCTTACTACTATCCAAGGCCTTGTGAAAAGCGGCATCTTCGTTGGAGCGAATTACCGATTCTGCAATGGTATTTCGATTTTCTTGCCATGGTCATACGTCGCACTATGGATGTCGAAAGGAGAATATACAAAGCTCGAGTTTACGGTGAATAATCCTGAATGGTACGGATTTCTAGAGGTGTACACTGCTTGGACAGCACGGCCAACAATGCCTTTGAACCCGGCCCACGTTGCCGTCCTGAACAAAGCGTTTAATGAGTTATTGCAAGAACTGATCCAGGTGCTGGTGAAAGCGGCCAAGACAAGCACCAAGGGACTATTTCAATCTCTCAATGTAATAACCCTTCCACTAATAGAGGAACTAGTTGATCGGCCCTTTGGCGACACGAAAGACAACCCCCCGTTTAATCGCGGGCTCGAGTCGTATTTGCACTATTTCGGCAAAACAAACAATATCGAGCCAAGGCTAAACATAAAAGGCGATTTTCCGCCGAGAAGGGAACTTGGCACTTGTCCGGATTGAGTGCTCAATTAAATTCGAGATTTGTGGTAAGTAGTCACCGAAAAAAGCGCCTTTCTGGATTCGTAATAATTGCTGTGAAGCCCGCGGTGATTGCGACTTTTAGGCTGTTACTTGGACTTGCAATTGTAACGGCTGCTTCATTAGGCACGCTTTCGATAGACGACGAAATTAGTAGGTCTGCTTCTCTGTCCCACGACGAGACATGGATAAAAGCTCAGGCCTTGGCGACCGAGTGGAACAGAACCTCGCTGGAAGAATCTGCAGGCCTTTACAGCAAGCTGATAAAAGAACACGAAGTTAACGGCGAACCGAAAGAGGCAGCAATTGCCGCTCTAGAAAGCGGCAGAATCGCACTGATCCTGGGAAACCAGGAAGAAGCCGTTAGGATTTTCAGAAAGGTAAGCCAGATCGCAAGGGAAAATGGGCTTGCGGACCTGTACGTGAAGGCGCTTTGCGAGATTTTCCTGATCGAAATTAACAAAGGAGTTATCAGTCACCATACCCAGGTGTTTGAGCAGATCAGGAAGCTCGAAGTTAAAGGCGGGATCATGCCTGATACTAATGCTTTTGTTTCTTTTACGGAGGCGGAATTCTACTACTATCAAAATGATAAACGTAAGGCAATTCGGTTGTATGAGAATGCGGCCGAGAATGCCGCCGGGAACGGTAACTTCCGCGACGCTGCGCGATATCAGTTGTATTTGGGATATGCTTATCTAGCTGAAGAGGAATATGACGCATGCCTGACCGACTTGAATGCGTCCTTAAAAACCTCATCAGAGACAGGGAACATACGTGGCGAGGCTTTAGCCTACATAGCTATTGGGTTGGCCTTGAGTCAAACTGACGAGAAACAGAGAGCCCTTGAGGCTTATAAAAAGGCTGAGAAAATATTTCCCAATGAGGTCGATTTTATTGAAAAGGCTCGCCTTTTCAACGGCTTTGGGAAGATATATGCGGACTACGGCGATTTTTCAACGTCGTTAGCATACAGAAAAAAGGCCTACGAGGCCTTTGATGTAGCCGGCCACATTCTGGGCCAATCAATCACCTTACCCAGCCTCGGCGTATTGAGTTATCAGGTTGGCGACAATAACGCGGCGGAAGAGTATTTTGACCGGGCGTTGGAAATGACGCGCAGGACAAATGATGTGTTCGGTTTTGCGTGCGTCCTTGGAGAACTTGGAACTTACCATTTCAAGAACGGTAATCTCGACAAAGCATTAATCCAGTATCAAGGAGCCTTAAATTACTTTCGGAAGGTCGATGAAAGATATTTGACGCCGCTTATTCAGACGCGCCTCGCTCAAATTCACATGAAGCGCAACAGATATAAGGAAGCCCGCGATTCGTTGAATTCGGCTCTGACGTTGAACCGGGAAGTGCGGAATCGATTCGCCGAGGCCGATACGCTCTACCACCACGCAGCCATGGAAACCGAATTAGGCAATATTGACTCCGGTTTTCATTCGATTTCCAGTTCGCTGGAAATTACGGAGTCACTTTCACAGAACGTAGCCAATTCAAGTCTTAAAGGAGCATTTGTTTCGAATGTTTACGACCGATACAGCTTGGCTATTAAGCTGCTCATGATGATGGCCGCGAACAATTCAGAAAAAACCTTTACGCCTCGTGCTTTACAAATGGCAGAACGAGTGCGTGCAAGGTCAATGCGCGAGGGCCTTGCGTTGTCCGAGGCGAATTTTACGGCGGATGCCGATCCGAATACAGTGCAGAAGGAAAAGGAGATACGGATTTCGCTGAATGCGAAGTCTGATAGGCTGACCGATCTTTTGAGCCGGAATGCGGACAAGGCCGAAATTGACAAATTGGGTGGCGAGATAAATGAGCTTCAGAACCAGCTCGAAGAAATAAAAGCCGATCTAAAGCAGAAGAGTCCGATTTATTCGGCGATCAAGAATCCTGCGCGGTTTGATGTTGGCGAGTTTCAATCCCAGGTTTTGGACGACAATTCGTTGTTGCTCGAATTTTCGCTTGGGAAGGAGGAAAGTTATCTTTGGGTGGTTGGAAAGACGACGTTTGATTCTTATGTTCTGCCGCCGCGGGAGCAGATCGAATCGAGGATTGAAAGGCTGCGCGGCCTGCTTAGTCAAAATGCGATGCTGCCGAATGAGGCGGTCGATGTTTTTCAGGAGCGGATTGCTGACGCTGAAGCCGAATATTCGCGCGAGGCACGCGCCCTTAGCAACGAGCTGTTGAGCCAAGCGGCCGACAAGATTGCCGGAAAACGCCTCATCGTAGTTGCCGATGGCAAGATCCATTATTTTCCGCTGGCGGCTCTACCTTTGCCGAACTCGGCGTCGGACGATCCGATCCTGCTCACCAACGAAGTTGTTTACGAACCCTCGGCTGCGGCGTTGATGCTGATAAAGAACAATTCGTCGGCGCGGACCTTGCCGCGAAAAGACCTTTTTCTGGTTTCGGACCCTGTTTTCTCGAAGAGCGATGAGCGGCTGGCGCAAAATGAAGGCCTGAATACTGGCTTTGTTGCAACGGTACTCAGTCATTTTCGCTCGTTCGACTCGCTGGAAAATTTGCCACGGCTTCCAGCTTCCAGAGATGAAGCCAATTCTATAACGGATGTCGTCGGCTCCACGGCGACCACGGCCCGGTCGGGTTTCGCGGCAAACCGGGAGAATGTTCTCAACTCAGGGATCGCGGATTATAAAGTCCTTCATTTCGCCACTCACGGAATGCTCGATGAAAAGCGTCCGGAGCTTTCCGGCATCGTGCTTTCGCTTTTTGACGAAGGCGGCAATCAGCAAAATGGCGGATTTATACGCCTGCAGGACGTTTACGGCATGAATTTGAACGCGGACCTTGTTGTTCTAAGCGCATGCGACACCGGGCTTGGCAAGGAGATAAAGGGCGAAGGTTTGATGAGCCTGAATAATGCGTTTCTGCAAGCCGGGGCAAAGTCGGTGGTGTCAAGCCTGTGGCGCGTCGAGGATATTGCAACAAAGCAGCTGATGACCGATTTTTATCGCGGAATGGCGTCGGAAAACCTGACCTCTTCGGAAGCATTGCGGCGGGCGCAGATAAAATTGCACAACGATCCGCGATTTTCATCGCCTTTTTATTGGGCTTCGTTTACCGCACAGGGTAATTTCAGTACGGCCCCCCGCTTCTCGCGTGGATACAACGCTTGGATCTATATTTTGGGACTTGGCTTGATTTCGTTACTTGGCATTTACAGGCTTCGAAAGGCGCGAAACCGTCCGGTTTCTCATACCGAATAACACTTCTATTCGACGACAAAGGCATAGGTGGCCGCCGAACCGTCGGTCCTCGATTCCAACATCATCTGATACTCGCCTTTCTGAAGGACCGCTTTCGGCACTAGCAAACGGAGTTCGTGGCCGCTCGGATTACGGTACGCGCGAACATCATTTAATGTGAAATCGGGCGTCCTGTTACGCCTAACCGTAGCCTTAAATACTGCATTGTCGACCGTATTTGCGGGCAGGGCGAGCCGAAATAGGACCGTGTCGGTCAGTTTGTGGGCATTCTGTTTCGGGTCAGCCTCTCCGTCGCGAAAATTCGCCGTGCTTAGATTGATCGGATAGTAATCGCCGAGTTTCGTCAGGTCGCCCAAATCTCTTTTATTAAGCTCGGCATATTCCAGTTCAAGCGGCGACCGGGTTTCGCGGAAGTATGCATTCCAAACCAAGCTAATCGCCAAAACGGCTATCAGGATTGCCGCAGCGGCCAATAGCGGCCGAAAATAATAATCCAAAAAGCCCATGCGACGCGCGGAGGCGTCCGCCAGAGGCTCCACCCGTTCGGCCAACACCGGTTTTTTTTTCACAAAATCCTTTAGTAGCGATACCTCGCGGAGCAGTACTCGGCGTTCCGGTGAAGTCAGAAAATTCGATGCGAACAGAGCCGCCTCGTCCCCTGAAAGCGTGCCTTCCAAATGATCTTCGATCAGTTCGTGTTCGGCCAGGAGGAGTTCTTCCGCAAAACTCTCGTTCGATATCAGTCGAAGGTCAAGTTCTTCGTTCTCGCGTTCCGAGAGAGTCCCCAGCAGGTATTGTTTTAAATTTTTATTGTCCCCTTGCACACATGTTTTCCATTTTCCCTACTTATATTGATTTTTTCTCGCGAAATCTTACACACGGCTTTTTGTGCAAGCTTCTATGCAATCTTTAAGAGTACCTTTTATACGAAAAATTCTGACGTAAAGCGTCGGGGCACTGCAGTTCAGGCGCTCACAAATTCGATGGCGCAATTCAATCCTCTCTTGGCGGTCGCGGCTGTAGTATTCGATTACCAGCTCCTTTTCGTCAGCTTTCAGTTCTTCCATGCATTGCTCCAGGCATGTTATATCAGGGTCAATCGCATTTTCTTCAACAGATATCGCCGGAGCGCTGATTTGCCGGTCGGCGAGAGCAGACTCCTTAGCGGCTTTGCGTCTATATTCCATAAGAATATTCGAGGCAAAACCGTAGAAATATGAAACGAGCTGTATATTTTTCGAAGTATCGAATGCGTGCAGCTTGGCAGCGACGCGATTTATGGTCTCGTCTGCCAAGCCCTGCGGATCAGCGCAGCCCTTAAACTGAAAGAAACGAATAAGTCCTGCACGAATCTGCTCGTACTTCTCCCCAGCTTCTTCCCGGTTCGCGGAGAAAAGACCAAGCAGGGCATTGAATTCCTGTTGCCCGAGTGCGTAGCTGTATTTCATTTGTTGGATTTTCGGCAAACGCTGCTTGAAAGAAATAACACAAATAGCTCCATTTCTTCAAATTCGCGGCACTTTTTGAACAACGAAAGCACAGAAAATTATTTTTTTTTAGAACATTAATTTTTCCTGTAAGAAACCGCTAAAAAAAATCAATTACAAGTAGAGACAAGAAACTATCCGGCGGGAAATAGCTCCAGGAGCCTTCGCCGAATTTGAATTTCGCAAACATTGAAGTGGACAAGGAAATACTTAATTTAACGCACAAATCGCGAACAGGCAGGAATGCCCTCGATGTTCAGCTTTGTACCGGGCGGATCACAAACGCGGACTTTCATATCGCTATAAATGATATGCAAGCAGATACCCACAACTACGCGGGTGGAAGCGCGGTATTCTCGGCGACAAACGTCAAACCGTACACGGAACTCTTGTTCCGGAAGATGAGCAAGTTTGCGGCTCGTCGGTACGCTTGACCAAGTCAATGCCGGCGGCCTTTTCGTTTCTCTCAACAACGAAAAGGCCGCATTTCTTATTAAAGACGATCGACTCGAAATTGCATTCTCCCTCGGCAATTTTCGCAATTTTGATCATTTCAAGGCGGTTCCCCGAGGGTGCTGGAGAGCCCTGAAAGGGAAAGAATGTCGGCACGTTAAAAAAATGCTTGACAAAAATGGGGGGGGGGATAAGCTCTTGGCGTTCACCATTACAAAGAATTAACTGCAAGTGCCGCTGTCCTGTCGAGTTGTCGGATTGATTGTTTTGTGAGAGCGAGCTGCGCTCAGTTAAAAACAACGTCATGAAAGTGCATTCGACGCTCATTTTGGAAATATCTTTATTCATCGGAGGAGAAAATGAAACATTTTTTTAGTCTATGCTCGCTACTCTTGGTTATATTCTGCACCATGACGCTGATAGACGCGCAGAACCTGAAGGCGGACTATCAATTTCAGGGAAATTTAAACAGTTCGGTCGCCGGTGCACCCGCGATGACAAGTTTGACGGGAAGCGGCGGAGCGAATTCTTTTGCCCTGGATACGGTTGACGGATACAGCCGACAGACGCTTCGCTTTCCGTTCAACAGCGGCTTATCGGTAGGCACTAGCGGGGTAATTCCGAATGATGCATACACGATTGTTATGCTGGTTCGTTTTGATAGTTTGACGGGCTTTCGCAGGGTCGTGGATTTTGCAAACGGGACGACCGACAATGGCGCGTATGTTCAAGATGCTCGTTTTGAAAACGAGGCTACGACGACTAGCGGGATTTTGTTTCCCAATATTTATACTCAAGTGGTAATCGTTCGTGAATCGTCAGGTAGAATTCGCGCTTATCGTGATGGATTTTTGAAAGTTGATTTACCGAGCGACGGCGGCACATTTGTGATTACCGCCGCTAATGTTTTGCGCTTTTTTCAGGACGATCCTTTCCCGCCAACTGAAGCGTCGGCGGGAAACGTAGCCCGTATTCGGCTTTATGACGCACCGATGTCAATTGCGCAAATACAAGTGATGGACCGCGTGGCGAACGCCAACGGCGGAGGCGACCAGTCACTTCTTATCCACTCCCAGCGTGACGGACAGAGAGAAATTTACACGATGAACGCCGACGGATCGAATCAGTTTCGCCTGACGACCAATTCCTTTAACGATTACTTTCCCACTTGGTCGCCGAACAGGCGAAGGATTGCTTTCACCAGCAATCGAGATGGAAACAGCGAGATTTATGCGATGAATCCCGACGGCAGCAACGTGCTTCGTCTTACAAACAATGCTCTGACCGATTATAATCCCGCGTATTCCCCTGACGGCAGCAAGATTTTATTTAGCCGCTGCGGAACGACTGAGTGCGATCTTTGGATTATGAATAACGACGGCACGAATCAAGTCAATTTGACGAATAATGCGGCGGACGACGATTACGGCAGATGGTCGCCGGACGGAACGAAAATCGTTTTCGGGACGTGGCGCGACACCGGCACGACACATGAAATATATGTCATGAATTCAAACGGTACCAGTCTTGTCCGGCTGACAAACAATACATTTGAAGATATCAATCCAACATGGTCTCCGAACGGCGCAAAGATAGCATTTCAAACCAACCGAGACGGAAATGATGAAATTTATGTTATGAATCCGGACGGAAGTAGCCAAACGCGGGTCACGAATAATACTTCCCCCGAACAATATCCCACTTGGTCACCTGACAGCACGAAGATAGCGTTTATCAGTTTTCGCGACAATATACCGGGTTTTTCGGATATTTATGTTATGAACGCTGACGGCGGAGCGGTCTCTCGTCTAACTTTCAACACCCAGTCTGATTACGTCTATGATTGGCGAAACGCTCTTTCCCGCACGCCGTTTGATTTCGATGCTGACGGCAAGGCTGATCTTTCTATTTACCGGCCGTCGAATAATCTGTGGTATGTGCTTCGCGGGACGGCTGGTTACACAACCGAGCCATTTGGAGTTGCGGGCGATGTGATGTCTCCGGCGGATTATGATGGTGACGGGAGGACGGAGGTTGCGGTTTACCGACCGTCGAACGGGACTTGGTATTGGTTTAATATCACGAGCCGGGCTTTGACGATAACGCAGTGGGGCGAAAGCGGCGATATTCCGGTTCCCGCAGATCACGATGGTGACGGCAAGGCCGATCTGGTACTTTACCGGCCGTCTAACGGCACGTGGTATAAACGGCTCAGCACCTCGACCGGCACATACGCGAGCACGTTTTCGACCTTCCAGTTCGGCACCGCCGAGGACAAGGCGCAGGTTGGGGATTTCGACGGGGACGGGAAGGCAGATCTGGCATTGTTCCGCCCATCGAGCAACGTCTGGTATTTCTATAAGACGACGGGTGGCTTTAGCTCGCAAACGTGGGGCATCGCCGGCGACATGCCGGTCCCGGCGGATTATGACGGCGACGGCAAAACGGATGTAGCGGTCTTTCGTCCGCCAACCGGCCAATGGTACATCGTAAACAGCCGCGATAACTCGATAGTTGTCCGGACGTGGGGAACCACCGGCGATAAACCCACTGCTGCCGACTACGACGGTGACGGCAAGACGGACCTTGCCGTTTTCAGACCGTCGAATGCTGCCTGGTACATCTTTGGTTCGACAAACGGCCAACTGATCCAGTCGTTCGGACAGAACGGGGATCTGCCGGCGCCGAATGCTTTTGTTCGTTAAGAGAGCAATTGCGTATAAAAAGGCACGATAGGCACAGAATGAGAAGCAATCCTCTTGTGCCTATTGTGCTTTTTTTGCGCGGTTTTTTAGAAAACGGTAAAACAAACGTCCCCAGACAAGCCTTTAAGTATCCTTAGAGCTAGAGCTAGCGGGTTTGACGGTCTATTTCTTTTCCCGCAGAATGATAAGATTATCCATTGATCGCATTGCATACGGCATGGTTAACTGTTGATTTATGACTGGAAACGAGATTCGCCGTAAATTTTTGGAGTATTTTGAGGAGAATGGGCACAAGATTGTCCATTCATCACCTCTACTGCCCGCGAATGACCCGACGCTTTTGTTCACGAACGCCGGGATGAATCAGTTTAAGGACGTTTTTCTCGGTGAGGAAAAGCGTGACTACCGGCGCGCGGCTTCGTCACAGAAATGTATCCGGGCGGGCGGCAAGCACAACGATCTCGACGAGGTCGGCAAGACGGCACGGCATCACACGTTTTTTGAGATGCTCGGCAATTTTTCGTTTGGTGATTATTTTAAGGAAGACGCGATACGATTTGCGTGGGACCTGCTTGTCAACGAATTGAAGCTCGAGGAGTCGCGGCTATGGTTCTCGGTTTTTGAGGGCGATGATGAGGTCGGGCCGGACGATGAAGCTCGCTCTTTGTGGGAAAAAGCAGGCGCAAAGCCGGAGCGTATTTTGGGTTTTGGCCGCAAGGACAATTTCTGGCAAATGGGCGACACTGGTCCATGCGGGCCGTGTTCCGAAATCCATTATTACATGGGCGACGACCCGGAAAACCCGGAGTTGAATCACCCAAAATGGGTCAACGGCGAAGGCGACACGACGATGGAGATCTGGAATCTCGTCTTTATGCAGTACAACCGCACGCAGAAACCAGACGGCTCGTTCAAACTGACGCCGCTGCCCGCACCGTCGGTAGATACAGGCATGGGCTTAGAGCGCATCACGGCTGTTCTGCAAGGTGTAAAGACAAATTACGACACCGATCTGATACGTCCGATAGTTGAATTCACGGCGTCCCTGTCAGAACCACCTGCGGTAGCGGGTAGCTCGTAAAGCTCCCTACGATGGAGGTGTGGCCGCGTTTCGCGGACGGGGTGGTTCTCTGAACGTCTTTGGCTTAAGACCTCGAATTCACACTAAGCGCCCGCACCACCCGCTTACGCAGTTGGTTCCGCATTTTATGTCGATCAATGTCCTTCTCATCGAAAACCAGCCGCTCACCCGCATCGGTGTGCGGACCGTGATCGCGAACGAGACGGACATGGAAATAATCGGCGAACAGGACAACGCCGCTGATGGTTTTAACAGTTTCCGCGAACTCAAACCCGACCTCACAATTCTTGGCCTCCGCTTTCCCGATTCGTGTTCGATAGACGATCTTGACAATTATCTCATTGAAGATTCAAAAGCAAAGATCATCGTCCTCGCCGAACACGCTGGTGACGCCGAGATAACAAAGGCTCTCAAAAAAGGTGCCCTTGGCTATATCTGCAAAGACGTTTCGCCCGAAGATCTCGTAAAAGCCATTCGAACTGTTAGTGCAGGCCGCAAATTTATTCCCGGCGAGATCGCAGCCATTCTCAGCGAAAATATTGGTCAGAAAGACCTGACACCCGCCGAATCGAATGTCCTGCGAATGATCGTCGGCGGAATGTCGAACAAGGAGATCGGGTTTGCCCTGGACGTTACCGAAAACACGGTCAAAACGCACGTCAAAAACATCTTCGACAAGATCGGCGTCTCCGACCGGACTTCGGCCGCGACTTTGGCGATAAAACGCGGGCTTGTTAGAATCGATCTATGATAATTACAGAAGAAATTACAAAATACGCCGAAGATTTTACTACCGGCGAAAGCGATGTGCTACGCGAACTTCGCCGCGAATGTGAAGAACATTACGAGGACAAAGCAATGCTCTCCGGCTTTTTCCAGGGCCGTATTTTGAGCATGTTATCGCATATGATTCGCCCGAAGGTTGTGCTCGAGATCGGCACTTATCTCGGCTACTCAGCATTGTGTTTTGCCGAAGGTCTGGCCGACGGCGGCAAAGTAATTACATTAGACATACAGGAAGACACGAACAAGGTCGCCCGCTCATTTGTCGAAAAATCGGAGTATGCGGACAAGATCGAATTTCACATAGGCAACGCCGTCGATACTATCTCAACGCTCCCCGAAACATTCGACCTCGTCTTTATCGACGCCGATAAACCCAATTATTCCAATTACTACAACATCGTCTTTGACCGCGTCCGCCCCGGCGGCTTCATCATCGCCGACAATGTCCTCTGGAGCGGCAAGGTGCTGGATGCAGAAAAGGATGAGAATACCCAGGCCCTGCACGATTTCAACAAAATGGTGCTGGCGGATGAGCGTGTTTCGAATGTTCTGCTGCCGATACGCGATGGGTTGATGGTGGTTTGTAAGAAACTAGGGCGAGAATTTTAGCAGAAAGGTTTGTGATGGTGGCTTCGGCTTCCCAGTGCCGAAGGATCAAATGAGTACTAAGCTGCGCAGATTTCTTATTACATTTGCTGCCTCGGCCGGAACTGGCGTTCTTGCTACCGCGGTGATCGCGAGCGGTGACAACGGCTATTCTGCCAGCTTTATCGTTCTGCCAATTCTGGTTCTCGAGCTTTTGGTGTGCTTAATATTGTTCGTGGTCGGTATCGTCTATATTGCTCAAGATAAACTCGTCGGCTTTTATTTGTTGTTAGCGGTTCTTTTACTTCCATCCACCACAATCGGTTCGGCATTGTTGGCTAAGAAACTTGAAATTGGTGCATATCGTGTAGAGCCTATGAGGCCGATAATCCCGCCCATTGCTAATAAGATCGTCTTCAAGAAAGGGGTCAGGGACAACGAAGTTCAAGGGTTTTGGCACGATGTTTTATCACATCCACGCGAAGATGGGAGGCGAAATGAATCTACCCGGCATCCAATCAATTGGCACCGGCCCTATCGAAGAGGGATCCGAGGTCATATTATTTTCTTTTTTCCCGAACGCGACTGACGAACAGAAATCATCAGTGCGAGACACGATATTGGCCTTGCCCAAAGTTCATCAACTTCTGGAAAACGTCGACACCTCTCCAAAACAGTTGCCGGAACGGCCCGCGGAGCCTTCAAAAACGAATGGAAATCCAAGAAAGGAGTTTAAGGTCGCAAATTCAAACTAAGCTCCACACCATCGTAAGTTTCTTTCTCACCCAAAAGTATTAGGTAATGCCCACCGCAATTGGTGATTACAACATGCCCGCGATTCGCTAAACTTATTGTATTGGCTTTGCGAACTCCGCGAGCTTTGCATGAAACAAACAATCTTCTCACGCAAAGCTCGCCAAGACCGCAAAGTAAGGCAAGGAGGAATAGATGATCAAAATCAGAAGATCTAACGAA
>JAYSON010000219.1:0-13221 GCA_043722725.1 Chloracidobacterium sp.
CCGGATCTCGCCGATCAGTCCCTCTTTCTTCAGGTAGCGCAGAGAATTGTAAACGGTTGCGAATGAGATGCCCGGCAGAAGCCGGCGGGCATCCTCAAAGACCTCGTTGGCCGTCAGGTGCTTGTCCGATTCGCGGATCACTTGGAGAACCGAGTGGCGCTGTTTCGTCAATGCTAAACTTTCGATATCTTTCACTGCGTCCTTCTATAGTGTCAAGTCATTTTTAGAATGATAATAATTATAATTCAAAAAGATGTCAAGAGATAAAACGATCCCAATACAGTTTTTTGAGATGACGTGCATACCGCGAGGGCGCCCTTGACTGGAAAATCAAGGCGCTTTCGTTTGCATGACCGGTCACGAATGCGTCGGTGTCAGGGTGAAGCGAATGCCGTAAACGCCGTCAGGGTTACCGGAAAATATTACTGTTGACTTACTTTGCCCAGCACGAATAGCACTTGACGACGCCGTCGTAGATGTACTGAGCGCCGGTGCTGTCGGTGGCAAATCCGTCCGAGCCGATGTACTTGGTGAAGTGCCAATCCCGCGCCACCGCATCGCGCAGTTTCTGAGTCTGCTGCGGCTTGAGAGAATAAGTGCGCCGGTCGCGCTCGAAGTTGCCTGTTTCGGCTATCATCCTGTCCGCAAGCTTCAGCGCTTCGTCCTGCGGGCCGTCTATGAACATTGCGAAATTCCCCACGCTCTTGTCGCAAAGCCTGAGGTAGAGGGCTTCAGCAAGAACCGCGGCAGACTCGTCGTTTATCGCGAGAGTTCGATCGTCCTGCGATTTGGCGAACAGATCGAATATGGCATGCGTCGCTTCATGAACGATAGTCTTTTCCTCGGAGATCCTTGCCGAACCATAGTTCTCGCTGGAGAATATCATCGCATCGGCTCCGGCCTCGTAGCGCGCAACGGTCACCATGCCCGGTGCAAGCAGGTCTTTGCCCTGTGAGGTGAATTTATCGACCACGCGGCATTCGATCTTGCCTTCCTCGACGGCTTTGGCGACCATCGCATACCGCTGGCCGGTGACGACCAGTCCGTCCAGCTGGAAGTTGATCTTCCACATGCCTAGCTGGCGAAGAACGCGCGTTACTGTTCTGGCAAGAGTCTGATTGGTCATAGCTGTTTAACTCCTTAATCACAAAAGGTTCACTATGGGTGACGGAGCATTGTCGTGACTTTTGCTTCCAACAGAAGCAATTGCCCGGATGACGATGAAAGCCCATATTCGACTTGAGCTATACTGACACGGTGCAAATTGATGATCCAGCACTCGACTTTCTGACCTTTACTGTGCTTGGTATCTTTGTGTATTGATTATAGATGTATAAGTAGCCCGCGCGTAAAGTAAGGGTTTCTGATATGTACCGGCTACCGTCGTATGCGTTAGCCAACATTAAAGTAATTCAATCTCTTTCTGCGCGGCGACGAGAGCGGGCATGTCTTTGTCAGCGTCTTTCCACAATTCGAGGAATTTATCGTAATCGGCTTTGTTTTTTGTGGCTCGGGCTTTGCCGAGTTGGGCGAGCGCGTAGATTGATGAGAGGGGCGCTTCGCCCCGATGGTTAAGAATCTTGTCGAATTCCCGAATCGCGTGTCGATTAGAATTGAGCTTCAAATAAGCAAGGCCACGCAGGTACTGCGGATAGAATTCACCGGCCTTTTCCAGCCGTTCCGTGATCTCAAGTTCCTCAATAGCTTCCTTGATCTTACCCGCTTGCAGCCACATGGCAGCTCTGATGGTCGGGGCCCAAAGGTGATTAAGCAACGTATCTTTCGGCCTCTCGGCAAGGAGTTCTTTGAGAAGATTGGTTGCTTCTTCCGAATTTCCCGCTACGGCGAGGGCAAGCGCCACCGTGGTAACGACCTTTTGCCCTTTTTCCAGGTTCAGTGCCTTATTCGTCTGGGCTTTTAAAACGGTTCGCAGTTGAGCGTCCTCGCTCGCCGGAAGCCCGTCCCCGGAACTCCAAAATACAACGCGTACAGCCTGTTCGGCAGCGAATTTTGCCGCGACCTCGCTCGCGTTGGTACGGCTCGCAAGATCGATCGACCGCCGGGAAAAATCCTGAGTGGTACGCCATTGACCTTTGAACGCACCCGTTCCTGCCTGAAGGTCGAATGCGAGATATTCGTCATCACGGCCCGCAAACCACCTCAGATTTGTGGCCATTGCCTCTGCGTCGTCTTCAATGAACGCGATCATCAAAGGAAAAAGATGAAAATAGGTGCCGTCCAGTTTCCTTTTGAATGCGACACGGCAGGTTTCTTTGGCTTCTTCATAACGACCCAGCGAAACAAGGGACTCCACCAGATTCATATAAATGGTGGCATAGTTTGGGTCGATCCGAATGCCTTCGAGGGCGAACGCCACAGCTTTCTCCGACTGTCCGAGCCTTTCCATTGAGTCGGAAAGGCTGACATACGACACCACGAATGACGGGTAAGTGTTCCGCCAAAGTTCGAGCGTATCGGTCGCTTTATCCATCTCGCCCTGGACAAAATTGTGGTAGTAGTACGTGATGCGAAGCTTCTCCGTCTCGCTGACTGCATCGCGAAGTTCGTATGCTTTTTCCGTCATTTCGGCTGCCAGTTTCCATTGTTCAGTGTTGCGATAAACGACTGCCAACTCGGTGTAAGCCAAAGCGAATTTCGGGTCGATCTCCAGAGCCTTCCTGTAGAAAGGTATTGCCTCGAACTGCCGCCCATTAACGATCTGTTCCCGACCGAGCACAAAGATCTTCAATGCCTCCAGGGACGAGGTGGTGATCGATTCGCCCGGCACGTTGAATTTCTCGATTGAACTAAGGCTCTCCCCAAGTTTTTCACGAATGCCGGCTGCCGCGCGTGTGAGAGCATTGAGAACCTCTTCACGCGAGTTGACCTGCTCGAATTCACGGCCGAGGCTATCATTCGTTCGGGCATTTACGGCCTCAAGCGTAAGCACATAGATCTCACCGAAACTCGATATCGTTCCGGTAATAAACGCCTTCAGATTCTGCCGCATGCAAATCTCTTCGCCCAGTTCTTTTGTTACTCGCTCATTCGCCTTTCGCCCCATCAGGCGTAGCGTCTGGCTGACTCTCGAATCAGGAACAATGTCGAGATATGGTGATTGGGCAAGCGAAAAGGCAAGGGCCATTTTTAGTGTCTGATCAAATATCGCTTCGCCCGTCGAGTTCTCAAACTCGGTCAACAGCAGTGTATCTTTTACTCCGCTCGCACTCGTGAAAACGACCGGAGCGCCGCTTGCCCGGCTATCCTCGCTTTTATTCGGTACCGCCGTCTGTTCTAGCTTTAGCTCGAGCTGGAGTTCGTCGCGAAGGTCCCTAAGATCATTAAGCAGGTCTTTGGTCGAATGATACCTCTGGTCGCGTTTCTTTCGAAGGGTTTTGGTGATTATCCGCTGAAATTCTTTCGGCAGGTAGGGCGCCAGTTCTGTCAGCGGAACCGGTTCCTTACTTAAAATCCCCGAGATAACGTCCGCCGGGTTATCGCCTGTAAAGGGCACCCGGCCCGCAAGCATTTCATACAGCACGACGCCGAAGCTGAAAATGTCGCTCCGGGGGTCAATCTCCCTGCCGCGAGCCTGTTCCGGCGACATGTAGCTGACTGTACCCATGACAACGCCCGGACTGGTCTTGTCGAGCATTTTTGTCGCGGCGTCGATGCCTTCGACTGTCCCGCTCTCGGCAAGTTTTGCGAGTCCGAAATCGAGGACCTTTAAGTAACCGTCCTCGCGGAGCATTATGTTCTCCGGTTTGATATCGCGATGGGTTATCCCGGCGGCGTGTGCTGCTGTTAAGGCGTCTGCTGTTTGGATGGCGATTGACAGCACGTCATCGAACGACAGATGGCCCTCCGCCAGACGTTCGCGTAAGGTCACACCCTCAATAAACTCAGTAGCAATGTAATGCTCGCCGTCGGCCTCACCGATTTCGTGGATCGTAATTATGTTTGGATGATTGAGGGCGGAGGCGGATTTCGCTTCCCGTACAAATCTCGCCAGCCGGTCGGACTGCTGAGCGAATTCCGCGAAAAGAAACTTGATCGCTACGTTTCGATCAAGTTTCTTATCACGGGCAAGAAAAACCTCACCCATGCCACCCGCTCCGATCCGCGAGAGAATTTCATAGTGAGCGAATGAGTCTCTCGGTTGATTTGACATATTATTGATTTACGATAAGTTAGCCTGTGGGTCGGGTCCTAGTCAAATACATCGTAAAAATAGAAGTCTAAATAAATATCGAACGGGTTTTCACGAGATCGGGCATGTCAATAGCACGCACGTCAGTTATGGCCACCCCAGCGGCCATACGACGCAGATCTTAGCGAGTTCGACTTCAGGCTGTCTCATGTGAAGTTCCCATGCGAAGCAAGACGTCATGTCTCCGAATTCAACTGCCGGGTGAAGGAGCCCTTCCATGCGGCTACTGACCAATACCATAGATGTATGGAGCGATTACTAGTGACACGATGGACATTAACTTGATAAGAATATTCATCGATGGGCCCGAGGTATCTTTGAACGGATCGCCTACTGTGTCGCCTGTTACGGAGGCTTTGTGCGGTTCCGATCCTTTGTAGACCATTTCGCCGTTGATCTCGACCCCTTTCTCGAAGGATTTCTTGGCATTGTCCCACGCACCACCTGCATTCGACTGGAAAATTCCCATCAATACACCGGATACGGTAACACCCGCCAATAGGCCTCCTAAAACTTCAGGGCCGAATGTGAAGCCGACGATGACCGGAGTAATTAAGGCAATAGCACCCGGCATCATCATTTCACGTAAGGATGCTTTGGTAGAGATGGCGACACATTTTTCGTATTCTGGTTTTGCTGTGTAATCCATGATACCCGGAATTTCGCGGAACTGGCGTCTTACTTCCTGCACCATTTCCATCGCGGCTTTACCCACGGCCTGAATACACAATGCAGAGAAAATGAACGGGATCATTCCACCCACAAAAAGGCCCGCCAATACGGGAGCTTTGTAAATATCAATTTTGTCGATACCGGCAATTCCTACGAATGCAGCAAACAATGCGAGTGATGTTAATGCAGCAGACGCAATAGCAAAACCTTTTCCCGTAGCGGCGGTGGTATTACCAACCGCATCTAAATTATCGGTACGTTCACGCACTTCGGGAGGCAGCTGACTCATCTCCGCAATACCGCCTGCGTTATCCGCAATCGGTCCGAATGCATCGATCGCAAGCTGCATCGCGGTTGTCGCCATCATGCCTGCCGCCGCTATCGCCACGCCATACAAACCCGCAAAATAATAAGAAGCAATGATACCGCCGGCCAATGTTAAAATTGGGATAACGGTCGATTTCATACCTACGGCCAACCCGGCGATGATGTTCGTAGCATGTCCGGTTGATGATTGCTGAATTATCGACATCACCGGCTTTTTACCCATCGCCGTGTAATATTCGGTAACGATACTCATGATCGCTCCGACAATAGTTCCTACAACAATCGCCCCGAAAACGCCCATTTTATTGAACGAGGTTGTACGCAGCGCAATCTGACCATCAGGCAGCATCCACATTACGACAAAGTAAGAAGCGACCACCGTCAATAACATGGAAGCCCAGTTTCCCATGTTAAATGCCTTCTGTACGCTTGATTTATCGTCTTTAATTGTTACGAACCAAGTTCCAATGATAGAGAAAACAATTCCCAATCCGCAGATCACCATCGGCAGCAGGATCGGAGACATACCGCCAAAGGCATCGTTCACCCTGATCTCTTGTCCCAATACCATTGTTGCCAAGATAGTTGCCACGTATGAACCGAAAAGATCGGCACCCATGCCAGCCACGTCGCCCACATTGTCGCCCACGTTGTCAGCAATCGTGGCCGGATTACGAATATCATCCTCAGGAATTCCCGCTTCTACTTTACCAACCAGATCGGCTCCGACATCAGCCGCTTTTGTGTAGATACCGCCGCCAACACGTGCAAATAGCGCGATCGACTCGGCTCCTAACGAGAAACCAGTCAATACTTCGATCGCTGTCCTTACCTGGTTTACACCCATGTCCGCAAACAGGGCGAGGAATGCAATGAACAAGCCTCCCAAACCCAAGACCGCTAAACCCGCAACACCAAGTCCCATCACGGTTCCACCGGTGAAAGACACCTTCAGTGCCTGCTTCAAACTTGTCCGCGCTGCTTGTGTAGTACGAACGTTTGCTTTGGTCGCAACGCGCATCCCGATGTATCCGGCCGTAGCGGAAAGCACAGCTCCTATGATAAATGCGATGGAGATCACCCAACTGGAGTGGATCTCTCTGCCATTTACCACATGGATCGTTCCTGAATATGCTAATAATGCCGCGGTGAATAAAACGAATATGCTAAGCACCTTCCATTCGGCTTTCAAAAATGCCATCGCTCCATCGGCGATATAGCCAGCAAGCTCTTGCATTTTCGGGTCTCCGGCATCTTGCTTACTGACCCAAGCCGACTTAAAGGCCATTACCACCAAGCCTAAAATCCCTAAAGCGGGCGCTAAATAAATCACGTAACTGTTCATATCGTTTTAATTCTTTGTTTCCGCCAACCCCACGAGCAAAACTAATATATTACCTCGTTAAATTGGTGCACAAACTTAGATAAAGTCTAGTAGATATCCAAAACTATCGATTATCGAATACTTGCAGCTATTTCACAAATAACGCAGGGCAAAATGTCACTTCGAGTGGTTTTTTGGGAGAAGAAAATTTGTCCAGAGATAAATACAGATTGACACAGATAAATTCAGGAGATGTAAGACCGCCGGTTCGTGCTTTATCAATTTCTGATCTGTGTTCATCCGTGTTCATCTGCGGACAAACTTTTTCCCGTCTCTCAGTCAAAAAGCTGCATTAATCACAGCGCCACTGGTTGTTTATCCGTTTGGCAAAAGCTCCGTCTGTACCCGCCTGGCCTTGGGTGCATAATCCGGAATTGTTCTTTTTGCAGTCTTTGCAGTAAACAACCGCTCCGTCCTTTACACGTGAGCCAGTTTCGACCGGCGCGGCTAAAGCGGTGATATCCCGGAAGGTGATATTCGGATCGTGTTGCAGTAAGCCATCGCCGATCTCGACATCATAGCCGAAAAAATTCGGCTGGCGGTTGATCCGTACGTTTCCTTGCCCCTCGGGCAGGCGTCCCGATCGGAACATAACTCGTCCTTTGTCAAAGCCTGGAGCATACACGGGTTTCAAAGCGTCCTGATCCTCTATACATCTGCCGGGCAGGATTTGCGGGTCGTAGCAAAAACGGTCGCCGATCGAGTTGATGACGACCTCCGGTCCGGCACTGATCGTTTTGCCGAAATAATGGTTTCCCGTGGACACATAATTCATCCGTCCGGTCAGCTCGATCTTATCGCCGAAAACGCTTCCGATCACAGTCAGCATTTGCGAGGAGGTCGCGCCGTACGGAGCGGTATAAATGCTTCGCTGGCTTCGCTCCGATGATGTGCCGATCATTGTCACGGTACCGATCGAATCGATGTACAGGAACGTGCCGCCGATCAGCGTATTGTAATCGTAGCCGCCGCCGAACGTGTTTTCGATCAGAATAGCTGCTCCGCGCTTAAGATGGATGCCGTAGCCGGGAGCGTTCGCGGCGATAAAATTGAACTGAGAATTGGCGATCGTCCAATCGGAATTGAATGTATCAAGGACAATTCCGGTCTTGTTGTTCAGAAACATGCTGTGATCTACCCTGATGTTATCGAACTGCCAGCTATTACACTGTTGCCGCGCAGCGTTACAGTTCGCCTGATTCGCATTGTGTACGAAAATCCCGGTGTCGAGATTTTGAAAGATTACGTTCTCAAATCTGAAGAATTGACTCTGGTTATAAGTGTGTACTTTGGTAACGGGGTTTATCACCCATTCGCCCAAACCCTCGATGCCGTACGTGCCTGTAGTACTGCGCGGGGCTTCGCTAAACAGCGCCGAATTGCCCAGCAACTCTATATTTCGGACAGTTACTGCATTTGTGCAGCCGCCGATTCGGAAGATGGTTTGTTTATCGTTTCTCAGACGAATGCGGGCTGCACCTTTTTGAGACGGTAGATTCGTCGTCGGGATCGAATAATTTCCGCTTGCTCCGACAATGCTGACGCCCGACGGAACGGTAATCGCCTCGTAACCAGGATCGCGGGTGTTGCCATCGGTTGTTCCGACAATATAATCACCGTCAGGGAAATACAGAGTTCCGCCCTGTCGGCTCGCCATTATCATCATGGCGTTTCTAATTGTTTTAGTGTAATCGGCTGGCTCACTGTAGGTATATTTCGGCGTCGGTCCGGCAACACGCCTGACGGGCCGAAAATCCTTGACGTTGTATAAGCCTGTGTCTCTGCCAACCATCGGCCACAGATACGAATTCCCGTTGCTCAATTTGATCTCATAAAGCTCTTCGGGACCCTGAAAACACCATTTTTGATTTTCGGGGCTTGCAGAGATTTTGTTGGCTTGCGCTCGACTGAGATCGCAGCCGGTCAATCCGGTCGCCGGCGTCTGTAGATTGGTGCCCGCAAGAAAAACCTCGACGGCATTCTGTTGGCGCTCCTGAGGCAGAAAGCGTACCGGACACGCACCGTTATTGGCGGTACTATCAGCGTCCACTACGAGTGAATAGCCGTCGAATCGGTTTTGCCCCTGACAGATTATGGCCGCAAGAAAAAATAGAACTATGCAAACTGGCGCGAATACAAATCTTTTCATTAAAAATCCCCCGATTGTTTTATTTCTAATAATTTAGAGTTTATCAAGAATTCAGACGGCGCGCTTTACGCGGCCTGTTAACGCTTTGCAGGCTTTGGTATATTTGTAGCAAAACGGGTGCGGTTCGTTGGACATGAAAACGCTGGATGTGAATTCTTCGGAACGTGGAGAGTTGGTCGATATAACGCGTGATGTGGAAAAATTCGTCCGCGAAAGTGCGGCCGATGAAGTCATTTGCGTGCTTTTTACCCAGCACACGACGTGCGGACTAACGATAAACGAAAATGCCGATCCGGATGTCAAAAGCGATATGCTCGGGTTTTTGCGGAAGCTGATCCCGCAATACCATGAAGATTTCAAACACTTCGAGCATAATTCTGACGCGCATATCAAATCTTCGCTCGTCGGTTCGAGCGTGACCGTGCCGATTGCGAACGGCAAATTGCTGCTCGGCAGGTGGCAGGGAATTTACCTGTGCGAATTTGACGGGCCGCGGCAGAGGCAAGTTTTGATGACCTTGAGGTGATTCGATGCCCGCAGGATATTCCGGCACACCGCTGGCAAAAAAATTGGGTATTAAAGAAGGCTTTGTTGTCCTTGGCGTAAATCCGCCGGACAATTTTATTGATCTGTTAAAACCTCTTCCCAACGGCGTCGTTATTGTTAAATCGCCGCAGGCCGAGATCGACGTTGTTCACTTTTTTACAAACAGCCGCGACGAATTGTTCAGCGGGCTTGCGGAAATGCGGGGCTGGATCAGGCAAAATGGCGCAATCTGGCTGTCGTGGTATAAAAAAGCGGCAAAGCTTCCGACCGAGATCACGGAGGACACTGTTCGCGAGGCGGCTTTTCCGCTTGGACTGGTCGATATAAAGGTCTGCGCGGTCGATGAAAAATGGTCTGGTTTAAAGTTGGTGATTCGCAAGGAAAATCGTTTATAATCGCCTGAATCTAAAAACACATATTTAGCGGTTCTTGCACAGGAGTGCCGTATGCCGACCATCGACCCAAGAGTTGACGACTATATAGAAAAATCCGCGGAATTTGCCAGGCCTATCCTCGTACGTATCCGGAGCCTCGCCCATCAGGCGTGTCCGGACGTAGTCGAGACAATAAAATGGAGCTTTCCGCATTTCGACCACAAGGGAATGCTGTGCAGCATGGCATCGTTCAAACAGCATTGTGCATTCGGATTCTGGAAGCAGTCATTGATGGAAAAAGATGCGTTTCCGGCCCAGAAAACCGCGATGGGGAGCTTTGGGCGGATTAGATCGCTCGACGATCTGCCGGACGATGACATTGTTCTCGGCCTTATGCGGCAGGCAATAGAGCTAAATGAGAAAGGCATCAAAGTTACAAAAAAACCGGCGACCGAACGGAAAGAGCTGATCGTGCCGGACGACCTGACGGAAGCTCTCCAGAAAGACAAGAAAGCGAAAACGGCATTCGACGCTTTCAGGTATAGCTGCCAAAAGGAATACGTCGAGTGGATCACCGAAGCAAAGACCGAGGCAACGAGAAACAAACGACTGGCGACCACGATCGAGTGGCTTTCCGAAGGCAAGAGCCGGAATTGGAAATACGAGAAATGTTAAGAACGGTGTCAGTAGCCCGCACGTAAGTAAGGGCTCGCTTTGACAACTATTCAATAAGGAGAAAAAATTATGTTAGGAGTTAATCCATATATCGCATTCAAGGGAAATTGCCAGGAAGCAATTGATTTTTACACCAACGCTCTCGGCGGCGAGGTCCTCGGCATCCAAAAATACGGCAATTCGCAGATGGCCGAAATGGGCCCGGCGGATAAGATAATGCATTGCTCGATGAAGATCGGCGAATCGAACATTATGTTGTGCGACGACATGCGGCCCGATGCCGGAGCTGTCGGCGGCAACATCTCGCTCGCAGTCGGCCTGAACGATACCGCAAAGGCAAAATCGATGTTTAACAATTTGGCGGAGGGCGGTTCAGTGACGATGCCGCTCGATAAAACATTTTGGGCGGAAGCGTTCGGAATGCTGACCGATAAATTTGGCATCAACTGGATGGTCAATTGCGACGCGCCGCAATCGGAAGAAAAGGCGGCGGCGAGTTAGCATGATTTTCAGCCTGGATTTTCTTCATTCCTCTTGTTCTTTCTTGTTTCTGCCTTTTTCCGAGGATTGGATTTTTTGACCACTGCATAAGAGGAACAAGAAGAAACAGGAGGAATACCAGAATTCAGCACAATGTATTTCTTTGTAGAAACAGTGAAAAGAGGAGCTTATGACAGAACCAATTCTCGTAGCCAAGAAGGATGCGAATGAGTTTTTTTTACTGCCGCAGATGGCGAACCGGCACGGCGTAATTACGGGTGCGACCGGCACCGGAAAGACAGTTACACTTCAAAAAATCGCCGAAGGATTTAGCCAACGCGGGGTGCCTGTTTTTATGGCCGATATCAAGGGCGACCTGACCGGGGTCAGCCAACCCGGCGGATCGAACCAGAAGATCGCCGACCGAATGAAAATGCTTGGCATGGAGAATGTCGCTTTTGAAGGCAATCCGGTCACATTGTGGGATGTTTTCGGCAAGCAAGGGCACCCGCTTAGGGCAACGATCTCGGAGATGGGGCCGCTTCTGCTCGCCCGCTTGCTGCAGCTTAATGATACGCAGGAAGGCGTGCTTTCGCTTGCGTTTAAGATCGCCGATGAAGACGGCCTGATGCTTCTGGATCTGAAGGACCTGCAATCGCTTTTGATGTTTGTCGGCGAGAATGCGGACGAGTTCACGCTGAAATACGGCAACGTCTCAAAAGCGTCGGTTGGTTCGATCCAACGCGGATTGCTTCAGATCGAGCAGCAGCATGGTGCTTTGTTTTTTGGGGAACCGGCGGTCAAGCTCGAAGATTTTATACAAACGATCGGCGGTAAGGGCGTCCTGAATCTTCTTGCTGCCGACGAATTGATAAACTCGCCAAAAGTCTATTCGACCTTTCTCTTGTGGATACTATCGGAACTTTTTGAGACTTTGCCGGAAGCGGGCGATCTCGAAAAGCCGAAGCTGGTCTTTTTTTTCGACGAGGCCCATCTGCTGTTTAACGACGCTCCGACAGCTTTGATCGATAAGGTCGAGCAGGTCGTTCGGCTTGTTCGATCAAAGGGCGTTGGCGTCTATTTCGTCACGCAAAGCCCGGCCGACATTCCCGAAAAGGTGCTCGCCCAGCTCGGCAACCGCGTCCAGCACGCACTGCGCGCATATACCCCGACCGAGCAGGAGGCGGTCAAGGTTGCGGCAAAGAGTTTTCGAACCAACCCGGACCTCGATACGGTCAAAACGATCACGGAATTAGGCGTCGGCGAGGTACTTATCTCGACGCTGGATGAAAAGGGCGTGCCTACGATGGTCGGCCGTGCGTTCGTCGTCCCGCCGGCTAGCCAGATCGGGCCGATAACGGCCGAGCAGCGTGCTCAATTGATAAGCTCTTCGCTCGTCGCAGGACAGTACGAACAGGTGATCGACCGCGAATCGGCGTTTGAAATACTACAGGCAAAAACTGCCGTGCGGATGCAGGAACAGGCAACGGCCACTGCAGTAGAAGAAGCGGCAAAACAGGAGGCGGCGGCAGCGAAGGCCGAACGATCCGCCGCTCGCGCACCGGATACGATGATGGAATCGATCACCAAAAGCGTTGCCCGTTCCGCCAGCAGTTCCATCGGCCGACAGATCGGAACGCAAATCGTCCGTGGTGTCCTTGGAAGCATTTTTGGCGGCGGCACAACAAGAAAAAAAACCAGTTGGTTCTAAACTCGCCGGAACGCCGGCTACCAGCCGGCAAATGCTGTCCGCGTTCCTATATTCCGTGAAAGATGAACAACGATTGGAGCCAGTTCACAAAACGCATTACTATCGACGCAACCACCCGTGCTATCTATAATGCCTGGGCGATACCGGAACAGATCGAAAGCTGGTTCCTTTCGCGGGCGGACTATACCGGCCCGGACGGCTCGGCAAAATTCAAGTCCGAGCGTGTAAAGGCCGGTGACGTTTACACCTGGCGTTGGTACGGTTTCCCGAATGGCTCACCAGAAAGCGGCAAGGTGCTTGAGGCAAACGGGCACAATACTTTTAGCTTTACGTTTGCAGACGATTGCATCGTCGAGGTAACGGTTGTTGCGGAAAAAGGCGAGAAGGTCGTCCAGCTTACGCAGAAGAAGATCGGTCCGGACGAAAAGCTGCGGCTGTATATCGGCTGCGGCGAAGGGTGGACATTTTATCTGGCCAATCTAAAATCGATTCTCGAAGGCGGCATCGATCTGCGGAATAAGAACGAT
Organism: Chloracidobacterium sp.; assembly: GCA_043722725.1. Classification (GTDB taxonomy): domain Bacteria; phylum Acidobacteriota; class Blastocatellia; order Pyrinomonadales; family Pyrinomonadaceae; genus OLB17. The sequence continues at coordinate 13,056 of JAYSON010000219.1, forward strand.
AAGATCAGGGGCGTCATCAACTCATAATATATGGCCAAAGCAATTGGAAAATTATTGGTTGGAACTGCAAAAGGAGCGTTCATCCTTGATCGCATGAATGGTAAGTGGAACATCGACGGGCCGCATTTTCCCGGTCGTTCGGTTTACGCAATGATGCTCGACGGGC
>JAYSON010000220.1:0-5033 GCA_043722725.1 Chloracidobacterium sp.
TTTTTCGGCTTTTCGGAGGTTTGAGCGTATCCGGAAATTCCGGCGAAGGCAACGATAGCAGCAATTGAAATAAGGGGTTTTATTGATCTCATAATTCTACTCTTACGGAAATTATTTCGGAAAAGTTATTAAGCATTTTAAGGGTGCTCCTCCGGATTCGCACTGACTTTGAAAATAAGCGTTTTGTACTTGTTGTAGAGAAACGAAATAACAAGAAGCAAAATGCCGAGTGAAACAAAAAGGATGGTTTTAGGTATCGTATCGAGGTCCGCAATATCATATAGAAACAATTTTGCAAGCGTTACGGTGAGAAGGATGATCGCTCCGATACGCAGATACTTCTTGTTTTTTGAGATACCGATAACGATCAAGAGCAATGCGTACAACCCCCACAGAATGCTCAGCCCAAGTTTATATGCGTCCGGAATGTATAATTGGGCCATGATGTTGACCAATTCGCAGCTGGCAACGATCAATATTGTCGAGTAAAAAACACCGTCAAAGCCGATTCGCAGGCGTTCGGCGGGAATCGAATCCGTCAAAAGTCTATCGCGGCTGTACACCCAGTTTGCATAAAGCAGTACGCAGGCAAACGCATACGAAATGTACCGGATCGCGATGTTCATCGGCCCCGCAATAAATGCTCCGTCGTCGCGCAGCATGTAACTTTCCCGCAATACAAAAAGCAACTGCATTCCAACGGTAAGGAAGATCAAAAGAGTTACGAGGCTCAAGCCAACGCCCGCGAAGGCCAGAATTTTCGATCGAATTTTTCGCAGATTTACGACGCACATCGAGATCAAAAAGAACATGGTGTAGTTCAACTGCCAAATGATGTTGAGGCGGCCTAAATCGCGATTTCGAGGATATCCGCTGAGCGTTTCCGCTCTTTCGAACAAGCCGAGCACATGATGGTAATTGCTGATCTCGATGCGGAAAGCGTTGTAGAGCACCAGGAGCCCGATGCCCGCGACCGCGTAGCCGAAGGGTCGAACGAGGTCAAAGTCGATAGCGGTTTTGTAGCGATTATCTCGATTTGTCAGATAAATAAACGCAATCGCCGCTACGAAAACGAGAGCGGTGATAAGATCGCCGTTTGCTATCGGTTGCCGGTTGAATTCGCTGACGTACATCGTGCGATCACCGTACGCAGTCGCCCAATCGGCGAAAAGGCTACCGGTCGCGAGTATCATGATCGGATACGAGAAATACTCGAACAGCCAAATCTGCTTCACGCGGCCGAACCAAAAAAGCAGCGCCGCCTCCACCGACCAGGTCAGCGTGACATGATTGCCATCGAACTGTACCGGGATCGTTATCGTGGCAAACGTGAGGATCAATATCGTCAAGACCTGTACCACATCGACGGCGGATGATCTCAGCCTTATCACGAATTGAGCAACGCTGAAATGCAATGCCGCATGGGCGGCGGTAAATATTCCCGCAAAGCCATGCAAACTTTCACGGCTGTCAATCAGCCCATAGCCGATGCCATAGAATATGAATGAATTTGTCAGCACAAGTCCGGAATTTTCTATCAGGCGAACTTCATCTGTGATAAGCCGATAAACGATCGTTGCCCCGTAATAGATCGCAAAGAATACGGCGGCGAATATGGCGGCAAGGTAGAAATGTTCCTCCACGCGGTATTTGGTCAACAGCCATGAGCCGAAGATCAGCCATGTGAAGGGATAGGATAAATAGACCAATGCCGCGGCGACCGTAAACATCGTAAACATTGCCATCAACACAAACGCAGCCGATTGCGGCATCAGCGAATAAGAGGCGTAGGCAAAATATGTAACAAAATACATTATCGCCATGCCGCCGCTGATGAGCACCGAACTGAGATTGAGATATTTAGGTTTAAGCTTGACGGCGAGCCCGACGAGGCCGAATCCGAAAATATACGCGATGATTATGCGGGTCAACGGCCTGACAAGATTGTTATCGATCGCATACTTCGCGCCGATACCAACGCCCAAAACAAGCACGACGATCCCGATCTTGCTGATCAGATTTTCTCCGATGAATTTCTCAAGATCCTCACGGGCCGATTCAGTGTACGACGAGACAAAGCGCGAGAATGTGCCTTCCGAACATGGGGACGATTGATAGTTCGACGCTTCCGGCCTCATACCGAAGCTCGCCGGAGGCACGGATCGTGGTGAACTTTCCGAGGCCAGAGGCGGCGTTGGCCTTTGCGGCGGGGGCGGTGTCGGACGCTCTTTAATTTCAGGTACCGATTGATACGCAGGATTTGCCGGGTCAGGTTTCGTCGTTTTTCCAGCGTTCCGCAAACCCGCGAGTTCGCTGCGGATTCGCATGATCTCGGTTTGAAAATCGATCTGCGTCCTGACAAGGCTGTCCAGACGCGTTTCAAGTTCCGCGATTTTGAGATCGAGATCGGACATAGAGGTGTGGAATCACGGTCAGGTCATATAATCGAAAATCCGCTAAATTTGCCAAACGATTGGGCGGAATGTAGCTTATGTGTAGATCAAACGATAAATATACTTTATGTCTAGAACCGTGAAAGCGCCTACGGGCAGCGAATTAACCTGCAAAAATTGGCTTATCGAAGCAGCCTACCGTATGATCCAGAACAATCTCGATCCCGATGTTGCATTCGACCCCGAAAACCTCATCGTTTATGGTGGACGCGGAAAAGCAGCTCGTAATTGGGAATGTTTCGACGCTATTTTACGATCTTTACGTGATTTGAACGAGGACGAAACGCTGCTTGTCCAGTCGGGCAAACCGGTGGGTATCTTTAAATCTCATGCCGATGCACCGCGCGTTTTGATCGCCAATACGAACATTGTGCCGCATTGGGCGACGCAAGAGCAATTCGACAAATACGAGGCCGAAGGGCTGATGATGTACGGCCAAATGACCGCCGGTTCATGGATATACATTGGCACCCAGGGTATTTTGCAAGGTACATACGAAACCTTCGGCTCGCTCGCTCGGCAACACGGTTGGGGAAGCCTCGCGGGAAAATTCGTTTTAACAGCTGGACTTGGTGAAATGGGCGGTGCTCAGGCTCAGGCAATCACATTTAACGGTGGCGTAGGCATCCTGGTCGATGTCGATCCACGGCGTATCAAGCGTCGGCTTGCTTTGCGGCAGGTGGACATAGCCGCAAAAGATTTAGATGACGCTTTAACTATTACTCGTGAAGCAGTTGATAATAAAGAAGCTAAGTCTATTGCACTTTGCGGCAATGCCGCTGAGATTCACTGGCAGATTCTTGAGCGCGGGATCGTTCCCGATGTCGTGACGGACCAAACTTCGGCACACGATGTACTCTATGGTTACATTCCGACGGGGCTATCAATAGAACAGGCGCAGGACCTCAGAAAATCCAACCAGTCCCAATATGAACAGCGTGCGATGGATTCGATGTCTCGGCACGTTGAGGCAATGCTCGAATTTAAACGACGCGGTTCGATAGTCTTCGATTACGGGAACAATCTGCGCCAGCGTGCTCTCGACAATGGCATCGTAAACGCTTTTGATTATCCCGGCTTCGTGCCTGCGTATATCCGTCCGCTGTTCTGCGAGGGCAAAGGCCCGTTCCGTTGGGTTGCGCTGTCGGGCGAGAAGGAAGACATATACAAAACCGACCGGGCAATAATGGACCTCTTCCCCGATAACGACCACCTGACAAAATGGCTTACGATGGCACAGGAAAAGGTCGAATTCCAGGGCCTACCCGCGCGCATCTGCTGGCTCGGCTACGGCGAACGTGCGAAGGCCGGGCTGAAGTTGAACGAAATGGTCGCATCCGGCGAGCTAAAAGCCCCGATCGTCATAGGCCGCGACCACCTCGACTGCGGCAGCGTCGCCTCGCCCAACCGCGAGACCGAAGCAATGAAAGACGGCTCCGACGCCATCGCCGACTGGGTCTATCTCAACGCCATGATAAACACAGCCTGTGGCGCCACCTGGGTCTCGCTCCACCAGGGCGGCGGCGTCGGCATCGGCTATTCCCTCCACGCGGGCCAGGTAATCGTCGCCGACGGCACTCCCGAAGCCGCCGCGCGCATCGCGCGTGTCCTGACCACCGATCCGGCAATGGGCGTGATAAGGCACGCCGACGCTGGTTATGAGGAAGCCACCGAATTTGCTAAGAAAAATGATGTGAAGATTCCGATGCTTTAGGCAGGGCGTAGGGGTTGTTAGACTGCTCTTGGGAAATTGACAGATATCACGTTCTTATGTAAACCATTGGGGGAGAATTCATGAATCAAAAAATCATACTATCATGGCTGTTTTCAATATTTTTCTTGTCTTTGAATTACCTTACTGCGCAGGAGAGATCATATTATCAAACGGATTTTTCCAAGGAGGAGTTTGCGGAACGGCGAGCCAAAATATTTGGAAAGATCGGCAAAAATGCATTTGCGCTTATCCAGGGGGCGAGCGGCACGGCTGATTTTAACGTCTTTCGACAGTCTAATGAATTTTATTATCTCACGGGTCTTGAGACGCCTCATGGATACCTTTTAATGGACGGTCGGAACCAGAAAACCACGCTATATCTTCCTCACAAGGACGCTGACCGCGAAAAAGGAGAAGGCATGATTCTTTCCGCTGAAGATGCTGCGCTAATTAAGGAACTTACGGGGATCGATCAGGTACGTAGCGTCGAGTTTTTATCGCTGAACTTGGTCGGCACCGGATTGATCCGGCCGCCCGCACCGCTTCTTTACACGCCGCTGAGCCCGGCGGAGACCGGAACAGACAGTCGAGATGAGTTGCTAAATGGACAGGCTCGGATTTCGTCCGATCCGTGGGATGGACGACCCTCAAGGGAGGCGCGATTCCAACTGCTATTGAATGAGCGAACGCCGCAATTTGAAATTCGAGACCTTTCGCCAATTTTGGATTCGCTTAGGCTGATTAAAAGCAAAAAAGAAATTGAGATCATTCGCAAAGCCACACAAATTGCGGGTTTGGCAATCATTGAATCAATGCGCTCGACCAAACCGGGCGTTTATGAATACCAGCTGGACGCCGCCGCGAAA
>JAYSON010000221.1:0-2849 GCA_043722725.1 Chloracidobacterium sp.
TAACGTCTGAATTCATCGTCCAAATTGCGGCAAACATTGTGAAGACAATTAAAACACTCGCGGCGACGGAGATCGAAGGATTTGCGGTGAAAACTGAAAGGGAACGCCAAAATCTTTCCCAAAGCGGAGTGCGGCTCTTCTCAACTTCGATCGATTCGTTTATCTTGCTCCACAAACGCTGCGTCGGCACGAGCGAATTGAATTCGCGGTCAAGTGCGGAAAATACGACGGAGCTTTCTTCTTCGGCATCGGCTAGAACTACGGCACAGTTCTGGCAATTCGCCACATGGCTGGTGACGGCCAGTGAAAGAGCCGGAGCCGTCTCGCCGTCTAAAAAAGCCTGGATCGTACCTATATCAATACATTTTCCGTTCATAACGTATCTCTCCCAACCTTGCCGTAAAACCGCATAAACTCTTGCCGTGCGCGGGCGACGAATGTTCCGATGCTGCCTTCGTTGAGCGATAGGCTTTCCGCTATCTCCCGGTATGACAAACCCTGCTGCTTCAGCACCAGGCAGCTTCGTAAAGGCTCTTTGATCTTAGTAAGCGCCCGGTTTATCTCACTAATTTCGGTTTGCTGCTCATAATCGGTTTCCACCGAAAACACGCTGTTTGCTACAGTTTCTTTGACGTAATTCTCGTCCCGCGTGTTCGCTCTTATATTTCCCCGCAGCGTGTTTCTCGCTAAATTCAAGGCAACGCGGATCAGCCACGGGCGGAGCATTTCGACATCGGCTATCGAATCTTTGTGTTTGTAGAAACGGATAAAGACTTCCTGCGTCACATCTTCCGCAAGACCGCAATCCTGGACCACAGACCTCGCAGTTCGAAAGACAGTCCTATGGTGAAGCGTAAAAGCCTCATCAAATTCGATTATCTCTTTCGCTGCCGCGGTTGCCGATTGTTCGGACATTATGTCCACAAATATTTCCGTCGTTTTGCTCATGTTCAGCATCGATAAATGCTTTTCCATATAAAATACACCACCGGGAGCGAATTTGTGACAAGATCGACGGGTCAAAAATGAATTATGTGCGATTTTTGTAAAAGTTCGGAGGAAAGGTCCTTTTCCCGAAGCGTGGAGATGAGAAAATTGTGGCTGTTTTCGGATTCGTCAAAAAGCTCGTTTAGATTCCCGCTGATCTCCGTTCCGTCTACATTTTCTCTGAATTCAGGCTCGGTCACCGCCAGCCGCTTCAAACATTCATGAAGGTGCCGGCTTCCGATGCCAAACTCGCCCTTGTCGCTCCCGATCACCAAGCGAATTTCCGCCTGCTCTTCATTAAAATGTGCGATTAGCGATGCGGCCTGGCGGACGCCGCGTTCAAATCTCTCCGACACGATCACACTTTTGCCGCTCTGCTCGGATTCCAGCCTTTCGCGCAGCGTAAACGTTTTCCCAACATTTTGCGGGAGCCGAAAATCAAGAACGACCGTTATTTTTTTGTCATCCTCGGCGCTGAATTCGCGAACTATCAAATGCCGCGTACGAGCGGTGGCCTTCCAATCGACACGGCGAAGGTCGTCATTGGGCTGATAATCACGCATCGCAAGCAGATCCTGGCCCGAACCGCGCTTATTCGCAACGAGTTTCCCGACTTCAAGCGGCAGATTTTCGATCTCGTGATCAAGCGGCTCGAGTTTGGGGAAAACTATTAATTCAGTTTCGCGTGCCGGGAGACGGCGGCGATGTCGAAAAAATCCGAATGGAAACCGCGTCGACAATTCAAAATCCTTGATCAGAAAACGGCCGCGATTTGGGAAAATATGTCCCGTTTTGCTGTCCGTTGTGTGATTTCGCGGAATATGAACAAAATAATCCAGGGTGCGTCGGACGATCGGCGGTCGGGCCAGTCTTTCGGCCAGGCGTTCGGGAAGTATTTTTTTCAGATCCTCGGCGACGACAGATCTCTCGCGTTCCTTGCCGCGGACCTCGGCAATGACCGAATAGCTCGGAAACAATCTCTTTCGATTGTGCAGGCTGACAAGGATCGACGTTTCCTCACCGGCAAAGATAGTCTCCGGAAAACGCATCTTTACATCCAGTTTTTTTAAGCACAGTCCACCGGCAAAAAACCCGACGATCATTGAAGCTGTTAAAAACGAAAGAACCAGAAAAAGCAGGTTATTTCCAGTATTCCACGCGGAAAACCCGACGATCACGATCAGGCCAAGCATGACAGCTCCGCCCGTCGTGAATTCAAACGGCAAATTCAACTGCGAGGCTTCTTTGCTGGCGTTTCTTGCAAGCGGCGGAACTACGAATATCAGAATCAGAAGAACAAATACGAGCGAAACTCCGGCCGAAATTCCCGCGAGGCGTGGGTTTCCCGTTCGGTGTGCATAAAGCGTCAGCAGTGAAAGCCCAATACCACCCACCACCACGGCCATTCCTAACGCGGCGTTGCGCAAATCGCGAAGGCTGAAGAGCTGGGTGAGTAAGCGGAGCTTCATAAAAAAGTATTTTCAAGATTAGACGGGTCAGAACCGGGAGCCGTAGCGACCGGGGTTCGTTCTCCCATTAAAGAACCCCGTCGCTACCGGTCCCGACCTGATCCGCTTTCCAAACACTAGATCGGCACACTTGTCTTTTGCAAAATATCCAGCAATATCTGCTCGGCCTCGCGTGTTTTATTTTTGAGACCGGATGAGCGCGAATTTACGATGATGCGGTGAGCAAAGCACGGGATGACGAGGCGTTTGATATCGTCGGCTAAACAGAAATCGCGGCCTTCGATCAAGGCGAGGGCCTGTGCGGAACGGAAAAGAGCAAGTGTTCCGCGCGGGCTGATCCCTAGTTCAAGCGTATCCGACTTCCTCGTTCGATCAACTATTTGCAGCAGATAA
>JAYSON010000222.1:0-17795 GCA_043722725.1 Chloracidobacterium sp.
CGGGATTTTCGCCACCGGCGGATTTGCGACGTTTCTCACCGTTGCTAATTACACGAACAACTACTATTACGGTATTCGCCGCTTCCCGCACGCGGTCAAAACAAATGTCGGCGCAAACGGCAAGCCGCATAATCCATTAACTTTGAACGACACAAATCCGAATCTTATTGACTTGACCGACGGCGCCTTTGCACGCGGGGTATTTGGCGTCGGCGGCCGAGCGGGAGCCGTGGCCGTTCACAACATTGGTGAGGTCTGGAGTGTTGCCTTGCTTGAAGTTCGTTCAAGGCTTATCCATCGGTTGGGATTTGCGGTGGGCAACCAGCGCATGATGCAGCTCACGACGGATGCTATGAAACTCGATCCGGTGAATCCGACTTTAATCGACGCCCGCAATGCCATTATAGCGGCGGATATTGCGGGTTTCGGCGGCGAAGATGTTTTGGACATTTGGGCAGGCTTCGCGACCCGCGGCATAGGCTTCGGCGCAACCCAATTGACGGAGAACGCAAACGGGAAGGAATCCTTTGACAATCCGATTCCCGGAATGGGCAATGTTACGACGACCGACAACAGCTGCCACACAAACGGTACGCCTGATGTAGGTGAAATGGTTACATTCTCTGTTCCTCTGACAAATCCTTTGGCGGCCGCTCTTACGGGTGTCTCGGCACAGGTAGTCGGCGGCGGTTCGGTGAATTACGGGACGATCGCACCAAACGCTACGGTTACTCAAAACCTAGCTTTTCAAATCCCGGCAAACGCCGTTTGCGGAAGCAAAATCATCGTCAGCGTTATTGTCACCAGCAATCTTGGTACTGAAACCAAGACATTTCCCCTACGGATTGGAACGCCCGTTTTAACTAATTTCCAGAATTTCGACGGCGTAACCGCGCCGGCATTGCCCGCGGGGTGGGGATCTACAAGAACGGGAGTAGGGACGCTTTGGACGACCTCATCAACAGCCAGCGACACGGCCCCGAATTCCGCATTTACACCATTGGCCGCCATAACGGGACGTGCCGATTTGATTTCGCCTCTCATCGCCGTTCCGGCTGCTGGTGCAAATCAAATCACGTTCCGGCACAGTTTCAATTCGGAGTTTGAATGGGACGGCGGAGAGCTTTTCATTAATATTCAAGGCGTTCATGCTCCTGGACAGTTATTCGACATTCTCGACGCGGGCGGCAGTTTTGAAACCGGCGGTTACACGTTTGCATTTGTCGCTGCGGGGAGCGGCAACACTAGTGTCCTTGCCGGCAGACCAGGATGGACCGGTAATTCCGGCGGGTTTATTACGACAACGATAAACCTTCCCGCGGCCGCCGCCGGCCGGAATGTCCAACTGTTTTTCATTGCGGGTTCTGACAGTGCGTTTACGGTAGCGAACGCACACTGGCGAATTGATTCCATTTCGCTAATCAATTCGTATTTCTGCGACACGGTTCCAACGACGACGACCGTTTCGCCATCAGCGGGACAGTACAGCGACTCGACAACACTGAGCGCTACTTTGTCCGCCGATTGTCCCGATCCGACCGGTACAATGGAGTTCAGGGTTGCGGGTGTCCTGGTTGGAACTGTTTCGGTGAATGGTACGGGAATATATACCACGCCGTACACCATCACCAATGCGCCGGGAGGTCACGCGATAGCGGCCAACTTTGTCAGTGATAATCCGTACTACACCGGCAGCAGCGGGTCGAATTCGCTTACCGTGTCACAGGAAAATGCCGCGGTTACGTTCCCTAACACCAATTCGTTTGCGGTGCCGGTAAATGCTCCGGGGGGAACGGCAGGCCCGATCATTTTTTGTGCGGACATTACGGAAGTGCCGGACGGCAGCGCGGGTGACACTACCTTTGCAACGGCAACATTCAACTTCGCGAGGGTAATCGGCGGTGCCGGTTCGCCAGCGATTAGTGCTGTAACGTATTCGGGCGGCGGCTTTGGAGTTGCTCGCCGTGCGTGCGTAACCCTAACCAATGTTCCGGTTGATCTCTATGACATTACGGTAACGGTTGGCGGCTACTATACGGGGACGGGAAGTTCAATCCTTGCTATTTACGATCCGTCACTCGGATTTGTAACCGGCGGTGGACGCGTTGTAAATCCTGGTACCGGCTGTACGGCCAACTTCGGTATTAATGTAAAGTATAAGAAAAACGCCAGACCACAAGGCTCTATACTTTATATGGAGCATTGCCCGTCTGGCAATACGAAACTCAAGGGTAACGTGATGGAGTCAATGTCGATCGTCGGCAACACCGCTGTTGTCCTCGGCAAGGGGCCGTTAAACGGGATTGGGAACTACGGCTTCCGCTTAATAGTAACGGACAATGGCGAGCCCGGATCCTCCGATCTGTTCGGCTTGCGGATAACCGCCCCGAATGGTTCGGTTTTAACCGGTTACGACTTTGCTCCGAAGACAATTGACGGAGGTAATATACAGGTTCCGCAAAATCCGCAATAGGTTTTTCGGACGGAATCTGGATTGACATGGGTTTGTGGAACCGCAGAGCCGGACTCCCGACGCTGTTTCATCTCTAAAAATAAACTTGCTTGAATTAGCGGATCTTATTGTGTGGGGTCAGAGATGATTAAAAGATCTGAAATTGCCTCGAGGTGATCGCGTGTAAAAGTAAATTCGCCCTCACCCAGTCGAAACTTGCCCCTCGAATCGCGGGCAATTTTTGCCAGATTTTCTCGCGAGATATCAAAATTCAAATATTCCATATTGTCCCGCAGCCGCGAAACATAGCGGGCCGCGCCCAGATCGAGATGTGCTCCGGTTATAAATAAGCTATGGTTTGCAGCAAACTGCGGCTTTTTCGTCAGGACCCAAAATGTAAGGATCATGCTGTCCGGAACCTTTGCCAGCGATTGCCCGGAATACATAAAGCCAAGTGCGAAATTCATAGCCTGAACCCCGGCGTTCCCGGCTTCCCGGTCCGTAAAATTCTCAGTCACGACCATCAGTTTTGAAACATTGGAGTTTTGGTCGTAGGTCAGCGAAATTGTCCTTTCACTTTTCAAGGCCTTGATCTGAGTTGATATAGCATCGTTGGATTTGGATTGTGCCGAGGTTGATAAAGTCAGGAAAGCTGCCGCGACAGCGAGAAGGATGGATCTTTTCATTTTGGTTAAAGCGTGCAAGATGCAACGTGGTTTAAATATCAGGCGGGTAAAAAGTACACGTATCGGTTGGCGTTCCGCAGAATATTATCGCACAAAGACAGCAGTAGCGCGTACAAAAAAGGACGTCCAAAAACGTCCCTTTCACTATTAACTTTTCACTTTTCAAGCCGCGGCTTCATTCTGCTCTTCCTTTTTTGGTATGTACAAAATCCGCGTGCAGCTTTCGCAAGTGATGATCTGGTCGCCTTTTCTGACCTCGACCTGCATTTGCGGACGCAGCGACATAAAACAGGCACTGCACGAACCGTTGATAACGGCAGCCACGGCAATACCGTCGCGGCTGCGTTGGGCCATGCGGTTGTAAACCGATGCAAGCTGTGCCGGAAGCGTTACAAAAACTTCTTCACGCTTTTTCGTATCACCCTCAAATACTTTCTTGCTTGCGCTAAGCTCGGAATTGAACGTCTTCAATGCGGCCTCGCGTTTGGCGTCTATCGAATTGATCTCATCCGCACGCTCTTCGAGCTCTTTTTCTACCTCTTCGAGGGCCGTCATTTTCTCCAGGATCTGCGTTTCAAAAGCCGCGATCTGCTTTTGCAGGGCATCGGTTTCGCGCATCGCGGTTTCGTATTCTTTTTGATTCTGGGCATGTTTCAGATTGCGGTCGGCCCTTTCCAGATATGTCTTATTCTCCGCGATCTGCTTTTCCAGGTCGGCTCTGGCCGCTTGTAGTGAATCACGTCTGTTCTGAATTTCGCGTATAGAAAAGGCGTGCTGTTCAAACTCTTGTTCGATATCTGCACGCCTTTGTTCCGCGGTCTCGATCTGTTGTTTTAATCGACGTATGTTGGTGTCTGTCTTTTGTAAGTCTATTAACTTTTCAAGCTCTGATCTCACTTATTAAATATCTCCTGTCAATAAATAACCCGAATATTACTTGTATTCTATCCTACATCGCTCAAAAAAAAAAGCTAAACCGTGAACCAGCTAGGTTCCGGTGAAGATCCGGAAATGGTCGCGCAATGCCTCAGAACGAAAGATCTCGACTCCTTTTTCTTCGAGCATCAATTTCCAAACGGGTGCATCCTCCGATCTGGTCAACGAGATCTCCGCGTTGGCCTTCGGCATTCCTAAATGTGTAATTTTCGCAAAAGCTAATGCTCCGCCGCGCATAAATCCGTCGGTTGGAGTGCGCGTCCAACCTGCTTCAACGGTCAAACATCTCACCCCGTGACGAAGCCGAATTAGTGAGCCGACGAGGTTTGCGCCGCGATAGGAGAAGTTGTGTGGGTCGTTGCGTTCGATCGAGACACCTAGATTTGTGCGATTTGCATCACCGGCGATCTCGATCAGGGTATCGAACAGCCACTGGACGCTGGCTTGCCGGATCGTATCGTTGGCGGCCTTCAAATTGAGATACTCGGCGACGTCATGGCGGCCCGATGCCTTCGCATTTTCAAGTGCCTGCGAAAGCATTTGGGACCACATTTCATCGAGTTCATTCATCGCTTGAGGATAGAACCCAAAGGCGATAAATGCAATTTCGTGATATTATTTTGGAACGTTGAACGCTTATTTCGCGGCTTCCGCAAAGGTCTCGGGTTTGGTCTTCGTTCACGCTTTATGAACAAATTTCTATCAATCGCTCTTTTGGTATTATTATCGAGCTTCGCTTTTGGACAAAAGCCGCAGGGTCCCTTAACTAAACCACCGGCACCGGCCCGGAAGCCCGTTCCAAAGCCCAAACCAACACCAAGCTCGACACCGGTTGACCCCACGGTTGAAAAGGCAAAATTGGACGAAGCTCTCGCGTTACCATCAGCCGCCGAAAAAACATCGGCGCTAAGACAGTTCGTAGATGATTTTCCTGGATCTGAGCAAAAAGCCCGAGCGTTAGAATCTTTGGTTACCGCTCGTGCAATTTTCGCGGACGAAAAGCTCCAGACGAACGAGATCAGCGAAGGCATCGCGCTTTTCAAGCTTGCTGTCGCCGAAGCTCCAACGCCGATCCCGGAAAGGCTATTTAACGAGATCGTTTCAAAGTTTCCTGCAAATCTTTTCTATCGTGACCAACGTAATGCAGGGCTTGAGATCGCCGAAGCTATCGAGAAAAAGGCGGAGGGCAATGCAAAACAGCTTCTCAGCCTGGCGACGTTCTATCTCGGCATAGAAAGCGGTTCGGACGCCAAACGCCTCGCCGAAGCGGCGATCGTCATCGACCCAAACTCCGTGACGGCTTATCAAACGCTTGGCCTCGCTCATAGGCTGAACTTCGATCTGGAAGAATCAGCGAAAGCCTATTCCAAAGCGCTCGAACTCGATGGCGGCTCGGTTGCGTCAAAACGTAGTCTCGCCGAAATGAAGCGTGCTCTCGGAAAATCCGACGAAGCAGCCGCATTGTACCGCGAGATACTCACTGCAAACGAAAACGATACAACGGCCAGGACCGGCTTAATACTCTCGCTTTTCGGTGCAGGTAAAAAGACCGAAGCCGAGAGCGAGATGACGAAGTCGCTCGAACAAAACCCGAAGAATTTGAGCCTTTTGGCAGGCGCGGCGTATTGGTATGCCGCGAATGATTCGGGCGAGAAAGCTGTCGAATTGGCACAAAAGGCCGTTGAGCTTGAGCCGCGCTATATTTGGGGCCATATCGCTCTGGCCCGCGGCTTTATGAGCCAAAAGAAGCCCGTTGAGGCCGAACGTGTTTTGGTCATGGCTCGTCAGTATGGAAATTTCCCGACGCTCGAATACGAAATAGCTTCTGCACGCATAATGGCGGGTTTTTATCGAGAAGCGGTGGAGGAATTGCAAAAAAGCTTTTCGATCAAAGACGGCTTGATCCAAACCAAACTGGGCGGACGCGTTTCCCGCGAGGAAAAAAGCTTTGCGGACCTCATCGCGTATGAACGAAGGGCGAGCATATTTGAACCAAATGCCGCTGACAATTCCGAAAATGCCGCAAAACTGAAGCTTCTTTTCGAAATAACTCAAAAGTTGAGCGCCGATGCACCGGACGAAGCTGATTTGGCCGCACTCACTGATGAATTTGTTAAAGGCGACGATAAGATGAAGCTCCACCGTCAGATTTATGCGGCAACTCTTCTGCTGCAAAAAAACATTGCGTTGCCGAAGGTAATGGAACTTGCGAGAGCTGCGGTCGGAAATGCAGACGCGGGGTTAGAAGTATCGACGCCCGCAGCGGCTGTGATGGCGAGCGAACTTTATGAAAGCCGTACGATCGCCTTTGCGCGAAATGAGCTGATCGTTGTCCCAGATGTGCCCCGGCAGACACTTTCCGCCATATTGCGCGGCCGGATCGAGGAACTTACCGGATGGACTTTTTATCAGCAGAAAAGCTATCCGGAAGCGGCTGTTCGCCTGCGTCGTGCGATAAGCGTTCTGCCGGATAAAAGTGCGTGGTGGCGTTCTAGCATGTGGCGGCTCGGTGCCGCACTCGAAGCCGACGGCAAGGATAAAGAGGCTCTCGACAGCTATATTCAAAGCTACAAAACCGACAGGCCGAGTGTTTATAAATACGTCGTTGTCGAAGCTCTGTATAAAAAAGTCCATGGCAGTACGGATGGATTGGAGGCAAAAATAGGGCCGAATCCGCTGCCGACTGTAGTTGCAGCCCAACCGGCGAAGCCGCCCGAAACGAATGCGAAACTGGTTGAGCCGAAATCGACGCAGACCGAAGCCGCTGTCAGCCCCGAAAAATCTATTGACGCGGCAAATGGCAGCGAGGTAAAAGTCGAGAAATCGATTGAGAAAATTTTGGTTCCGGAAATATCTGTTAAAACTGTCGAGAGCAGCCGACCAAAGGTCGATGAAGCTCTGACTTCAGATAAGCAGGAAGCCACGAAAACCCAAGTCCCCGAAACTCAGGCGAAAGCCGCTGATATTGCTCAACCTAAAGCTGACAACTCGGTGGCCTCCGAAAAGCAGAGGGATACAAAAACGGAAGCTCCAGAAGTTCCCTTAAAGATTGCGGAGAAAGTCGAAGACACTCCAATTTCCGAGAAGCAAAACGAGACGAAAACACCAGCCACCGAAGCTCCTTCGAAAGCGGCGGACGACAGCCCGCCTATAGTGGAAACACAGCAAAACGAAATTCCTGCACAGATGCTGCCCGTCGTTGATCCGGTGAAAAAGACTGAATTGGATTCACCTGCTGAGTCGGCCCCGGTCGCAATCGCTCCGCTTACAAACGACAAGCCCGTCGAAAAAATTGAACTTGTAACTTCGCAACCCCAACCAAAAACCGAAGTTCCCGTAACAGCTGAGCCCTCATCCGATGCTCCAAAGAATCTTTTGCGTGACCCGTTATTGAACGCCCAGCCGGAACCTGCCGTCGAGCCTCCGACCGAAAAGCCGGCTAAGGCGCAAACCGATCTCAAAGTCGGACATACGGCCGAGAAAAAGCCGGTGGTCATTTTTGACGACCCCGTCGGGGAAGGAAAGAAAGCGGCGACTACAAAGGACCTTTTCGAACCGGTGATAATCAATGTCCCCGGCGGTCTTCCTCCAAGATCGGCAAGTAAAGGATCTGAAAGGTCGGCCAAAACCGTCGCCGAGACGCCAAAAAGTGAATCTGATCAGGATTCGGAAACGCCGAAGAAACCTGGTGACGATGCCGTCTCATCCGGAGCCTCTAGAGTACGCGTGGTCGATGGAAAAGAGATAAAATCGGACACGCAGTGTTCGTTGGAATTGAGTCAGGAAAACGTTTCGCTTATCAATGGCGGCGGCAGTCTCGGTATTCTTGTAAGTATTATCGGCGAGGGTGATTTCAAGCAAATCGTCACAACATCCAGCAGCCCGAAAGATGTCGAAGTAAAGTCCGAGCCTGAAATCGACGGCATTTCCGTGCGGCGCTTTTACGTAATAAAGTCCGTAAGCCCGGCGGTAGGCCTTTATCAGGTCACTTTCGAATCCCAGTGCGGAAAAAAAGAAATTGTTGTTAGAGTCCGTTAGTCAATTCTGAATCAAGCGTCCTGCTTCCGTTCTTCTCCGACCGAAGCCGTCGCCAGCCCAACCAACAGCAAAAAGAAGAATGTGTTCGATTGTGTCCGCAGCGGAAAATCGAAAAAACTGTGGATCAATATGCCGAAACACCCGGCCATCGAACCGACCGCCACGCTTTTTCGAAATGTATCTGTCGAATTGTTGATGACCGCCAAGCCGCGCTTGAAAAACAGAAAAATAAAAGCTCCTATGCACGCAAATCCCAAAACACCCGCATCGGCAAGCATCTGCAAATAATCGTTATGCGCCTGCTCGACCCGGAAAAAACCGTTCCATGTGTCGTATTTGCTAAAGGCCACCGCAAACGTATCAAAGCCTGCACCAAGGATTGGATTGTCGAAAAATATCCGCAGGGCGACGTCCCAAAAATGCGACCTTCCGCTAGTAATGTCCGTTTGCTGGTCTTGAAACCCAAGACCGCGGAATAGCGGCCCGCCGCCGCCAAGATACAGCACCGCTCCGGCGACAACTATCAGCACGGCCGCACTTCCGGCAATGATCGCCAGCACAGATGCGGGTTTCGCCGCTTCATCGGATCTGCCGCCCCGGGAAAGGAAACGGGCCGCAAGTACAAATCCAATAACACCCAGAATGCTTAAAAACCCGCCACGCGAGCCCGTCATAATGATCGCGATTCCCATCAGGGCCGCGGCAATGCCAAGCAAGGCTCTCTTGTCCTTCTTGACGGAGCCGCCGAACAGGAGTCCAAGTGTTAACGCCGCTGTCATTTCCATAAACGCCGCGAAATGGTGTTGATTAACGAATGGGCCAAACGGAATTGCCTGCGGCGTGGGCCGCAACCCGTAGATCGCATCGGGACTCGCAAGACGTTGGAGTATTCCGGCGAATGCCATTAACGAACCAAAGATAACGACCATCAAAGCAATCTTTTTGAGCCGCTTATGGCTGTCTATAAAGGCAAGAGCAGCAGCAAAAAAAATAAATGCGATAACAAGGCGAATCAAAAAAAATCGGGTAGCATACGCATCGAGCGATAGCGTGTTGACCGTCGGCGTATTCAAAAGATCATGCGAGATGCGGGCATCTCCGGTCGGCAGTAGTTGAACGCAAGCAATTCCGATCAATCCGAGTATCGGAATCTGTAGGGCGCTCGTATTGAAGCGGAGCGCTCTAGCCTTCCAGCCGTCCGCCATCCACAGGATGACAAGTGCGGCCGTAATGATCGAAAGCAAACTTACCGCCCAAATATCAACGGCCCCGTAACCTATAGTCGACAAGATCGGGATCGCCGATAGCAAAACAAGGATCACTTTGCTGATAAACGATCCGTCCGGCTCCGCAAATGATGCATGTGTTCGACGGCGTTTGTGCTTTTCTCCTTCCTGTCCCATTAAATTACTGGCCTTTAAGGGTGAAATCGTCAAACCAGATATTGCCCGAGATCAAGCAACTGCCCGGATTGCAATCGTCCGCAGCGATGCGGATCGTAAGGCCGTCTACATCTGCTGGGACTATAAAGCTCATGCGGACCGACGTCCAATCAACCGCCGGCCCCAACGAATTGGTCGCAGCAATCAGCTTGCCGTTCGCCGCCGTTACGATCTCCCATTTTAATTTAGACTGCGTTTTCAGATCGGACCGATAGTAAAGCTCAAGAAGGTAGCTCTTCCCGGGCTCGACCGCAAAGGTCTGTGAAATCTGCCGAATGCTTTTGCTTGTCTGGCCGAAACTCATCAAAAGACTATAATTTCCGTTGTGTTTTTGTCCGTCGGTCGGCCCAATTCGCGGATTCGCCCCGTCGGCTATCTGCCATGTGAAGATACTCGAATTCTGTGCAGTTAAGAGAGCTTCAAAACCGCCATTCGCGACCTCACCGATAGATTCGCGACCGTTTGCGGTGATCCCCGACTGATCGCCAACGCGCAAAGCGAAGCGATATTTACCGGCTTCAATGAATTGTCGGTAAAGCGTCTGGCCTGTTTCCTTCAGCGTAGTGGTCTTTTCATCTGCGGGCAGCCGATCCCAGATGTCAAACGCTTCGTCAAACCGCTTTTGGCCGGTGAGCAGGGTCGCAAGGGCTCCATTCGACCTAGCTGAATCGCCGATCGCCCCTCGAACCGCTGCTATATCTCCGTCAAGTATCTGCCACGCAGTTGTAGCTGCCGCATTTGTAAAGGTAACGTCTCCCGCAACCGCTTTTCGAATCTCAGCGAAGGCCTCGTCGTTTTTGCCTTGCCGAAGAAGCGTATTGCCAAGCGCCCACTGTACCCGCGAATAGTTCGGCGCCAGCTCCAACGCCTTTCGCAACGCCCGTTCGGCCCCCGGTCGATCACCATTTCGCTCGCGTGCCCTGCCCAGATCAAGCCAGAAAATATAATTATTCGGTGATAGGGAGGCCGCCAGTTCGAATTCCTTAAGAGCTCTTTCCTGATCTTCGGCCGCGAAGGTTTTCTCGGAGAGTACCGCAAGCGCGTAGTGCGTTTGCGGGTCGTCGGGTCCGAGATTAACGGCCAGAGCGGCCACCTCCATCAAATCCGACTGGGCCGCGGAATTGGCAAATCCCCATTTCGCGACAAAAAATGCTGCAATGGTCGCAATAAGCGCAATGGCGATCAATACAGCACGAGTCGCACCGGAATTTAGCTGATAAGTTTTTATTGGCACCTGAAATGGACTGCGATCAGCAATTACTCAAAATCAACCGGTTCTATTTTAAGCTCGGCCCGTTTTAATTCAATATCCGATTCCCTGCACATTCTTCTAATTTTTTCCAAGGTTTCGGGCTGGATTTTGCCCGACGATATCAGTATCTCCTGCACGTCCTTTTCATCGCACAACTCAGCGAGCGACCCATTGGAATCGAAAACACGCAGCCCGTTTATCACCTTGTCCTTTTTCATCGGGTCATCGTCAATAAACCCAACGGGCTGGTAATTCCATTGAGCATTATTTCTCAATTCGCGAAGGATCATTTCGCCGCCGTCACCTGCTCCGTAGATCAAAACGCGACGCCCTTCATTCGAGTGGGCAATCGGCAGCAATTCCCGGATCAACCGAAACGCAAGCCTGCTTCCAACAATACCAAAAAGCAAAATAATGCCATCAAGAACGAAAACCGCTCGAGAAAAATTCTGAAAGCGATAAATGAGTAGGACGGCAACAACGCTGAGGACTGAGCCAAGAATAACGCCTTTCGTAAAGGTGATAAAATCGCCGATGCTCGTGTAACGCCAAAGTCCGCGATACATGCCAACCGCCAGAAATGCGAACAGCTTGAGAACGATCAGCAGCGGCAAGGTATCTATAAAAAGTTCCCAGTTTCCGCTGCTCTCGAACGACCCGAAAAGCATCAGGTAAGCGACATAATAGGACAGCGTGATCAGGAAAGTGTCAAGAAACACCTCAAAAATGCGCCGTTTATAGGACACATTGACGATAAAAGCGAACACTGCGTTATTCCGGCTTGCAAGCTCTTCGTCGCGTTCTTCGTAAACTTTTACTTTCGAGAGATATACTCCGATTATCGCCAAAACGATCGTGAAAAAGATTATGAGAGCCAGACTTTGTGTGGTTTCGAGCTGTCCTACGATCAGCGACAAAACACCTGCACAAACGGCGAATGCATATATCATCAAAACCGCCGAGCGCTCCGACAAACCCAAAGCTACGAGACGATGCGATGTATGATCGCGACCGCCCTGCGAAGCTTTGCGTCCCCACAACTTGCGCAAAACGGTCACCAATGTTGTATCGAAGATCGGGACAAAAAGTATCAGCACCGGAACCGCAAGAATAGAAAAAATGCCTCTCGAACGTCCGCCGGTCTGGCCGAGCAACACGGAGCTTGCAAGCAGGAAGCCGACAAACATCGACCCGCAATCGCCCATAAAGATCGACGCGGGATTAAAATTAAATATTAAAAATCCGACGAGCGCACCGATAAAAACCGACGCCAGCATTACTTCCGGATCTTGGGCATTTGCGGCAAAACCAACGGCCAGGGAAAACGCCCCGATGGCGGCAATACCGGCGGCGAGGCCGTCCATATTGTCGAGCAGATTTATTGCGTTTGTTATCCCAATCAGCCAAAAAACGGTGATCCAGATGTCCAGTAATTCGAAACCGGTAAGCGGCAGTTTCATCCCGTACCCGACAACGATCACCGCCCCGAAAAGCTGGCCGACCAGCTTTTGGTACGGTTTGATATTTAGAATGTCGTCGAGCAGGCCGACAAGAAAAAGCAAGGAGCTTCCCCCGAGAATTATCAACGATTCGGTCGTTTTCGGAACGAACGCCGCGTACATCAGAACCGTGGTCAAAAATATAGCCGCGCCGCCGAGCATCGCCGTCGGCCGCTTATGCCACCGGTCGCTTTTTGGCTTGGCAACAAAATCGAACTTCCGCGCGAATCCGCGAACGAGCAGGGTTAACAGCATCGCGGCAATAACACTAATGCCTCCAGCAATTAACGGGTTGTAAAGCACTTGTAACATAAATGGCCCGGTCACAACGATCGGCAGAATCGACACTTGATGCAGAAAAAAACTTCAGAAATTCTCGAACTAGTGTATCAAATCGCGATAAAGTTCCTTGATATCGTCAACCAGACGGTCTTTGCCGTATGTCGCCGCTGCATAATCTCCGCCCCGGTCGGCAATGCTAACCCGTAATTTTTCATTTTTTACTAAATAAATCAAACCATTCAGGAAGCTCTGCGCCGAATTCGGAAGAACGCCTATTCCGCGTTCGCAAACGCTGAAGCCGTCATGCGTTTCGCGAATATCGCCGAGGAGATCGACGACACCGCCTACTGCCGTAGAAATGACCGCGCGTCTGCTTGACATCGCTTCGATAAGCGAAAGCGGCGTACCTTCATTAAGCGATGTCAGAGCTACAACGTCCAGTCCGGCGAAGATCGTATCGACGTCTGTCCGGTTGCCCAGAAAGTCGACAGCATTTTCGATTCCACGCTCAATAGCTTGGCGTTCGAGGCTTTCGCGCAGATGGCCGTCACCGACGATAATAAATCCCAGTTTTGGCAGGGCACCCTTATCGCCCTTTACGTAAAGCTCAGCAACCTTTAGAAACAACGAAACATTCTTCACTTCCGTAAGCCGGCCGACAAATCCGACCAAAAGCTCATTTTCACCGGCCCCGAGTTCGCGGCGAACGTCTCCGCGTTTTTGTGCAGATTCACGGTACGGTTCCAGATCGATACCTAGCGGAACAACGCTGAATTGCTCCTTGTTTCCGATACCGAATTCGCCATGAATCTCATTGAACTGCTGAGGCGAAATAACAACGATCTTATCGGTTGCGAGTCGTGCGAGAATTTTCTCTATGGTAACAAAGACACCCGTTTTGAATTTACCGTAATAACTGTGAAAAACATGTCCGTGAAATGTGTGTACTATGCGAACGCGTCGCGGCTTGCCGATGAGAGTTTTCCAGGTTAACCACCGATAAAACAAGGACGCTATTCGTCCGACCGTGCCTGCTTTCGCGGTGTGCGTATGGATTATATCGGGCTTTTCGAGCAGCATCAGGCGGTAAACCTTTATTAGGGAGACGGCGTCCCGAATCGAAAGCTCACGGCTCATCTCGTTAATGAATACCGGCGTGACGCCGTTCTGTTCAGCGAGATAACCCATGTCCTCTTCACCCTCGGGCACTCGGCCCGCAATCAGGGTTGATCGGAACTCACTGTCCTGAAGGCCTTTTGTTAGCCAGACAACATGGCGCGCAGGTCCGCCCACGTTCAGACGGGCAATAATGCGGAGGATTTTCATAGAACGAAGAATTTACCAATGGCTGTCAACGTCGGAGAATTGTCCAAAAAAGTTCGCTGTCTGCAATGCTCGTTCTCACGAGTATTACTATAAACATCAGCCCATTCTATAGATCGTTTGCGGATCGTCTTCATGGCGAATTTCGTCGATCGGCTCCCGTTTTCCTTCACCCATGTATAGACGATTCGGACAGTTTATCACCATCCCGTCGATGCTCCCGATGTTACGATAGCCGTGAACCACGCCTTTTGGCACTACCACAGCCATAGGATTGTCAACACCTGCATCAAACGACATCATATAATTGTACGTGGAGGAATCGGGCCGATTATCCCACATTCGCATGTTAAACGTCGATGGCCCAATAAAACAGAAAAGATCGGCCTGATCGACATGTTCATGCGGCCCGCGCTGAATGCCGGGCTTTGTAAATGAAATATATGACATAGCCGGATAGAACTCTCTCTCAAGATCGTCGTGTCTAAACAATTCCGCCAGCCAGCCCCGGTCGTCATAGAATTTTTTCAGCGGATATACAACTACATCCAGAATTTTTTCTGCATTCGTAAAAGTCATATTTTATCTAGATCTTGTTCGCCCCGCTTTCCGCAACCATATTAGAGGCCCGAAGAAGGCTTTCGAATGTTCCGGCGTCCGTCCACCAACCTTCTAGTTCATTCCACGTCATTTCTCCGCGATCAATGTAATGATTATTTACATCCGTGATTTCCAGTTCGCCGCGGCCTGACGGCACGAGAGTTTTGATAATTTCAAACACGGTCGAATCGTAAAAATAGATTCCAATCACCGCAAAGTCCGACTTCGGGTCCGCCGGTTTCTCTTCAATTCGGAGAACCTTGTTCCCGTCGATTTCAGGAACGCCAAACCGCTGCGGATCGGGCACTTTTTTTAGGAGGATCTTCGCACCTTTGCCTTGTTTTTCGTATTCTTGTGCGGCATCGCGGACATTTCCTTCGATAATGTTGTCGCCGAGCACAACGCAAATAGGTTCCTCGTCCGCAAAATGTTCTACGAGCGAAAGAGCATCCGCTATGCCTCCTTCACCTTCTTGATACGTATAGTTCAAATGCTTTAGTCCGAAGTCCTTGCCGTTGCCAAGTAGTCGCAAGAAATCACCGGCGGAGTTCCCGCCCGTCACGATCATAATGTCTTCTATCCCGGCATTTATCAGCGTTCTGATCGGATAATAGATCATCGGCTGGTCATGGACCGGAAGGAGATGTTTATTTGTGATTTTGGTGAGCGGATGCAGCCTCGAGCCCAATCCGCCTGCTAATATTACGCCTTTCATAATTACCGTGTTACGACAGACTAACAATCTGTCGCACAAAATCAATCAATAAACCTCTGAAACCAAAGCTCAAGCATCAGCAGCGTCCAAAGCTGAAATGCATGATCGCGTTCCGCATTCATGTGTTCGTTTACGAGCCGCTCGAGCATTTCCGGCTTTACGATTCCCCGTTTTAACGACCGTTCGGACAGAAGAATTTCCCTCACAAAATCCTTCATGTCCTCGCGAAACCACTTTCCGATTGGAACGCCGAAACCCATTTTGCGACGGTATACCACCTCCTTTGGGACCAGCCGTGCGGCAACCTTCTTCAACAGCGATTTGGTCTGGAATCGCCGCATTTTCAAATTCTCCGGTAGCGTGGCAGCAAACTCGATCAATTTATGATCGAGAAAGGGTGATCTGGCCTCAAGCGAATTTGCCATAGAAGCGATATCGACTTTCGCAAGCAAGTCATTCGGCAAATACGTCATCTGATCGGTGAGCAAAGCCGCATCTAGCGTACCCGAACCGTTCGCCTTCGCAAACCATCGGTCCAAATATTCTGACGCATTGTGTTTCGACACGGAAGCCGCAAATTCCTCGGTGTATAACTCACTTTTCACGTCTCGATTAAATGAGGATACCCAACGAAAATATCTTTCTGTCTTTGGCAGATTCGCCGCCTGGATAAAGCGTTTAGCGTCCCGAAACCGGCTGCGCTTCAACTCCGACGTCGGGAGCAGGTTCACGGGCTTGTCGATAAGTACCCTCCGAAGCGTTTTAGGTATCCGGTGGTAAGTTTCCGCGAAAAGCATCGCCGCGTAACGCTCGTAGCCCGCAAAACTCTCATCGCCGCCGTCGCCGTTCAACGCAACGGTCACATGCTTTCGCGTCTCTTTTGCTACGTAATATGTCGGTATCGCGCTCGAGTCCGCATACGGTTCACCGTAGTGTTCAACGAGTGTTGGTATAACTTCCATCGCGTTCGGACGCACCACAAATTCGTTATATTCGGCCCCGACATGCTCGGCAACCCGTTTGGCATACTTAAGCTCACTGAAATCCTGCTCTTCAAAACCGATCGAAAATGTTTTAACGGGTTGCGAACTCTCCTGTGCCATCAGGGCAACGATAATTGACGAGTCAACCCCGCCCGATAGAAACGCTCCAAGCGGCACTTCGGAAATCATGCGAAGCTTTGTCGATTCACGAAGAATACGGATCGTTTCTTCGATCGCATCCTCTTCGGAGATCTTTATCTTTCGGGAGAAATCCGGCAGCCAATAGCGTTTCGTTTCGATCGCACCATTCTTCCATCGAAGCCAGTGGCCGGGCTCAAGCTTGCGTATTTGCTTGAACGCCGTCTGTGGCGCCGGAATGCAAAGAAACGACATGTAGCTGTCAATCGCCTCGAAATCCACCTCACGGGAAATATCGGGGTGCTGCAAAAGCGCCTGAAACTCCGAACCGAAGATCAAATCGCCGTTGTCCTGATGAGAAAAAAGGATCGGCTTTTTGCCGACGCGGTCACGGGCCAGAAATAAGGACTTGTCAACCGTGTCCCAAATTGCGATCGCAAACATTCCCCGCAAATATTTCAGGCAATCCGCACCGTATTCGTCGTAAAGATGAACGATCGCTTCAGTGTCAGAATTTGTATAAAATTTATGCCCGCGTTTTTCGAGATCTTTTCGCAATTCCTGATAGTTGTAAATTTCTCCGTTGAAAACTATCCATTTGGTTTTGTCGGCATTGTGGATCGGCTGCTTACCGCTGGCGAGATCGATGATCGAAAGCCTGCGCATCCCGAGCGCAACGCCTTCGTTCATGTAAAAACCGTCGTCGTCGGGGCCGCGATGGGTGATCGCCGCGTTCATTCTCTCCAGAATGGCACGATCCAGGCTGTTCGAATTTTTACTTACGAATCCGACAATTCCACACATGTCTTCTCATTCACCGCCCTTGTTTCTAAGGCGCTTCTCCAGCTGCTTTCGTTTCTCCGATTGAATTTGCTGCTTATTTTCTTTCTCTTCCTTAAACAGTTCCCACCCGACCGCAATAAAAATAAAAAGAAATACCTGTATCTGTGTCCGCTGGCGGTAGGCCGTTCCGACATTTCCCTGAAAGATCGAGTAAGCCAGCGTGAGCATCAGGCTGAATATCAGTACCGGCACTGAGCTCCGCAAACGGTGTCGAACTGCGTACCACAGCCCCGCCATCATCAGCGGGATCATCGCCCACCAAAGCAGCACTTCCGGAAGCGTGATGGCTTGCCTGAAATTGGATACCTCCCACGGAAATGGTGCAAACATCAGGTATGTGAATCCAATTGGCAACGCGCTTATCGCGCCTTCTGTTGTAGAAACATCAATATCCTCGCCAAAACCGGATTCCGCGGATTGCGCCAAGTCTAGCCGGCTACTTTGAACGCGTTCGAGATTTCCATATCGTTCAAAATCTTCACTTGCATTTTTAATCACCCCTAGATACGTGAGACTCAGTCCCATGATGATCAATACTACGGTCCTGCGAAATATCGATTGCACGGAACTCGATAACCCGATAATAAAGCTTCCGGCTACTGCGAT
>JAYSON010000223.1:0-10588 GCA_043722725.1 Chloracidobacterium sp.
GTTGGACGAAGGCCTGAACGAGAATCTTACCGCTTTGCTCGAACAGAATTATCCGGAATATGAGGTGATATTTGTCGTCGATGACCGGCTCGATCCGGCGGGAGCGGTGATAGAAGAGGTATCCCGCAAAGACGCAAAGGCCGCAAAGAAAGCGAAAATCATCGTCGCACCCAAGGCTAAAGACTCAAGCCAAAAGGTCGAGAATCTTCGTCAGGCAGTTCTGCACGCGAGCGATGAATCTAAAGTTTTTGTCTTCGTCGATTCGGACGCGAGACCGGTAAAGGATTGGCTGCGGCATCTCGTCGCTCCGCTTGAAAACGAAGATATCGGTGCGACGACGGGCTATCGCTGGTTCATCTCGAAAAGACCAACTTTTGCGGGTGAGATGCGTTCTATTTGGAATGCCTCGATCGCGTCGGCGCTCGGGGCGAACATGAGATCGAATTTCTGCTGGGGCGGCTCGATGGCCATCCGCCGCGATATATTCGAACGCCTTGAGATACACGAAAAATGGCGCGGCACGCTTTCAGACGATTTTGTCGTGACCCGCACAATGAAACACGCGAATCTGCCTATCTATTTTGTTCCGCAGGCACTTACGGCGACGCTCGAAAACTGCACGCTTCACGAACTTTTCGAATTTACAACAAGACAGATGAAGATAACGCGTGTTTATGCATCAAAGCTTTGGCTGCTGTCGTTTTCTGGCTCGGGTTTGTTTAATATCGTTATGATTTGCTCGCTGCTCATCGTCATTTTTAATGCAGCGGGCAGTGTCACGTTGCTGGTTGCGGCGATCACTTTGACCGCTGTCAGTATATTCAGCATAGCGAAATCAACTATCCGATTGAACGCGGTAAGGCTTATCCTTGTTGATTATCGAGCCGAACTTGAACACCAATATTGGACGCACAATATTCTGGCGTTTCTGGCTCCGGCATTGTTCTTGTACAATTGTGTCGCTGCCACGCTTTCTCGGACACTGACTTGGCGCGGCATTACATACCGGCTGGCCGCCGCCGATAGGACAGAGATCATTACCGCCCGGAAACGATAATTTGCGTCGCTAAAATAATATGAAAATGATGCGAAAGCTTTCTCTCGGACAACTCGTTCTTGGTTTCATTTTTTTTGCCGGAACCGCTGCGGCACAGGCCGGGACACCCGTGCCGACCGGTAAGACGCCGATAATAATCATTCCCGGCATTACCGGCTCGGATTTGGTCAACTCCAAGACAAACGAGGTCGTTTGGTTCAAGGCGGGCCGGTCAAAGGACGACGATATTCGGCTCCCGATCTCTCCTGTTCTTTCCCGAAATCGGGACAGTCTCGTGCCAAAGGACATTCTCCGGCAGATCAAGATCATAAAGTTTCTGCCCGAGATCGAAATTTACGAACGGCTCGCGAATGCGCTTGAGACACGCGGCGGATACAAAGAAGGTAAGTGGAACGCTCCGGGTAAAAATGGCGACCGTGATACCTACTATGTTTTTCCGTATGACTGGCGGCGGGACAATGTGGAAAATGCCCGCCTTCTCATAACGAAGATCGACGCACTGAAACGTAAGCTCGGAAAGCGGAACCTGAAATTCAATATAATCGCCCATTCGATGGGAGGTTTAATAGCACGGTATGCGGCAATGTACGGCGACACCGACATTCCCGCCGGCACGCCGAAACCGACATGGGCCGGAGCAAGAAATTTCGACAAAATATTTTTGGTTGGAACGCCTAACGAGGGTTCGGTTTCGACGATGAACGCTTTTTTGAATGGTTTCTCGTACATCCGCGGAATCAACCTGCCATTCATTCAGGACATCAACCGGTTTGACGCGTTCACGATACCGGCTCTATACCAGCTTTTACCGCACGAAGGCACCCTCGTCGCCTATGACGAAAATCTCAAGCCGCTTGATATCGATATTTATGACCCGGCCGTCTGGGAAACCTATCAGTGGGGAATTTGGAAAGACGATAACTATCGCAAAAAGTTCAGCCCGGCCGAAATTCGGAATGTCGATGCATACTTTCGGGTAGTGCTCAACCGGGCCAAACGCTTTCAGGCTGCCCTTAATGCAAATACGAGCGCGAAAGTGCCTGTCTCTTTTTATCTAATGGGCGGTGACTGCAAGGATACGCAGGATGCGATGCTGCTTTTGCGAAATGTGAAAAAGGATCGATGGGAGACGCGTTTCAAAGCGGATTCATTTACGCGTTCGAACGGCGAAAAGGTGAACGGCGAGGATCTGAAAAAGCTGCTATTTTCAGTTGGCGACAGCACTGTTACCAGACGTTCGCTTGAGGCAATGGGTGATGCGAAATTCACAAACCGTCCGGTTCTGCCTATCGTTTCTGAACTTTATCAGTGCGAGCTGCATAACAAATTGGTCACTAACCCGGAAATTCAAGACAGGCTTTTCGTGCTGTTAAATTCGGTTTCGACTCCATAGAATAGGATAGGCTTATGATCAAAAACTTTTTGGACGTCGAGAACGAAGATGAGGCTAGTGTCGATCCGAAGCGAAAATCACAGCACGAGGTTCTAAGTCTTTTCGATTCCGGCGACGAGCAGGAATCCGCCGACGAAACCTACGTTCTTTCTTCCGCACCAACGGAATCGTTCGTGGAAACTACAAGAAGAAGCGGCCTTGCGTGGTCGGCCGGAATAGCTTTTTTTGCTTCTGTCGCATTCTTGCTTATCTTGGGCTGGGGAGCAGATCTGCTGTTTGGAACTTCGCCTTGGGGAATCGTTGTCGGTATTGTTTTGGGTTCGCTGATTGGATTTGTTCAACTTTTCAGGCTCAGCTCTCAAATATTCAAACAATAAATAAAGCCGTTTTTTAATCGCAAACATTTTGTGTCTTTGTGCAAAACTTTTTGTGCTCATTGTGTTGAATGTTTTTCCCTAATACAAATTTCACTATGTGAAATCTCACATAGAACACCAAGAATCGCGGCCAACATCGAAAAGCCGAAAAAGCTCTCGTTGGCCTTTGAATTTTCTCCATTTCCTTTGTAAAATTTAAGATTCGCAATGAGCGACGAAATCGAACCTGTTGTGTCGGAAGAGCAAGCGATAGTGCCGCTTTCGCACAGGCGAATTTTGGTGATCATGGCGGTAATCGGTTTGGCGGGCAGCATCATCGGATCGGCTCTGGTCTCAGCTAGTTTTGGAGCAGGCGTTTTAGTCGGCAGTGTTCTTGCTTTTATCAACTACTACTGGCTGAAGGTATCGTTGAAAAAGATCTTCGATCTTGCCGCCGAAACCGGGGAAAGGCCGAGATTGCTTGCGTTGAAGTATTTTGTAAGGTATTTAGTTCTCGGGACTATTGTAGCTATAATTTATGCGACCGGAACAGTATCGATCTCCGGTGTGATTTTGGGTATGGGCGGATTCGGTTTTGCTGTAGTTACAGAAGGAATCTTAAGAATTTTTTCCAGCCCGGTTAGCGAAAAGGAAATTTAAGAATGTTTTTATTTGCAGAAGGCGGCGAACATCACTTGCCGCTGATTGTCGAATTTATCAACCACTACTTGGGTGAGCCAGTGCATGCGATTCAAATGAAGACCACGTATGTATGGTGGACAGCGTTTTTCAAGAAATTCGACACGACACCTGAGGCAGTGTTTGGCGGTTCGTACACGGCCGAAAACGCGATCCCGTGGTACACGATCATGTTTGTCATCGCGTGTATTTTGACGATCATTATCATCCGTATTTTCAAGGGCAAGCTCTCCGACGATGATCCAAAGGCGGGGCAGATGACGCTCGAGGCCGGTTTTCTCGCGATCAAAGACCTCGTTGTCCGCGTCATCGGCGAACACGGCTTTAAGTATTTCCCTGTTGTTGCGACGTTTGCCTGTCTGGTTCTGGTTTCGAATCTAATGGGGCAGTTTCCGCTGTTCATGTCGCCGACGGCCTCGGTGAACGTGACGTTCGCTCTTGCTCTCTCGTCATTCATCTATTACAACTACGTCGGCATCAGCGAAAACGGTATCGTAAAGCATCTCGGCCATTTAACGGGCCCTCGGCTTCCCTTGATCATGATGATCATTATCACGCCCCTTATTTTCTCGGTCGAGCTGATCAGTAATATGATCCGACCGTTCACGCTCGGCGTCCGGCTTTTTGCGAATATGTTCGCCGATGAAAAGATCTTTATGGAGATCACGAATCTCTATCCGCCGTTCACTCAGTTTTTTGTACCGCTGCTGCTGACAGGACTCGGCGTTTTTGTCGCCTTCGTGCAGACACTCGTGTTTACCCTGCTGTCGATGATCTATCTTAGCGAGGTTTCTCATCCGCCGCATGATCATCCTGAAGAGCACGCGGACGAAGCTCATGGCGAAACGGTCGTGGCGGCGGCATAAGGTTTAGAGTTCACGCTTTGGCGTGCCTAAGACGACAGACTAAAGTTTGTTGGACATCCGAAAGAGGATCGATTTGAAAACTTGCGTTCTATAGCAGATATGCCCGCACGCAACAGGAGCCTTGACTCTACGGAGTATAAAATCAAGAGCATACCGGAAGTGAGGCGAAATAATACAAGCGAGCGAGTTTAGGGAACGATTCTCCTGAGGAATTCGTAACTATTAGATAGAACAGGAGACAAAAAGAATGAACAAAATGAAATACGTTTTTTTCGCGACGCTCGCGTTGGCGTTGATGGCAATTCCCGCTTTGGCCCAGGCTGGCGGAGCGGCTCCGGGCGACAATGCGTTTACCGTTAGTGCTGCAAAAGCGATCGGCGGCGGTGTCGGTTTTGGTTTGGCGGCCGGTTTGGCCGGTATCGGGCAGGGCCTCGTCGGTTCGCGTGCCGCTGAAGGCGCCGCACGGAATCCGGGTGCCGCCGGTACGGTCCAAACCCTTATGATCATCGCCCTCGCTTTGATTGAATCGCTCGTGCTGTTTGCACTGCTTATCGTCTTCGTTAAGCTCTAAGCATCAGCCAGTTAGTAATGAAGGCGGACGAGGTTTCCAATAAGCCGCGTCCGCCTTTAAATTGGTGGTTATATTATGTTAAAGGTATTATTTGCAACTCTGATTAGTCCAAAACGTTCTAAGTATCAATGGGCGAACAATTAACAGGAACGGTAATTGCGGAAAAGTACCGCGTAGATTCACTGCTGCGGAGCGGTGATCTTGGCGATTTTTATCGCGGCAGGCATCTATTTATGGATAAGCCCGTCACTCTGAAGGTCCTTTCCCGCACATTAGCCGTTGATGAGGAGATTCGTGACCTCTTTGCGGCGGAAGCCCGGAGTGCGGCGGTATTTTCCCATCAAAATATTCTCGCGGTGAGCGATTTCGGGTTCAGTAAGGATGAGTCTTACTACATCGTATACGAAGGTTTCGATGGCGAGCCGCTGAGTCAGGCGATCAATCGTGGTGGACAGTTTTCCGTCAATCGGTCTGTTTCAATTGCAAGACAGATCGCGGAAGCATTACGTGCCGCCCATGAAAACGATTTTGTTCACGGCAATCTAACCCCGGACAGCATTCTGGCCTCGTACTCGCCAAATAGCGAAACGGTAAAGGTCTTCGATTTCGAACCGAATGCCCATGAAGGGCGGAGGCGTGCGGACGAACGTTCCGCGCTCAACGTAGCGTACCTCGCACCTGAACAATTTTCCGGTTTGAAGAATATTGACGGCCGCTCGGACATTTACAGCCTCGGCATAATTCTCTATCAGATGCTGGCCGGCGAGGTCCCGTTCAAAGGCGAAACGCCGACAGA
Organism: Chloracidobacterium sp.; assembly: GCA_043722725.1. Taxonomy (GTDB): domain Bacteria; phylum Acidobacteriota; class Blastocatellia; order Pyrinomonadales; family Pyrinomonadaceae; genus OLB17. The sequence continues at coordinate 5,739 of JAYSON010000223.1, forward strand.
CGTGATGCTCAAGCACGCCGAGGAACCCGCGGCCCCGTTAAAGGCCTTTCGCACGGACGTGCCGGCGTCGCTGGAACTGGCGGTGCAAAAGGCGTTGGCTAAGAACCCGAACGAACGATACCAAACTGCCGAGGAGCTTATTGCCGAACTCGACAAGATCTCGGCTGAAGGCGCGGCAGCGTATGGAAACAGTCTTTGGAAAACGGCTTTTGTCGTCGTGGCGGGAATTGCGGTTCTTGCAGCCGCATTGATCTACGCCACGTCCGCGAAGCAAACGAAGCCCGCGACCCAGCTCCAGCCCGACGCGAACGGCCAGCCGGTGCAACCAATCAATCCTGCAACCGGAACCGAAGAGCAGGCTCTTGCGTCGATGCCGGGCCTTGTGCAGAACGAGTTGAGCAATTCGAACATGTCGCAGCCGCCCGGTACGCTGCCGGGCGGCGATAACTATAATCCGTGGGCGACCGGAGCTCCGCCTGCGGGAGCCCCATTGCCGACTTATATACCGCCCGGCGGACAGGTGTATTCGATCGATCCGAATACCGGCAGCCCATTCATGCCGAATGACGGAGGGGTGATCCTCGTTCCGGTCCCCGCAAATACCAACACGGCCGTCAAACCCACGCCGATGCCAAAAACTGCGGCGGCAAATACGAATACTCAGACAGTTCCGCCGGCCAATACCGTCGCGCCGAAGGCAACGCCCACGCCAAGCATTCCCGCATCACCGCCTAAGGCTGTAACGACCAAGCCGAAAACTTCGCCGACGAAAAAGCCCGCACCGGGAAATAAGCCGGGCAGAGGTGATCCGCCCGCGTTAAGCTAAAGCGCCTGATAGATCGTAGAGTGTTTTGATCGCGAGCAGAAATACCGTCCCGAGAAAAATACGCTTGAGCCACAGGTCGTTCATTTTCGCGGCATAATGGGCACCGACGTACGCTCCAATGAACATGGTGACTGCGAGAATTATCCCGAGCTTGTAATCAACCAACCCTTGCCACATGAAAACAATAGTGGCGATAGAGGACGAAAATATGTTGATGAGTTTCGTCGAGCCAACCGCTTCGGTAAATGACATCCCGAAAATAGCGACGTAAACCGCCGTCAGGATCGTTATATACCCGCCGCTGTACAGGCCGCCATAAACTCCGAGGACAAAAGTTAAAATATAGGTGATGATATAAGCATTTTTTGATACGACTTTGCCCGCTGACGCTGCTGTATCGCGCTGGACGAGCGTGAACAGCACAACGACAATCATCGCAACAGAAACAATGAGCTTGAGGCTTTGATTCGTGATCAACCCGACAAGCATCGCACCCAACGCCGAACTTATCGCGGTCAAAACAATTAGCGGCGAAACCTTTCGATAATCGATCCTACCCTGCCGAACGAACGGAATCGTTCCGCCGATCGCCATAAACGTCAGCCCAAACATATTCGTCGCCACCGCCACCTTCTCATCAATCCCAAACTGAAACATCACCGGAACCGTAATCAGAGAATTGCTCCCCGTCACCACGCCAATAACACTCGTAAAAAAGAAAAGAACTATTAGTAATATCAGAAAGGAAATTGGCATTAGGGAGCCGGTTTTGTTTTGAGCGAAGACGCGGGCGTCGGCGTACCCGAACCTTTGAGCTGCTGAATGACCTGACGAAGCTGTTCGGCATCTGGAGCAGTCGGAACCAGGCGAAGGTAAGTTTCTAATTCAACCAACGCGTTTTTCTTGTCTCCTCGGACATTGTAGATGATTGCCAATAATCTGTGCGCCTCCTTCATCTCATCGCCTCCCAAGGTTACGGAGGTAACGAGTTCTTTCTCGGCCTCGTCAAAGCGGCCCAAATTTGCCACAGCACGTCCAAGATAGTAATGACCGACAGCTGACTGTTCTTTAATTTTCAGAACATTACGCAACACTGGTTCGGCTTCGCCGAATCGGTTCAAAAGGACAAGTGCAATGCCGCGATTCATGAGCGGCAAAAAGGCCTGCGGTTCGATTTTAAGCGCCGCTCGAAATGATTCTTCAGCTTTTTCGCACTCATTCAGTCGAAGGTATTCGACACCTATTTCATTAAATGCAAGCATGAAGTCAGGAAATTCCCTGGTTGAAAGCCGTAACTGCTCGATAGCCCCTTTATGATCTCCGGCCTTAGCCAATTCGGATCCCTTCTTGTAGAAATCCAGTGCACGTCGCGGCACACTCGCAAACTCTGAATTCACGACACCGGGCTTCGGTTCCCTTTGTCCTTTTGACACCAACCGAATATTCACCATATAGGTTTGCGGCGGCGAACCCCGGAGTTGGATGATATCGACTTGCTGCAAGATGGGTTCATATTCTTTCTCGCTGTCGATGACGACGGTGTAATTTCCGCCAATAACCCCGCGAAACGCAAAGTTTCCGTTTTCGTCCGTCATCGATGTCACGTCGCCTCTGGTCATCGTTGACAGTTTGACTCTGACTCGTCTCTCCATTCGTTGTCCCGAAGGGCCTAGTACGCTGCCAACAATCGTATTATTGCCTCCCAGTCCCGCGTCAGCCGAACCAGGCCCAGTCGTCTGTATTTGGGCATGCACGGAACCTGCACAACAAAGCGACAAGAAAATCGGGAAAACAAATCGGACAAAGTTATACGTCGAATGCGAAATCATGGGACATACCTCCCTTTTTACTATTCTAACGACAATGAAAAGGCGTTGCCAGTTTCCCGACAACGCCCCAAAAGGTGACAAATTACTTCTATCGGAAGTTGATTCGCAACAAATGTAAACTTACCGCTTTAGAACCTCAAACTGCCGGTAAAGTGAACGATACGTGAGTTGCCACTTGTAGTATTGATCAGCCCGAAACTGGAGGAGTCAAAGTTCTGTGTATTGTAAACGAACGACGGACGGTTCAGAATGTTGATGAACGTCGTTTTTAATTCGAGCCGAACACTCTCGCTGATTGGAAAGCGTTTTACAACGCTCATGTCCACGTTGAAGTATTGCGGACCATTCAGACTGTTCAACGGGAAGTTACCGAACGTACCCGGTGCGGGAACACCGATCAGACCGGGTTTCAATGTCGAACTGACATATCGTCCGGTGGTCGGGTTGGTAGTGATAACCAGTAAGTCCGGGTTGATAAAAAAGACTCCTGCGGGCGTTCTGAAAACACCCAGGTTCTTCTTGAACTCCTCGAAACTCATCCCAATCAGTTGAGCCGGGGCGAGCGCCGCATTGAAGCTATTAAAGGTCGTGCGACCCGAGGCTACATAAAACGGCGGCCTGGTTGACCAAGTTACGATTCCGCCAACTGTCCAACCTCCAACCAGTTGGTTGACAAACCCGTTTGAACTGCTAAAGAAGGAACGCCCGTTGCCAAACGGAAGCTCATAAACTGCATTGGCAACAAACCTATGTGTCTGATCCTGGTTTGAACGCATACGGTCAAGTTTTTTGTCGCGCAGCGTGCGGAAATTCACCAGGTCACTCTGGTTATTACCCGCGGCCCCTGCCGCATCGGTTAGCGCCTTGCTGAACGTGTAGTCCGCCTGGAATTGTAGTCCCTGCGAAAAACGTTTTCGGAGCTCGACCTGAAGCGAGTGATAATTAGACATCGAATCGTTCGTCAGCAGCCGGGCGAACGCGGCGTTCGGGTTTGCCACAAAGAAATTCGCCGGAAGTCCAATCGCCGCGCTCTGGCGGTTAGCTTTGTAGACGTTGCTGAAGGCCAATGTTGAGGCAAATGTACCAACATTGTTATTGTCGAGGTTGCTGATGAATCCCGTGCTTGTAAATCCTTGGGCCCCTGCCAGAGCGGTAAAGAACCTGGACATGTTCGGAAGAGCAAACTGGCCTGGCAGACTGTTATTCGCGAACGAGCACGGAGGTTGGCCAGCCTGGCCGCAAAGGGGATTCGCTGTTTTGAATATGGCAAGGTTCTTTTGAGCGTTGAGAAACTCCTGCAAAAATCCGTTCTCAAAAATATTAACTTCGTTAAAGTCCACAGCGCGCCATACTTTTAGAGCGTGATTGCCGACGTAACGAATCTCAAAGGCAGTACTCGGGAAAATCTCGCGTTCATAGCCGGCCGACCATTGCTGCACATAAGGAACCTTCAGGTTCGGATCTATGCCCCATACTCCGTTGTTCGGATTGATGTCGAAGTTCTGTTTGTCGGTGATCGGGATTGCAAACACCGGGGTTGTCAGATTTACGCCTGCTGATGTCAGAACGCCGGTGGGCGTTGTATTGGCTGCCGTTTGGATCAAGCCTGGATTAGTTGTTCCGGTACCTAGAGCGTTGCTGATAACGGTGAAGCCATCCTGCAGGTAGCTAACTGAGTAGCCGCCCCGAAAGGAGCTTTTCCCTTCCGAGCCGAACAAGCTGCGGAGCAATCCGCTCGAGAAGTCAGGCGAATATGCGAAGCCAATGAACGGGGCAAAATTATTCCAATCGTCATTGTAAAGCTGCTTTCCTGTATTTCCGCTCACGAAATTCAACACAGCTACGCCCGGCGGCGGCCCGGCAGGCGCGGTAGGATTGAACAGGTTCCCCTTGCCCGAAATGCCAAAGATGGAGTCCGCATTAGGCTGAATGGCCAGGCCATTTGGTACGGTAGGCACACCCTGAAATTCCCAACGTAAACCGTAATTGAATGTCAGGTTACTCTTAATGCGCCATTGGTCCTGGCCATAGAGTGCGAGTATGCGCTGCTGAAATAATCTTGACCGTGTCGCGTTCGCAACAAAGCCTGAAGTGGGATCCACTACGTTGAAAACGGCGCTTGCGGAAGCAAGGTTTCCGACCAGATCGGCGTAGATCGGCCTTGCGCGATTGACGATGGTGGTACCGGCAGCACC
>JAYSON010000224.1:0-12857 GCA_043722725.1 Chloracidobacterium sp.
AGTAGAACCGTGGCGACAAACCAGCCAAGCGAAAGCAGCAATTCCAGCCCGAACTGAGCAATGTTATTAAAAATCAGGCAAGCGACCGCATACGGCGCAAACTTCATTATGATGTCGATGATCTTTGAGGTGATGGCGAATACCGACTCCATCAATCCGACAAATGGTGTGGAAACGGGCGTTGGCAGCAGCGTGATGGCGATACCGACGATCAGGGCAAAGAACATGATATGAAGCATGTTCGGATTCTCGCCGGCAATCGAATTAAACACACTCTTGGGGACGACCGTTTTGACTGCCTGCATCAGTGCCGAGTCCGTTTTGGCCGTCTCTGCGGCCTTGTTCTGTGCCTCCATGCTCGATTTAGCACCGCTGCTAAACTTTTCTTTAAGTTGAGCGGCAATTTCCGGACTTATTCGTTCACCGGGCCTGATGGTATTTGCCAACACGAGACCGATAACGACCGAGATCGCCGAGATTATCAAGCAATACGCAAACGACTTGAAACCGATCCGCCCAAGTTTACGGATGTCGCCGATACCCGCAACGCCAACAACCAAAGACGAAAATACGAGCGGAACTACTATCATCAAAAGCAGATTCAAAAACAATGTTCCAATCGGCTGTGTGAAATTGCTGACAAACCAAATCAGATCTGGGTTGTTTCCGCCAAGCACCCAGTTCGCGGTCAAGCCGCCTAACACCCCGATGAGCAGGCCGATCAGGATTTTTGTATGCAAGGCCATCCCTTTCGGCTTATCGGGCGTTTTATCGTCGAGATCGGTTGCGAGCTCGCGTTCGTAATCGTGGGCTGGAAGCTGCTCTATATTTTGTTCGGCCATTTAAGAATTTCACCTTTTGATTGGAATGTCAGAGCCTGGGAAAACAGAATTAGACAGGTTTCGCAATGCGATGTTGACCGCGAACGTGCCGCCGGATGATCCAATTTTTTGAGAGTTTAGCAGATATGTAGTGAATTTGGTATTTTTTGATAGGATTAGAGAAATGCAAGACATGTTTCAATCGATCCACTTCAATTCGAAAGGCCGTGCGATTACGAATGCTTCAAAGCCGGAAGTCTTGACAAAACTGCGTGCGATCGTCGGCGCGGAAAATGTCGTCATCGATCCAGAAAAAGTGGAGCCTTACGGTGCGGATGCGGTCAAAGAGAAGTTTCCGCCCGAGGCTGTAGTATTTCCTGAATCTACCGAGCAGATGGTCGCTATTCTCAAACTCGCCAACGAATACCTGTTTCCGGTCACTGCCCGTGGAGGCGGTGCCGGTTATACGGGCGGTGCGGTTCCGGTTGACGGCGGAATAGTTATTGGAACCGACCGGATGAAAAAGATCTTTGAGTTAAGCGTCGATGATCTTTACGTTATTTGCCAACCCGGACTAACGACGTACGAATTGCAGCAGGCGGTCGAAAAACACGGCCTGATATTTCCGCCTGATCCGGCCAGCTATAAAGACTCTTTTATCGGCGGCAACATCGCCGAAAATGCGGGCGGGATGCGAACACCAAAATATGGCGTTACGAAGCATTACGTACTCGGACTTGAAGTCGTCACCGCGACCGGCAAGGTCATTCGCACGGGCGGCAAGACGGTTAAAAATGTAGTTGGTTTCGATCTGACGGGCCTGATGTGCGGCTCCGAGGGAATGCTTGGAATTATTACCGAGGCGACCCTAAAGCTGCTGCCGACGCCCGAAGCGACTTCGACCGTTCGAGCAAATTTCCATTCGATGGAAGCCGCGTGCAAAGTCATCACTAAATTCACTCCGGAAGGGCTGTTGCCGATGGCGATGGAGGTCATCGACAAATACTGCGTCGCTGCTATTGAGGAAAATTTTGCGTTCGGACTGTCGAAAGAAGCCGGTGCGATCCTGCTCGTCGCGGTCGATGGTTCGAAAGAAGAAGTCGCGAAAAACGCTCAGACGATCGAGCGAATCATTAGCGAGAACGGCGGTTTCGACGTGCTACGTGCCAAGACTAAGGACGAAGAGGACAAGCTCTGGGATGTGCGTCGCGCTATCTCTCCCAGCTTGATGAAATACGGGACGCTGAAGATCAACGAAGATGTCGTGGTGCCGCGTTCGAAGGTGCCGGAGCTTGTCGCAGGCATCGAGGAGATCGGTAAAAAACACAACACATTCGTCGCTAATTTCGGCCACGCCGGCGACGGCAACATCCACGTGAATTTCGTCGTCGACCGCGACTCGCCCGAAGAGATCGCCCGTGCCCGCGAATGCGTTTCTGAAACTTTCCGACTCTCCGTCGAACTAGGCGGCACCATCTCCGGCGAACACGGCATCGGCTACGTCAAAGCCCAATACATGGACTACGCGATCGACCGGCCCACGCTTGAGATCATGATGGGTATCAAGCAAGTATTTGACCCAAACGGCATTTTGAATCCAGGAAAAATGTTTATTTAGAGCGGGCTAACCCGTGGTAAAGTGATAGTGTTATGCAAACCGTAGAAGCAATCGTGGATTCGACCGGAACGGTCAGGCTGTTGACCAAAGTCCGTCTGCCTGGGAACCGAAGGGCCTTGCTCACCATTTTAGACGAAGAACCGAAGGTTACAGATACCTCAAAAAAGAAAAGATTATTAGACGCATTTAAAAAGGCTCAAGAAGCAAATCTTTTCAAAGATATTGAAGACCCTGTCGAATGGCAAAGAAAGCTAAGAGATGAGTGGGACTAAGGCCATACTCGACAGTAATGCGATCATCTTTGCGTCAATGGGAATAGTTGATGCAGAAAAACTGTTGTCGGGAAACGACAGATATTTTGCTTCGATCCTTACCTTTATTGAGGTTTATGCGTACGATTTTACAGACTCCGTTGAAAAGGAAATTATCGACGAGATCTTTGGAAGTCTCGAGATAATCGAACTCAATCCAGAAATTGCCGACCAAGCCATAATCTACCGTAAAAATAAGATCAGAAAGATAAAACTCCCGGATGCAGTGGTCCTCGCTACTGCCAAAATTGTCAATGCCGACCTAATAACCGACGACTACGACGATTTTCAGAATATTGATCCTTCCGTCAAAGTTGTAAATCTTGACGATCTAAGAATTCGAAATGAATGAAAAGTCTTCACCCAAATGGGATCTTTAAATCCGGGAAGATATTTTGTGGGAGAACAGGATTCACATGGATTCACGGCATTCTTTTAACAATTTCACAGCTTTTTCAGTAAACTTCTTTCGCTCCAGCCAAGACTCTTTTGCGTCCCTCTCGAAATGACGGAAATCCGAAATAATGTGGCTAAAGGAGTTCTGAGAAAATAGATACGTTTCCGTGCCACAGCCCAAAAACGCTCCGACAGTGTCTTCCGTAAATTCTTCGACTGGGGTTGAATGAGAGCTATTCCATTCATTCTTCTCTGTCTGAAAATTCTGCCGGAGAAATTGGGGAATCTCGGTCAACTTTCCTTTCTCGTCTATCAAATAGAATTTTTGATCCAGGTATCCAGCATTCTTCTTGAATTTGGTGATTAATACCCCGTCGTTTGAGAACTCATAAATTCTTCTGCCTTTTTTCGATCAAAGGCTCCTGCCCGCAAATCTCGTCGTATACACGACGATTTGGCCTCGATACTTGTACGGGATCAGAAACGTTTCAGCGTCGGCCTTGTTTAGGTAGAAAGAGAGAAAGAACATTGCAATGATCAGTGGAATTGGAACGAGGCTTGCGATAATCTTCGTGTATAAATTGGCCTTTCCAACCCAGACGAGAATAATTCCAATCAACAGTCCCACAATTGGAATGCCGAAAAGATACAGAACTCCGACATGTGTAAATCCGGTAACAGCGGAGAAAAAAACGACGAGGATCGCCCCGGTAATAAAAATCCAATTTCTCTTTTGGAATATCTTTTCCGTCATATTCTATACTGCCAAAAATTTCGTAAAAAGAATCCTTCCCGCAAAAGCATCGATCAAAAAATTATTCGGCCCGCCGCCGACTATCCAGGTTTCGATGTTTTCTTTTTGGCAGAGCATTGCGGCTTCGAGTTTTGAGTTCATCCCGCCGGTGCCGAGGTCGGAGTCGCGTTCTTCGACGAGCTTTCCCGCTTCATCAATATTTTTTATTTCGAGGATCAGATTCGCGTCGACGTGAAGGTGTGGGTTTTTGTCGAAGAGGCCGTCGATGTCGCTGACGAGGACGAGCAGGTCGGCTTGGATCAGGACCGCGACCAGTGCGGAAAGGTTGTCGTTATCGCCCAGGAGAATTTCTTCGACGGCGGTCGTGTCGTTTTCATTGATGATCGGAACGTAGGAATATTTGATCAGTTCGGTGATGGTGTTGAGCGTATTCTGACGCGAGGTTTCGTTCTCGAAATCGCGGTACGTCATCAGACACTGCGCGGTTTGGATGCCGAAATCGCTGAAGACCTCGTTGTAAGTACGCATCAGCAGCGGCTGTCCGATCGCCGCCATCGCCTGTTTTGATTCGACCGGCTTTCCCGCATCTTTGATGTTGATGTATTGCTTCGCGGCCGCGATCGCTCCGGACGAAACAAGCACTATGTCGTATTCATCGCGCAACGCGAGAATCTGACGCCCAATGTCTTCGATCTTGCCGCGCGAGATCAATTTTGTGCCGTTGGTCAGCGTCGATGTGCCTATTTTTAGGACTAGTTTCTTTTTCATTATTAAAACAATTTCACCGCCGAGGCGCGGAGACGCGGAGGTTTTCGAATAGGATGAACAGGGTATTCAGGATGATTGAATCAAGCGGGGGCAGAAATATCTTGAATAAATCCTGTTCATTCTGGCCATCCTGTTAAATTCCCCTCCGTGTCTCTCCGTTCAATTTCTTACCTGGCCGTCGCCGAAGACGAACCATTTATTTGTTAAAAGATGTTCGGCTCCGAGCGGACCGCGAAAATGAAGCTTTTGCGTCGAGATCGCGATCTCCGCTCCAAGGCCAAATTCGCCTCCGTCGGTGAATCTAACGGACGCGTTGTGATAAACGGCCGCACAATCGACATCCTGCAAAAACTGCTCGGCGGTTTGGGCATGGTGCGTAACTATCGCAGCCGAATGCCCGCCCGAATATTTGTTTATTCTTTCGATGGCTTCCGTTGAATTCTTTACGACACCGATGACGATCTTTGCCGACAAAAACTCTTCGTACCACATTTTTTCATGCGTGACCGGCGACGCCGAGCCGTCTAATTTACAGACAAACTCATCGCCGAAGACTTCGATACTCATTTCGCGCAAAGCGTGTATAAGCTGCTTTGTTCTCTGGTCAAGATCGGGCAAAGCTGCGTGAATCAAAACTTTGTCGAGCGCGTTGCAGACGCTCAGACGCTGCTTTCCGTCAATTGCGATCTTCAAAGCCATTTCAAAATTGGCTTCGTCGTCGATGTAGAGAAAATTGTTGCCGCGCCCACTGACAATGACCGGCGACTTGGAATGTTTCACGACAAAATCGATCAGCGTCTCGCCGCCGCGCGGAATTACCAGATCGAATTTGTGCGTTTCGCCGGTGATCAATTTTTGCGTTTCTTCACGCGACATATCGAGAAATCGGACAAAATTCGGGTCGGCATTATTTTCACTCAACGCTTGCTTCCAAAGATTGGCGAGAAAAAGGTTTGTTGTCCGCGCTTCCTTACCTCCTTTAAGGAGTATCCGATTTCCCGCCTTCAAAGCGATGATCGCTGCTTCGACCGAAACGTCCGGACGAGCTTCATAAATTATCAAAATCGTACCGAACGGGACCTGCCGGTTCTCGATCCGCAATCCGTCTTCACGCGTATGCGAGGAAATTATCTTCCCGACCGGATCGGGGGAATTGATAACGCTTCGAACGGAAGCGATCACACTTTCGACCTTCGCTTCGTCAACCTTAAGCCGGTCGAGAAGAACGGCGTCGTCCGGTGGGCAAGCGGCCACGTCAAGGCTATTGGCATCAACAATCCCGGATTTGTTTTCCGCCAAAAGCCGTGCCAAGCTGTTCAAAATGTCGTTTCGTGATTTTGCGTTCATCTGCGATTGAAATTCTACTATATTATTACGGGTCGCCGTCTCAGAACTTAACGTTATGAAAATTCTAGTTTCCATATTTGTAGCAGTTATTTTCTCTGCTCTCGTAAACACCGCTATCGTCGCCCAAGACCGGGAACTTACAATTATCCTGGTGCGCCATGCCGAAAAAGAAACATCTGAGATGACCGATGAGGCTGATCCGATGCTTTCTGCCGAGGGCCGTGAACGTGCTCGAAGGCTTGTGAAGACAATCGGGAAATATCGACCGGGAGCGTTTTATTCGACGGACTACAAGCGGACGCGGGACACCGTTACACCGCTTGCCGAGAAGAGAAACAAAAAGGTACTGATCTACGACGCTCGTCAGCCGCAGAAACTGATAAAACATATAATGCAGAGTAAAATCAAGCGCTTCGTCATTGCGGGACATTCCAACACTATTCCGGGTCTCGCAAATCTCATCACGAAAAAAGAGCTGTTCAAGAACCTGGACGATTCTGAATACACCGTCATTTGGCTGATCCGCCTAAAGAACGGCAAGGTTACAAAGCTGGAACTTCTCGACTATTAGAGCAACAAAACGGATGACCGAAGGCTCTGCACAATACAAAGTGGATCACTTAGGTCGCCGCACGACATAAAGTAGCGAAATGAAAATACCAGCAAACTATTCACCCGTAGTGCTGTATCTCTAGCAGAGCATCGACGGCCTAGATGGAAACGAATTTGTGGCCTTTCATCGCCACCAATTTAAAACTAAAGATGCGAAATGGAAAGCCATTTCGCATCATCTCCTCAAGTACTATTCTTATCAACTATTTTTTTGGCGCGGTTTTCGAAAAATATCCCTGGCGGTGTGTGACCTTTACCTTTTGTTTCTGCATTTCCGGGTTTGCCAACTGTATCTCGATCTTCCTGTACGATCCGTCAAGGTTTTGGTTCGCCGGTTCGTACGCCAGCAAATATTGTGATCGCATTTCGTCTTGAATTTGCTTGAACGCCTGCCGGAGCTCGGATTCGTCACGCGGAAAATAGGCACGTCCGCCCGTTCTTTCGGAAATTTTAGCCAGCACTCCTTTATCAACACCGCCGTAAAAATCGTCGCCGACACCAACGGAATAGATCACGGCCTCCGCCTTGATTGCTGCCTGCACTGCTTCGTCAAGTTTCTTCCTGCTGGACGTGTCTACTCCGTCCGTAAGCAGGATGATCGCTCGCCGCGTCCTTTCCGGAGCCGGGCCTAAAACATCGGCTGAGGTGATCCACACAGAATCCCAGATCGCCGTCGATCCCACCGTTGCCTGATTATCGCCGGAAATGGGAGGCGTTCCGGCAGTGACGCCGCCGCCAATGTATCCCGACGGAGCCACAAAACGAACTTTGTCGATCGCCCGCCTCAATCTGGTCACATTGTTCGTCATTCCTTGTTCAAGAGTCGATTCGCCTGTGAACGACACTATCGAAACCTCGTCTTTCGCCGGGCGTATTACGGATTCGATAAACGATATAGCGGCTGCTTTTTCTTCAGGCAGGGTCCGTTCCTGAGATACACTGGTGTCGATCAGGATCGCGAGGCTGAGCGGCAGATCGACCTGCTTGGAAAAGGCCGTAATTTCCTGAGGCTGCCCGTTTTCGAGGATGCGTATGTCTTCCTGCTTTAAATTCAGCAGAAGGCGACGATCTTTATCCTGGGCTGTGAAAAGCACGTTGACAGCTTCAGTGTCGACTTTTATAACGCCTTCTTCTTCATTTATTATCGGCGGAGTCGGGGTTGGAGTCGCGGATCGCGGCGTCGGATTTGTCGGAGCCTGTTGAGCGTTCACAAACTCCACCCGGAGGAGCGAAATGCCGAGTAAAAAGAAAAGAACCGCGAATATAACTGCGTATCTAAAGGTAGCCATTTTTTTACATCCCCGCTCGAGCGAATAGTCCCTGAACCGGGCTCGAGCCCCAACCTTACTTCAAGCTGTCTCTTACCGCCCTATAGCTCGACTTCGTGCGAATCTTGTACTTATCGGTTTTTTCTTTGTCGGTGAATCGCACTTCGATCTTACGGTCCCTTCCATCGTAGTTTTGATTTGCGGGCCGGTAAGTAATTATGTACTGAGACCTTAGCTCTTCCGAGATCTTTTTGAAGGCCTTTTCTAACTCAAACATATCGCCGGTGAAGAATGCCTCGCCGCCAGTCCGCTCGCAAAGCTGTGTTAAAAATTTATCACCTTTATCCTTGACCGTTCCGGCTTCAACTCCGGGCACACTTCCCAAAAATCCCGCCTTGGTAGATATGCCGAAGATAGTTGTCTCCGTCCGCTGCGCTATATCGATCGCGTCGTTCAGATCGGCCCGGCTAAAAGTGTCATCACCATCCGTAATAACGACGATCACCCGCCGGCCGGGAACATTTCTGAGTTTCTCGTCCGAAAACTGCCAAACCGCGTCGTACAGGGCAGTTTGCGAGCCGGGTTTCTTCACATTATCGACCGCCTTTTGAAGGAGATCTAGTTTGTCGGTAAAATCCTGACGAAGAGTGATCTCATTATCAAACGTCATAAAGGCCCCTTTATCTTTTCTCAGCTGAACGACCGTGTAAAGAAAATTGGCGGCCGCCTCCTTCGAAAATGCAAGCTTACCGGCAGCGGATGGCGACGTATCCATCAAAACGCCGACAAAAACAGGAGGATTCGTTTTCTCATCCGTGAAAAAAGTCACTTCCTGCTGGATGCCATCTTCAAAAACCTGAAAATCGCCCCTCTTTAGGCCGGAAATAAGGAGCTTCTTTTGCGTAACCGTTACCGGCAGACGTACCTCAAAGGTCTTGACTTGGCCGCCATTATCGGGAGAAACCGGGGTTTGGGTCGTTTTCGGTGTAGGACTGGGCGAGGGCGCCGGAGATACCTTTACCTTTGGTGTCGGCGTGGTTTCAGGTTTTTGCGCGGCAGTTCCCGATACGAATACACAAAAAACGACGGCAATTGCCAAATAGATAAAATTCGAACGGCTTCTCATATGTTCCTGGAATAGAATTCGTCAATTCAGACGCAAGTTTTCGATGCTTGTGGCGGGGCGTCTGTTGCCTAAATGCAACTGGCAAGTATATCAATAGTGCGGGAAAATGACTAAATCTTACATAAGCAGGCTGTGGTAGAGTTTGTCATGTACGGACTAATTCCTGTCTCAGAGAACTTTGCGAAATACTTTGCGTAGTTTGTAAAGGAAAATTTGAACCGCAAAGGACGCAAGGTTAAGCACCGCAAAGTTTGCAAGGGCTAACAAGTGATGAATACAAACATTTTCAGGGAATACGACATTCGGGGAATCGTCGGAGAACAGCTTACGGACGAAACGGTTGCGGTTTTGAGCAAGGCGATCGGAACTTTTTTTCAAAATAACGGTGCAAAACGTATTGCGATCGGGTACGACGCCCGGAAAAGTTCGCCTACGTTTTGTCGGCTTTTGACGGAGGGATTCAATCAAACCGGCTGCGACGCGGTTCTGATCGGAATGGTGCCGACGCCGGTCCTCTACCACACGGTCTTCACAAAGCCGGTCGATGGCGGTGTCATGATAACCGGTTCGCACAATCCGCCCGATCATAATGGATTCAAGATATGTCTTGGTAAATCGACACTCTTCGGATCGCAAATTCAGGAAATAAAGGAGATCGCCCTTTCCGGGGATTTTTCGGACGGTGGCGGAAACATAGAGGAAATCGAAGTGCTTAACGATTACATAGCCGATATCGTCGCTAGGGTCGAACTTGGGCCTCGAAAGCTCACGGCGATTGTTGACGGCGGCAACGGAATGGGCGGCGTCACGGCTGTTCCGGTTTACGAGAAACTTGGTATCGAGTTGATCAAGCTTTTTACGGAACCCGATTCGGATTTTCCAAATCATCATCCCGATCCAACAGTGACGGAAAACTTGCAGGACACCATAGCCGCCGTTCGCGAATCCGGTGCGGATATCGGCATTGCCTTTGACGGCGACGGCGACCGCATCGGTATCGTCGATGAAAACGGCCGCATCATTTGGGGCGACGAGCTGATGGTTTTGCTATCGCGAACAATTCTCAAAGATCATCCCGGCGCGACCATTATCGCCGAAGTGAAATGCTCGCAAAATTTGTTCGATGACATCGAAAAACACGGCGGTGTTCCGATAATGTGGAAGGCTGGGCATTCGCTCATTAAGGCCAAAATGAAGGAAACGAATGCCGCCTTGGCGGGGGAGATGAGCGGGCATATCTTCTTTGCTGACAGGTTTTATGGCTTTGACGATGCGACATATGCCGGAGCGAGAGTTTTAGAGATATTATCCAAAACCGACAAAAAACTATCCGAACTGCTCGCCGATCTGCCCGAAACATTTTCGACGCCGGAACTTCGCGTTGATTGCCCGGACGAAACCAAATTTGACGTAGTGGCGAAGATAGCTGATGAATTCGCAGAAACCAACGAAGTCATAACGATTGATGGTGCAAGAATTATTTTTGAGCACGGCTGGGGTTTGGTGCGGGCGTCGAACACTCAGGCAATACTTGTTTTGCGTTTTGAGGCCGATTCGGACGAGCACTTAAAGTCGATTCGATCTCTGATCGAGGCAAAAGTTAAGGAACTTTTAGCTTAGCGTGCTTGTTCCGTTCCAGCGAGGGTGGAACAACTGGAACACTTGGAACAGAGTGGAACACGTCAAAGAAAGAATCCCGGTATCGCGGTGATAGTTTTTGGGTACGTACTTCGCGTTAGAGATTGCGGGCACGGTTTTTTCCGCTTAATCGCACAATACGGAGAGTTTATGCTGAGAAGAATATCATCGACGACAATCTGGCTTTTATTATTCGGAATACTGGTGGCGGTCCAAGCCTATTCGACATTTGCCCAGACATCGGAGCTTACCGGCTACTCGAAAAACGGCAGCGTCGTGGCGATCTCATATCAAAACTGTGTTACCGCGGCTCTGCCGCTCTATTTGCGGTGAAGCTCTGCTTCACCGTCAGGCTATTCTTTATCTGTGGCTTTGCCACCGCCCTGTGAAACCTAACTCGATCTATATCTTACTAAACAGTTCGCCCTGTCCGGACTCATCAAGTTTCCATTGATCGTCGCCGGTTTGGACGGCGATTGTTTCGAGGACGTTTAGAATCGTCTGTTTCTCCGGCGTCTTGCCATTTTGGAGTAACGGCATTATTTCGAGATAGATGTCATCGACGTTTGGATATCTTCCTTCGCGAGCGAGCCGACGCATCATTGAGACGATGTAATACTTTATCCGCACCTCGACGGGAATGTTGGCTCTGAACTTTTCTTCTTTCTTTAGGTTGTATTTCTGAGTTTCTTTGTCGAAGTCGAAGTTCGCGGCGAGAAACGGCGTCAGGTCTTTGTATTTCTTCGCTACAAGATCGAGGATGTTCAACTCCATGAACTTGATCACGATGTCGTCGTTGATTTCCTCGACGGTTGCACCGTGATGATGGGCGATAATGTCTTCGATTGCCTGGTGAATTAGATCAGTCACATCACCGCCAAGATTGGCCTTCATTATCGACTTTGGATTGCGGACTTTTCTGAAGTTAATTATCAGTTGGCCCGAAAGAACGGTGAAAGGATGCTGGCGTTTCTTAAAGCTGGTCTGCCCGTTGTTCTGCCTGACGGCACCGGCGTATTCAAAATCTTCTAAGATCACAATCCTTTGAACCATTCTCTATCGATTTCGGTCTTCTCGATCAGAACCGTTTTTAGGCCAAGTTTTAGTTCGTGCAGTTTGTCGGCGAGTTTATCACCGTCAACAAGGTCAATGGCCGGAGCGCCATCGCGTGTCGCCTCGCCTATTGCGTCGCGCGTGAATGTGCCAGTCGTGACAAACAAGCCTTTGTCAGTTCGACCAACCATAGCCCCTCGGAAATCTCGAATTTCCTTAGATCCTACGGAACCCTTATATCTCTTGCATTGAAAAAGAATATGAAAGCTGAGGATTCCATTGATGCGAGCAATGCCTCTCCCATCAATGCCTCCGTCGCCACTTCGCCCTGTCACTTCAACTTGAACGAAACCCGTTTCGCGTAATACACGCTGGATTAATCGTTCAAATTCCGCAGGACTTATTTCTTCAGTCAAAATCTTTAGAAGCTCATTCTTCCATTCGTATTCCTCATCAGGTGTCTCCTCAACCGGCAGATTGCTTTTTTCCTTCTCTAACGACTCAACCAGCGGCTGATCGCTCGTATCTGAAAAATCTGTAAGCGCCCAAATTCCGCGCGAAGATTTTTCAATGATGCCTTTCTTTTTAAGGATCGTTCGGACCCATGCCAATTCATACTCAAATGCGGACTCATTATAAGCCCGTTTATCATTCGATTTCCGTCGGATCGCGATAACGTCGTCCGGAACATTCATTATCCGGAATATCTCATTATTGATCTCGGAAATTGAGCCGCTACCGTTCAAGTTCCTAAGCGCATTTATAGTCGGCTCGAACAGGTCAGATCGTTTTGGTATCGGATTACTTTTCATCGCAAATATTCGACCTCGCTAATTACTACATTTTGTGTTTTAAAGGATGCATTACAAATCGAGACAGTCTTAGTCCCAAGTGCGTTTGGCGAGAGATATTTTTCGAGTTCGTTCCAATGCTTTTCGATCTCGGAGAGCGAGAAGTAGAGAACGGCTTGCGTCTGGCTGATGTGAAAGAGGATGAATTCGCGTCCGTTGCAGAGGGCAAAGTATTTGACGTCGATTTCGGGATGGATCGCGTAGAAGTATGTCTGCTGTCGATTATCGCCCGTTCTGATTTCCTCGTCCGGGCCTTTGGCGTCGAGAACCCAAGCAAATTTGCCGCCGACCTCG
>JAYSON010000225.1:0-7332 GCA_043722725.1 Chloracidobacterium sp.
AGCCTGACCTTCTTTCAGCTCCTTTTTAGTGAAGATCGAGATAGGTATCGAAACTGTCCGCACACGCTGCTTTTGTTTGTCCGGTTCGCTTTGACTCAAACCGCTCAATGGGCAGACCACGAAAGAAATCAGAGCGGTCAGCAGCGTTACAATAATCGTTTTTGTCATACTATTACGCAAGCCCGTAAAACTCTCGTAATCATAATACATTACATTTGAAGGGTTAAACTTTGTGATGCCTTAAGATTGAATTAAGTTTGCACTGTTTGTAAAGTAAAAAAGAACAAATGGATGAGTACATATCCAAATATCAAGTAAGCAACAGAGAACTTGCCCGTGGCCGTAACTTAAAAATCGCCGCGTGGACTGCGCCTCTTCTTCTGACCACCATTCCCGCGGCCTTGTTCCTGGCGCTTACATTGATATTGGGAACTACCCCGCCCGTGGCGTTTACCATTTTCGTCTTGGGCATTATTATCACTGCCATCGGCTTTGTCGCCGGCCTGACCGCATCAGGACTTTTTGCTTACAGATATTCGAATTGGACAAACGAGATGCGCGAAAAAATCGCCGCCGACGGTATTCGGGCCGAAGAGATCGAATGGTTCCGCCACGAGCTGAAATCGAACGAAAAACGAGCCCTCAAAGACATTGGACGGTCAGACCTTCTACTCGCGGACGCCTACCGCGAAACGCTCGCGTCGCGTCTTACGGCAACCCGCATCGTAAAGTCGTCGAAAAAAGAATTGTTTCTTACGCAACGCCGGAAATTAAAATTGAAGCAGTTAAAAAGTGAAAAAGCTGATGAATTTCGCTCGCAGATAGAACGTGATGCCAAAAAAGTAGCCTCGATTAACGAGGAAGCGAAATTAATGCTTACTGAAGCCGAGGCCCGTCTTCAGATGATCGAAGCCGCCGCAACCAGAGGCCGTAGCCTCGCCGACTCGGAACTTGCGTTAAAGAAGCTGTCCACGCGTTCACAGACTTTGCCGCTTGCTTTGGAGGAAGCCCGAATGACGGACGAGATTAAAAGGGAACTTGAGGATGATCTTGCCGAGAATAAGTTTTAACCGCCTAACACATCACGCTATTTGCCTATTCCGGACAAACATCCGACCCTCGGCTTCTGCCGGAAAAAATTGTAGAGGGCGAGAGAGAACCGCATAAGCCGTTCCAAACGCATGAATTGAACCTGCTTTTAACAGGTGGGCGGCGATCTGCTTCTTTCGAAACATCATAGCCGGATTCTATGGCAAGTCTTCAACATGGAAGATTGCACCGAAAACGGCATTAGCCTCCCGCAATTCAAGTGTTGGCTCAATTATTATTGCGTCCGGTAACGAACTACGCAGTAGATATCCTTCGCCAATAAAAGTGTAGCACAAACGCGGACAATGGAAAACGAAAAATCACAAAGCATGAAATGAAAAACAAGGCCAGACCGCTCCGCAACTCATGATGCTTATCCGAGACCCCTATTTCTTCTTTCGCGTTATTCGCGTGCTTTGCGTGAGACGGTTTTCACGCACGTAGAAAAAGGAGACCGTTAATACCGCTCTCCATTTTCCCCGCATTCAATTTTCCGTTAGCCTTATTGTTCTGTTTCGAATTCCTGCGGAGCTACCTCTTTAAATTTCAGTACGCGATCAAGCATTTCAGAACATTCCGAGCTTCGCGAACCAAGCTGAGCGTCCGTCTGGGCCTGTACGTTATTTACTTGATGATATTCGTCCGCGATATGTAGAGCAGCGAGGATAGCGACTTTCAACGAATCAACAGTTAGCGTTCCCGAAGAGATATCTCGCATCTTGCTGTCTACATATTCGGCCAGGCGTAAAATGTAATCATTATCTCCGTCGGATCGTATGCTGTAGGTCTGATTATAGATCTCCACACGTATGGATTGTTCCGAAGATACAACTTTGCTTTTTCCGCTGATCATGCGTGTTGCTGCCTCCCAACGGCTTCCGCAACCTCGGCGTCGATCGTCGACATCGCGTCTAGCATTGCTTCTACTTTAAGTTGAATTGCATCGCGTTCGGAAAGAAGCTTTTCGACCTTTTCTTCAAGCCTCGTATTTTCGGCCATTAGGCTTGCCCCATCGCGCCGCAGCGAAATGGTTTCGCGTTCGATCTTCTCTTTTTCTTCGCGAAGTTTCTTTGCAAATTCAATCGTAAGATAAATCTTATCTTCGAGATGAGAGAACTTCTCCATCCCCGTTAGGCCGTTCATTCAGATGTCTCCGTTATTTGACGATCTTAAAGCAAAATAGATTTCGATTATGCGCATTTTGTGTGAAAACTTCAAGTAACGCGTCAACATTTTTTCAGGGCCGCTGCTCGGCTCCTAATGTTTTACGTAAACTTTGCAAAATGCTCTCATGCACAGTCGTTACTTCATCATCTACAAGCGTTCTTTCACCGCTGCGATACTCTAAACGTATGGTCAGCGAACGCTTGCTTTCCTCAATACCTTTACCCTCGAAAATGTCCACAAACCCGACATTGCGACAGATTTCAGCACCGTTATCGATCACCGCGGCCCGAATATCTTCAAATGTTGTAGTCCGTTCTACCAAAAGCGAGACATCGCGAATGATGGACGGGTACTTCGGCAGCGGCCGGTAAAGGATTGGCGAAGTATTCCGCGAAAAGACAGCGTCTAGATCGACTTCAGCCAAAAACACAGGCTGCTTGAACTTATATTCAGCCGATATTTCCTCGTTTAGACGCCCGATCGTTCCAATACAGCCGCCGTCGATATAAATCGCCGCCGTTTGCCCGGAGCGAAGGTGTTTGACATCGGCATTGCGGAATTCGACCGACTCGAATCCGACTGCGTCCAAAGCAGCTTCGACCGCTCCTTTAGCATCGTAAAAATCCAATATTCGCGTCGCCATCATACGCTTTTTCAAAACATCACCGCCAGTCAATGCGATGGAAAAAAGTTCCCGCTCAACCGGCAAATTATCTTCACCCGGACTAGCCGCGAAAACCTTCCCGATCTCAAACAACCTAAGATCGCGGCGTTGGTGGTTAAGATTGAGACGGACCGAATCGAGAAGCCCCGGCAGCAAAGTCGGCCGCATCCGCACCGCACCTTCGATCACCGAATCTTGGAGCGTTACAAACTTCTCACCGGCGTTATCACTTATAATTCCGGGGATCAACTCATACTGATCATCAAATTTCGTATCGATAAAACTGTAAGAGATCGCCTCGTCAAATCCGATATCGACAAGCGTCTGCCGCAGCAGCTTCTTTCGCAGCTCTGACGCTTGGTATTCGCCCGCTTCGTATGCCGGCGGTAATTCTTCGGCAATGTTCTCATAACCTACTTGCCGGGCGACTTCTTCAACGAGGTCTTCTTCGATCGCAATATCATGCCGCCACGAAGGAGACGTAAAGATAATCGGTTGGGTCCCTTCTGTGGCGAGTATCCCCAAAGCTTCAAGAATCCGGGTGCATTCGCTATCCGTTACAGTCAAACCTGTAAGCCGTCTGACGGAACTCGAAATATCGCGTGACTCGATAAGATTTCGCTTGTGCTTGTTTGGATAAACGTTTATAAATTCGCCCAATTCGCCGCCCGCCAGTCCTTGTATCAACTCTGCTGCACGATCCGAAGCGGCCTTCAGATTGTCGATATCGACTCCTCGTTCGAAACGGTAACTCGCCTCGGTCGCCAGCCCAAGGTTACGTGAGGCATGCCTTACACTCTTACGTTTAAAGTATGCAACCTCAAGCAACACATTAACTGTGTCTTCGCTTATGCTCGAATCGAGGCCGCCCATAACACCGCCAATCGCGACTGGCTTTTCGGCATCGCAGATCGCAAGCATCGTCGCGTCGAGCTTACGGTCAACTTCATCGAGTGTTGTGATAGTCTCTCCGGGTCTAGCCCGCCGAACAACGATCCGCTTCTCGGCCAGTTTATCGAGGTCGAAAGAATGCATGGGCTGCCCTAGCTCATGCATCACATAATTTGTGATGTCCGCAACATTATTTATCGAACGTTCGCCGATCGCCTCAAGCCTCTGTACAAGAAACTCCGGCGACGGCCCGATCTTTACATTTCGGATAATACGCGCCGTAAACCGGTGACAAAGGTCCGGATCTTCGATTTTCACGATGTCCGGTGCAAGTATCGACGGAAGCGGAACGTCCGCTTCTTCAGGCCGCGTCTGGATCTTCGGAAAGATCGGGTTTCCCGTGATAACACTTATCTCGCGTGCAACCCCCAGATGAGACAGGCAATCCGGCCGGTTCGACGTCAGATCGATGTCAAAAACAAAATCATCGCCATGCGGATGAATTCCTTCGACTGCTAAACCGACACGCGTCAGTTTCACTGCCAATTCCTCGGCAGGTAGATCAATTGCGATAAGGTCTTTTAACCAGTTGTAGCTGATGTTCATGCAACAAATTTTATCTAAATGAGGATGATTGGATTTCATCCCACTCTAAACTTGGACCATCAAATAGTATTGTAATCTGATTAAGAATATCTCGGCCGAGAATTCCGACCACATCATCGACCGCACAATAGTTGCCAGTGAAACGCTTTCCAAGAAAGATTACTTGCAGATGATAAATTTCTGACTTAATAATGTGCCCGTCGAACCCGATCAATTCATATGCTTTGTCGGAAGGTTCGATGCCCAGTTTAAGCAAGAACACTTTCGGCAATAGGGTGATATCGGAACCCGTATCGAGAAGCATCTTAACATCTCGCAATCGTTCGCCGCTGTCAATTGTTTTTAGTGTTATGTTTGCGACCGGAGCAGGCGGATCATAAGCGAGGTCAAATTTCGTCATCAAGGTCAACCTCGACAGTTTTCTCAAAGAATTTCGCGTCAGCCCTATTAACAAGTCTCGGACTCATAACCCGTCTGACATTTTCGTCTCTCGGAATAATAACGAAAACCTTCGCCATTTCCGGAAGAACAACGTCATCGTCCAGCTGTATCTGTCCGTTCTTGACAATCCCTTCGATAGTTGTGACCTGCATAAACACTCCTAGTCTTCAACTTTAACACACTTTCCGAAGATGGAGTTCGGGCCTATCCAGCCATTTATTCGTCCTCGATTGTTGTCGATTTGAAAACGAGGGCCTTGAATAGCTTTGATTAGATGAATATATTCGTTTCCGTTTACCTTACAAAGAACAATATTGCCTTTTTCAAGAGCCGCAATATTGGAAACAGGCTCGACGGTGCATAACTGACCGGATTCTATTTTTCCCTTCATCGAGTGGCCTCGCGGTCGAAAGGAAACAGTTTCACCGCTTTTGAGTTTTATAATATATGGAGTGGCCCAACCCATTGCTATTTAAATTGCTCCAAAAATCTCATATCGTTATCGAACATCAACCGAATGTCATCGAGCGAATACATCATTGCGCACATGCGTTCGAGGCCGAAGCCGAATGCGAAGCCAGAATAGATTTGTGAGTCGACGCCGACGGCCTTCAGTACATTCGGATGCACCATTCCGGAACCGCCAAGTTCGATCCAGCCGGAGCCTTTACATGGGCGGCATCGGTCGCCGTCTAATTTGCCGGTGCCGTGGCATTTGAAGCACGAGAAATCGAACTCCGCGCTCGGTTCGGTAAAAGGGAAGTACGACGGGCGAAACCGGGTTTTTGTGTCTTCACCAAATAGCCGTCGCAGCCATTCGGTGACCGTGCCTTTCAGATGGGCCATCGTGATGCCCTTATCGACGCACAGGCCTTCGATCTGATGGAACATCGGCACATGAGTCATGTCAGGGGTATCGCGGCGGAAAACCCTGCCCGGAGCGATAATGCGAATGGGCACACCTCGGCGTTCCATCGCACGAATTTGCACTGTCGAAGTTTGCGAGCGAAGAGCAAAACCACTGGTCGTGTAGAAGGTGTCCTGCGTATGCCGCGCTGGGTGGCCCTCTGGAATATTCAGGGCGTCGAAGTTGTAATAATCCGTCTCGATCTCGCGGTCGTCCTCGATCGAATAACCCATCGAGACGAAAATGTCCTCGATCTTCTGCCGCAAAATCGTGATCAGATGTAGATGTCCTGTCCGAGGCCGACGGCCGGGAATCGTGACATCGAGCCGCTCACGTTCCGTTTTTGATTTCGAAATGTATTGGTTGAGTTTTGATTCAACTTCCTCAATCTTCGAAACGATTTCCTTTTCGACCGCCTGCACAAGCTGCCCGAAGTCTCCACGCTTTTCCGACGCAACCTTGCCGACTAGCTTTTTCGTGCCCGCGATAGCCGATTTCTTGCCGATATGCTTGATCTTTAGCTCGCCGATTTCGCGGAGCAAAGCTTCGGCGTCAGATAAACTTCCACCGTCCAAATCCAAATCAGTAAAGCGTCCGAACTCTTGCTCGAACGCCTCGTGAACACTGTGAACCTGTTTCAATTCATCGGTCATAGCGATAAATTTACGCCGCTGCCTGCGGTTTCTTTCCGATCGCGTCCTTCGCTTGCCCGACAACCGCCGCGAATGCTTCGGGCTGTTTTACGGCAAGATCGGCGAGGACCTTACGGTCAAGTTCGATCTCGGCCAGGTTCAGGCCGTGGATGAACTGCGAATACTTGATGTCGTTCAGACGGCAGGCCGCGTTGATGCGAACGATCCAAAGCTTACGAAAATCGCGCTTTTTCAGCTTTCGGCCAGTATAGGCAAAATTCAGCGCGCGTTCGACCGATTCTTTGGCCGAGCGGTAAAGTTTCGATTTCGTTCCACGATAGCCTTTGGCTAAGGCTAATATTTTTTTGCGTTTCTCAAGACGCTTATTTCCACGTTTTGCTCTAGGCATTTTTCTACTCTCCCGATTCTTTTATCTTAGTCGAGGCGGATAAAGAGTTACGCGGGAACGCGGAGCAAATCACCGTGTCGCCGTGTCTCATTGTCACCGCGTCGCATTCTTAATTCCGTCCGTACGGCAGCATTTTTTCGACGCGCTTTTGATCGCCTTCGGACACCATTACGTCAATATCCAGATTGCGTTTACGCTTGCTCGTTTTCTTCGTCAAAATATGGCGAGCGTGCGAATGGCCACGTTTGAATTTGCCCGACGCTGTCGAGCGAAAACGCTTTGCTGCGCCTTTGTGTGTTTTTAATTTTGGCATTGCTCTATCTCCTATCGGTTCTACTCTATTGCGAATTGCCGGTATTCTATCGACCTAACGGCGTCACAAATAATGACAAAAACTCTAAATCTATTCACCGTCCGTCTCTGCCGCAGCTTCCGGAGCAGGTTTCGCGGCTAACTTTTTGACAGCGGCCCTCTTTTTTGGCTCAGGTGCCTCAACCACGGTTTCAACGTTTTCGGCAGGAGTCTG
>JAYSON010000226.1:0-13874 GCA_043722725.1 Chloracidobacterium sp.
TCAAAAATTCACCGGCTACGAAAGAGACAATGAAACTGGCTTGGATTTCGCACACGCCCGAATATACAACTTTCAGCACGGCAGATTTTCGAGTCCCGACGATTTCGTGAACGATACTTTTGTGTCAGATCCGCAGACATGGAATCTCTACGTCTATGTTCGAAACAATCCTTTACGCTACTCGGACCCGGACGGCGAAGAGCGAATTAAGCTGGGTGACAGCGAAGAAAAGGTAAAGAAAGATTTAGAAGAGGCAAGGCAAAAGAAGAAAGAGATTGAAAAAGACAAGAGCTTGTCAAAGGATGAACGAAAGAAACAACTCGCTGACCAGAAAGCAAAGATAAACACATTCGAAACAAAGCTCGAAGGAACAAAGGTCGTGAATTCGATACTGAAAGCTCTCGACAAAGTCGGCGAGCGAAACGGCCTTCAGCTTTCTGATTTTGAGCTAACCACCGACGGCAAAAACGACTTTCCTGGCTTGAGCGAGGAAAACCGAAAACGCCTTTTGGGAGCAGATGCTTTTACCAATGTCTCTGGTGAAGGTAAAACAATTTTCATTCGCACCGAAACGCCGGATGGCTTCTATCGTCAATCCCTGACGAATTCAGATTACATTTACTACGGTGCGTCTGGTCTCGCACACGAGCAAGATCATCGTGACTATCCCGGACGGGTACATTCGAAAGCTTTCGAGAGACAGAAAGTAGTTCTAAAGAAATTCCAGAACTATTACAGAAACCGAGCTCTTTATGATTTTAATTTGCAGTTTGTTGAGGAGGGCGTCAATGGTAAGTACAACTAGGTTGATAGTGCTACTTTTATTTTTATCAGGCTCTGCAACTCTCTACGGTCAGGAGCTTATGTCTCACAAGGATTCACCAGTTAAGTTTGAGGTGCTATCCGTTCGTTTGGCTGGACCAGAGGAACGGCAATCGGACAATATAGGCGTGGATGTGATCGTGAAATTCCGTTTATCAAATAAGGGGCGCACAACGGTTTATTTTTATACAAGTTGGAAACGCTACATTAGTCCCGAGGGTTACACGATCCGGTTTTTTGAAAATCGGACCGAATGGTTCGTAGGACTGGAAGAAACGGCTGGCAAATCCCCCGGAATTGAGCGATTGATGAAAAGCGGTGATGGTGGAGAATGGTTGGCATTAACAAAGGGAACAGCAATTGAATTCGAGCTGTTCGATTCAACCGCGAGAACTCGCGGAAAACACGCCCAGACATTTTTTGCGAAAGTCGGAGGTAAGAACGTAATCTCTGAGGTGTATTCCGATTTCTATGAAGTTCCGACGAAGGCACCTTAGCACATGCTGGTAACATTGTCCGCCAAGCATTCACCTCGTATGAACGGGATGGCGAGACAGAATTGGATTTCGCCCAGGCGAGGTATTACGCAAAATCCTTCGGACGTTTCACTACTCCGGATCCATTAATAGCAAGTAATAAAGAAAAGGAAGAAGGGGTCAGGCCTGCGATTCTGCGGTATTCTCGGGTTTGGTTTAGAATTCCGAGGGTATGGCGAGGAGGCGGCGGGTTGAGATCGAGGGAGGGCTTTATCACGTTATCACGCGGGGCAATGACCGGCGGGAGGTATTTCATTGTCCCGAAGACCATCTGAAGTTTCTCTCGCCGCTTGCGAAACAAAAGGAAAGATCGCCGTCTACAGCGTGAATCGCTCACCGAGATAAAGCCGCCGGACGTCTTCGTCCTGTACCAGTTCGTTGGGTTGGCCCGCACGTAAGATTTTGCCTTCGGCCATGATGTAGGCGCGGTCGGTGATGCCGAGGGTTTCGCGGACGTTGTGGTCGGTGATGAAGATGCCGATTCCCTGTTGTTTTAGATAGAGAATTATCTCGCGGATGTCGTCGATGGCGAGCGGATCGATGCCGGCGAAAGGTTCGTCGAGGAGAATGTATTGCGGTTCTGTGGCAAGGCAGCGGGCAATTTCGACTCGGCGGCGTTCTCCGCCAGACAAGGCGTCGCCCCGGATCCTCCGGACGTGGGTGATCCCGAATTCTTCGAGCAGTTCGTCAAGGCGTTCAAATCTGCGGGAGCGATTGAGCGGTGTGGTTTCTAGTACGGCCAGGATGTTCTGTTCGGCGGTCATCTTTCGGAAGATCGAAGGCTCCTGAGGTAAATATCCAAGCCCGAGCCGCGCCCTGAGATACATCGGCAAACCGGTTACGTCCTGGCCGTTGAGGAAGATCGTTCCATTCTCCGGCCGTTCGAGCCCGACCATCATGTAAAAACTAGTGGTTTTGCCGGCCCCGTTTGCACCCAAAAGTCCGACGACCTCACCCTGGCTAACATCGAGGCTTACATCATCGACGACACGCCGCCCGCCATAGGTTTTTTGCAAATGTTTTGCCGAAAGGGAGTTCGTTTGGCTGCCCGGATGATTACCGTTGGTTGATGCGGTTGGAGATTGGGTATTTGCCGTCACGTTCGATTAGCTATGCTAGTTTGTCTTAACTTTATAGACCGACCGTGTTCGGCCGGATGCATTTTGTTTAGATTTTCCTTCGCCGACCACGCGATTCTCCCGCAAGTAAACCGTCATTTGTGATCCTTGCGAGGTTCCATTTTCGAAATCCTCAACCTGTGCCGGATTCCCTTTCAAAATAACAATCTCGTCTGTCGCACTATACTGAGCGATATCGGCAAGTGCACGGCGATTGGGTTGCGTAATTACGACATTCGTCTCTACCTCCGTACGTTCAACCTCATTTCGGTCCGTCAAATGGATTTTAGCTAATCCACCGGTGATACGGTCTTTTCCCTGACGAATATCGACATCGGTTTCATAGCGGAGAAGGCGATCCTCTCGCGTATAAGTCAATTTCTTTGATGAAGCATAGACCGGAACATTGCTTTCCTTTCCATTGTCCTTTCGGTTCACATTATACAGGAGACTTTGAACATTGCCCTCTACCTGGAGCTGTCCCTGTTTCTGCATTATTACAAGCCGATCTCCGCGGACGTAATTATTTTCCTGCCAGGCACGAGCGTTCCCGGTGTATACGGCAGTTTCGGCTTTGTGGTCGAACTCCCCTGTCTGTCCAGTTATGTAGACCGGTTTATCCGTTTTTCCGAACGGTGCGGCTCCACCGGTGTTGCCTTGGCTGTAATACGTAGTGCTGGCTCCACCTCGGAGGGCTGATGTTTGATTCTTAGTGTCCCAGTCGATTTCGGTCGCTTTCGCCCGCGCTTTGGAATCCCACACGGTCGGTTCGCCGCCGCGAAGCCTCACGGTTTCATCAGCGGTCGTGAAAGAAATACTATCGGACACGGCGTTTCGATCAAGCTCCGTGAATTTAGCTTTGCCTACGGCGTCCAACCTTTCAACATCCTTTGTTTGCGCATTGAAATATGCGTCTAATTTATCGGCTGTGATCGTTTGCGTCCCACGATCCGCTGCCTGTTGTGTCGGAACACGAACCGTCTTGGTCTTTGAGACTGCCACGCAAATCTTTGCATTGTTTCCGGTGGGAAAGAACTCGCAATCGAATCGCGGGGCATTTATCGTAGTTTTGTAATTCTTCGCTGACGAATGCAATGGCGCGACGACAAGTTCAGCATCGCCGATGGCTTCAGCGTTTTTAAGATCCTGTCCGGAATCGTTGAAAAGCGTCTTTACGGAATCTGCCGTGAGCAGCTTATTTGCCGCGTCTTCCGAATTATCGGGGACATCGAGTCTTACGGTTGTACGCCCATCGGTGATTATTCGATTTAAGAGACCGTCGTTTTTGAATAACACTTTTATGCTCTTTTGAGCGATAAGCGTCATCTTCGAATATTCGAGAGGTTTGGACGGTGTTAAAACTGCCGATCCAGTGCCGACGACATCCGCATTTTGAAGCTTTTGTACTTCATTGAATATGGCATTTACCTCTGCTCCGCTCACCTCTGTCGTTCTCTCTGCCGTCGTTTGTCTGACAAGTGCGTTACCGCGCACGCGAGACTGCTTTAGTTTCTTGTTTTCGAATAATTCAGCTAAGATACTGTCGCCGCGAACAAAATTCCCGCCCTGGATGATCTCCGCACCCCCATCGAGTTGAATTTTACCCGCTGACTGTTCGTAGACGCCATTGTCGGCGCGAATGTCTGTAGGATTTTCATCTTCTACGGTAATGATGTGCAAGCCATTCTTTAGCTCGAAACGGTCGGATTCTTTTTCGTAAAAAGCATAACCGGAGCTGATCTTTGTCGGCTTTCCGTCTGATTCGCGGCTATCTATATGGACATCATCGAACAGCTCTATCTTTTTGAATGTCCGATTCTGCTCGGTTTGACCGGATAAATATGCAATCGCCCTGTCTGACCGGACGTCCACGGTTTGTGGTTTGCCGTTGGACTTGTTCTTGGATGACAGCGACGCTTTCACCGTATTGCGGAGTTCAATTTTCTCGCTTGATTGATCGTAAGTAGCACTACCCGAATTAAGCTTGCCGCTGCGTGTCCCCGATTTCGCCAATTCGGGTGAATCAAATGTTTCTATTTCAACGTCTCTCAAAAGTTCAAGGTTCTTGTCCTTAACCTTTACTGTTGCCCCGAACGCTTTACCGCGGACGTTTTTTCTTTCAAACTCGACCAATTCTTCAGCCGTGGCTATCTCGGTTTCCTTTGTGTAGGTTAGTTGGGCCGTTTTAACGTTCAGCGAATCTCTGGTTAAGATACTTACCGCGCCCGAGAAGTAAGCCGTAAAATTCTTGTTATCAGCCGGTACATAAACTGCCTTTAGAGCGCTGATCTCGTCCGAAGCGGAACCACTCTCGTCGAAAACCTGCAAATACACATTTTCAAGTTCCTGATGATTGTCAGCGAATGAGGTCGCTTTGTCTGCCCGAATAAAGTATTTCGGCACGTTGCCATCCATTTCGCGGCGTTCGTATCCGTTTATCGATGCAACCACATCCTGAGATAACGAAGTTGGAAATCCCTGCATTCGAAACTCGGGATTCTTGCTCGCACGGTAAAATCCCAGCAACGTAGCCAAAACAGTAGAAACCAGCAGACCGATCGCAACCAATCGAAATGCACGAGGCATTTTCGCTCGAAGCTGAAGATTCTTGATATTCTCTGTCTTTTGTTCGGTCACTTCTTCAATTATCCGCTCTTAAATCTTCAACGACAAGTTGCAGCCGGGTGTTGCCCTGCCATGTGTTTGCCTCGGCGGTGTAAGCCACTTCGATGCGGGTATCAGACGTCAGCGTTTGCTTTTTTGATTTTTCAACGCCATCCCACCAAACGGCTTCAAAACGCTTGCCCGTCTTGTCGGCTAAATGCAGCTTCAAATGCTTATCCTTCATGACAAATGGTTCGTTACGGAGATAAAGGTCTCTGGTCACAAAGATCGGTTTGGGATTTCCGGCCCCAAATGGCTCTAGCTTTTTGATATCTTCCAGCAGGTTTAGACTCAGTGTTTGTGATGTCACCACGGCATCAATCAATAGTTCGGGTGCGGTATCGGATTCGGATAGGGCGGATTTTGCATATCGGTTGAGTTTTTCACGCAGAGTCTCAATATTTTCACTATTCATTTTCATTCCGGCAGCGGCAGCGTGCCCGCCAAATTGTTCAAACAATTCGGAACAGCTTTCGAGTGCATTTAAGAGATGAAAATTCGCAATGCTTCTCGCACTACCGTGAGCTACGCCGTTTTCGATCGACAGGACTATAGTTGGCCGATAAAGTTTCTCCGCAATCTTTGACGCCGCCAACCCAATGACGCCGCGATGCCAATTGTCTCCAGCGACGACAACGAAGTACTTATCGGTGATGCTGTCGGTTTCGAAAAGGGCTAGTTCCGTGATCTTCTGCTGCATTTGCTGCCGCTCGCGATTGCGGCTGTCCAGTATCGCGGCAAGGCGTCGTGCTTCGCCAAAATCATCGCTTTCGAGCAGTTCGACAACGTGCCGAGCAACGTCCATTCGTCCGGCTGCATTGATTCGCGGGGCGATGCGGAACCCGATGTGCAGGCTAGTCATCTCGGAAGTACAATCCGAAACTTCCATCAGGGCCCTTAACCCGACATTTGTTGTCTTGACAAGTTCTTTTAGTCCCAGGGAAACGATTGATCTATTCTCACCGGTCAGTCGCATCACGTCCGCTACGGTACCTATGGCTGCGATCTCAAGAAAAC
Organism: Chloracidobacterium sp.; assembly: GCA_043722725.1. Taxonomy (GTDB): domain Bacteria; phylum Acidobacteriota; class Blastocatellia; order Pyrinomonadales; family Pyrinomonadaceae; genus OLB17. The sequence continues at coordinate 6,158 of JAYSON010000226.1, forward strand.
TTGTCACAAGCTTTTCATCGCTTTTCTCTCGAAGCAATGCCTGAGCAAGCTTGAATGCGACTCCGACGCCGGCGAGGTCCTTATCAGGATAGGGACATCCGGCCTGGTTCGGGTTAACAACAGCGACAGATGGAGGGTTTCCCCTTACGGGATCAGAAATGTGGTGGTCAGTTACGATTACATCTAGACCGTTTTCTTTTGCCCATTCGAGCGGCACAAAACTGCGGGTTCCGCAGTCAACGCTTATCACTAAACTGTACCCATCGACTTGCGCTTTTTCGAGCGCCGGAATATTTATCCCGTAACCCTCGGTAAAGCGGTTCGGGATATGAAATCCGGTTTCAGCGCCAAGACTATGGAGCGCTTTTCGCAGAAGAACTGTTCCTGTCGTTCCGTCAACGTCGTAATCGCCCCAGATCAGGATCTTCTCCTTGTCCTCAATCGCCGTAAGAATCCTGGCGACCGCTTCTTTCATACCCCTGAGAAGTAATGGCTCATTTAGGTCATTGAAGTGCGGATTAAGGAATTTGAGTGCTGACTCCTCGTCTTTGTAGCCGCGTGAAATCAACAACGCAGCAACTAGGGGCGGAAGCCCGAGTCTTGAGGAAAGCAAACTTATTTCGTCAAAATCATGCTTTCGTATAGTCCACCGCTTGTTCATTTAAAGAAGGATATTGTTTTGCGATCGAGTTAGGTTTAGTAGAGCAAGTGCTTTAGTTTATCGTCGGATTTAGCAATCCAAACCACAAAAGTCCCAGAAGTACAGAACCCAATATTATTCTGTATACAATAAAGATCGCCGTCGAATTTTTCCGAAGGAATGCTATCAGGAACCAAATAGCGAGATAGCCAACTATTCCGGAAACTATTGTGGCCACTATCAGTGGTGTAAAACTGTTCTCCGGCAGGATGTGCCATGCTTCCCTCATCTCGAGCAGGCCGCTTGCCGTGATCGCGGGAATCGAGAGCAAAAACGAAAATCGGGCTGCCGTTTCGCGTGTCTGTCCCGCGAAAAGGCCCCCCATAATAGTAGAACCTGATCGGCTCGCACCAGGCATTAGCGCCAGTACCTGAGCGAGGCCGACGACAATCGCATCTGTAACGCCAAGATGCCTTATCGTCTTACGCTGGCTTCCCACTAATTCGGCAATTCCAAGCAACACGGCAATTGCGATCAGCATAATCGCGATGAACCAAAGGTTTTTCGTCCCCTGGCCTTCGATAAAATCCTTAAAAAACAGACCAACCACGCCGATGGGAATCGAACCGATAATTATCAGCCACCCGAGCCACGCATCTTCAGACAGCCAAATCGGACGGACCCCGTGCGTTCCGCCATAATACATTCTATTTTTCCTGCGGGTTATAAGCGACCAATGATCTCGGATGAATGCCGTTGTAATGCTAAGGATGTCAGACGCAAAGTAAACGAACACAGCCGCGAGCGTTCCGAGCTGGATCACGGCCATGGTCGCGGTAATCTGACTGGCATTTCCGTCATAAAGATTCGTCCACCGACTCGCAAAAACCAGATGAGCCGTCGAACTGACAGGGATAAACTCCGTCAAACCCTGAACTATCCCGAGTATAATTGCTTGTAAAAAACTCATTTAGAAGTGCTGACAAGGCGGAAAACTGCATTATTTTCCTACAAACTTTGTAACCGTTTTGCGCCATTTAGTCAAAACACTCCAAAACTCCCCGGTTTAGAAGCGGGCTTGCCCGCCCGTCGCCGACGGCGCAGTTTCTCTCGTCTTAATCTCCCCTCCGGAGGGTGGCGGCGCTTCGCCGACGGGGTGGTTCTATCCTCCTGCTCCACCGTTTAGTAGCAGGCTTGCCCGCCCGTAGCCCGCGGTACGTCGAAATGAGGCAAATCTTCCTCGAATTCGGACAAATCTTTCATTTATTCATACAAATCTCCCACAGATCCGTCCAAATAAATGACAGATCCGTACAAACTAATCGCCGGCACATATCACAACTGGCGAACAACTCCTAAGACAGGATGGGTGGAATCAGGCTCCCCTCCTGTCTTAGGAGGGGGACGCCGCTTCGGCGGACGGGGTGGTCGATCAGGCGGTGTACCAAGACATTCCCGCATTCTGTAAAAGCGAAACAACCGCCGAAGTCCAAAGGCTCGGATTTGTTCTTACACCGGGAAGATATGTCGGCCTTGCCGATGACGAAGACGATTTCAACTTCGCCGAACGCTTTGCCACTCTCAAATCGGAACTCGAAAGCCAAATGGCCGAAGAAGAAGATTTGAACAATCGGATCAAAGCGAATCTTTCCAATATCAAATTGGAGGTCGCGGCGAATGGGTGAGTGGAAAGAGTCTAAGCTCGGAGATGTTCTGAACTTGAAGAGAGGCTACGATCTGCCAAATCAAGACAGGCATCTCGGGACTGTTCCAATACTTTCATCGTCAGGGATTATGGATTTCCATTCCGAAGCCAAGGTTGAGGGTCCGGGAGTCGTCACCGGACGTTACGGAACAATCGGCCAAGTGTTTTATACGACTAAAGACTACTGGCCGTTGAACACGACGCTTTACGTGCAGGATTTCAAAGGTAATCATCCGAAGTTCATCTACTATTTTCTTAAAGGGTTTGATTTTGCGAAATATAGCGATAAGAGCGCCGTGCCGGGAATCAATCGCAACGATTTACATACCGAAGATGTTTCCCTTCCCAACCTTCCCGAACAAAAAGCCATCGCGGAAGTTCTTAGCAGTTTGGACGATAAGATCGATCTGCTCCACCGCCAAAACAAAACCCTCGAATCCCTCGCCGAAACCCTCTTCCGCCAATGGTTCATCGAAGAAGCCAGTGAAGGTTGGAAACTTGGAAAAGTAGATGATGTCGTTTCGATTAAAGGTGGAACAACACCAAGCACAAAGAACCCGGAATTCTGGGATGGTGAGATTCATTGGACAACTCCCAGAGATTTGTCCGCTCATTCATCCGTGTTTCTGACTAAAACCGAGCGAAGAATTACAGAAGAAGGATTGTCTCGAATCGGTTCGGGTGTGCTACCGATTGGAACTGTACTACTTTCGTCCCGAGCTCCCATCGGATATATAGCAATTGCCGAGATCCCGGTTGCGATCAATCAAGGCTACATCGCAATTGTTTGCGATAAAGGCATTTCTAATAACTATGTTTATCTCTGGGCAAGAGCAAATATAGAAACTTTCAAAAATGCTGGGAACGGATCGGTCTTTCAAGAGATTTCTAAATCGACATTTAGAAATTTAAATATTCTCGTTCCGACTACCAAATTATTAATGCAATTCGACGAACAAGCAACTCCTATTTTCGAAAAGATTAAATCGAATGTATATCAAATCAGAACGCTCGAAACCACACGTGATAGGTTGCTGCCAAAATTGATGAGCGGCGACATCGTCTTAGACCGACACTCAATGGATTAAGATTTTCCTTCACAAAGTCGAGGAGAAATATGAACTTTGCAGCATGGTTAGACAACCTTAAAACCGAAAAACAAGGTCTCGCCGAGAATATAGCGAAACTTGAAAGGTTTTTTGATAACGGTAACTTCAAGGCTGCTGAATTTGAGAAGGCCGTGCAACTCGGTTTAGTAGAGAAGGAGACGGAAGCTCACAAAGTGCTGGCGGAGAACCAAAATGCTGAAGATTCGGAAAATAGCAATTGAGAATTTCAGAGGTATTAAGCTACCCCTAGAAATCGAATTCGGAAGTGGTAAGAATTTAACTTCCGTTCTTGTCTTCGGCCGCAACGCAACCGGTAAGAGTTCGTTAATCGATGCGTGGGAATGGCTGAACGAGTTTAAGATAGAAGGACTCAATCGAGAAGGCGTTCTTGCATCTGATCTCCCGCATAAGTCTTCGGGAGGAGTTAACTCATATATTTCCGTTGATTTTCAGCACCCAACCATCAATAACATAAAAGTGGCGTTTGACCCCGCAAAGGTTACTACTCCGACCGCTGAGGGCCAATACGATGAGTTCAAAACGTACTCGTTCTATCCGAATTATCTTCGGTACTCTGATTTACAAGCATTCGTTTATCTGTCGAAAACAGACAAGTACAAGTATCTTGCAAGATTCTTCGGTCTAGACCAATTTATTGCGAATCAAGACTCAATATCTGGAAGTCTCGCAAAGTTAAACTCTGAGCTGGAGAAATACGGTGCAACAGCAGAAGCGGATGTGAAAAAATTCCGCGAGATTGGGATAGCGGACGAAATTAACGAGGAGAGCGTTCTTATTTGTCTAAACCAGATCGCAGTGATGCATCAACTCGCCGAAGCTGGTTCCTTTTCTGAAGCAGAGTTAATAAAGATTGAACTCGCAAAGGTTGTTTCTAACAATCCGAAAGCTCGAGAACTAAGCGGGTGGAAAGTGTTTGAGACAGCTTGCAACACTTTCTTTCCGGTCTCCTCTTTTAAATCCGAGTGCGAAGGCCTTGAAATACTATTCAACGAATTAAAGGAAAATGAAGAGACGATAAAAAACACATTTTTAGCTGAGCTTTATCAAAAAGCAATCGGAGTAATTCCGTCTTTAGCCGATCCAACGATTTGTCCAGTTTGCGATTTGCAGTTTCATGACGATCTTCTTCAGCACGTTAACCAAAAACATGCGTCACTCGCACCCTTGATAGCTAAGAAGAACATGTTCGCTGAAAAGCTTCAGAAACTATTAACCACGCTGGACACTTTGGCGCGAAAGCTAGCGTTATTGAGTCCATCCTTAACCCTCGGTATTCAAGGCCGATTTAACGATTTCAATACTGACACTTCTCGGCTTGCCGTTCTGCTTCCCGATTTTCGCGCGGCGGCGAACAAGGATTTTGCGAAGCTTTCGCCTGAGGATTTAAGCGACAAGGAAGTAATTGAAATTGTCGATCGCATTTGTACAAGTGAAAAAGACCTTAAAGACCAGATCGCGAGTATTATTACGAATCTTGAAGCGGATGAAGCAACAAAGAATCTCGCCGAAGACTATCGAATCGTAGGTAATCTAATTAGCAGCTTCATTGAATTGCAGGTCGTTCACGGCAAGATAGATTATTTGGCCCCAATCGTAAGCGACGTAAAAGAGATTCACGCTGAATTAACAAACCATATTCAGAACGAAATTCAAAAGACTTTTGATGCCATATCGAATGATGTTATTGAATGTTTCAATGAGTTAGAGAGTACCAATAATTTCATTTCCAATCCGCACGTCAGACTTGTTGAGGGAAGGAATCGAGCAATTGAGCTAGAGATTGACTTCGCCGGTGAAACGATTCGACCTGCTTTTAAGTTTTTGAGTGAAAGCCAAATAAATAGCTTTGGGTTGTCGATATTTTTGGCGTCCGTGAAACATTTCAATAGCAATTTTAAGTTTTTTATTCTAGACGACGTTGTAAATAGCTTCGATGCCTTCAAAAGACCTCGCATTTCGAAATTGCTTTCGACAAAATTCTCCGATTTTCAGATCTTGATGCTTACGCATGATGATATTTTCTTCGAAACCGTTAAGAAAATGAATCCGAAGTGGAAAGGATATAAGTTCTATTCGTGGGATTATGAAACGGGACCTAAGATAATGCTGTCTAGGGGTTACGTTGAGGAAATACAGAAACTCTTAGATGAGGACAATCCTATTTCTGCTGGTCAAACATTGGGCCGCTATTTGGAATGGACTTTCGGTTCCATGAATGAACGTTTAGGAACACCGATTCCTTACAGGTTATCGAACGCTTATACTCTTGCGGAATTCTACGATCCGCTTGTGAAACGCATAAAGGATAAGCTAAAGCGAGGAACAGACATTCACGTGTTGACAAAGTGCTTTGATGAGTTAGATCAAGGCGGAATCTTTCGAAATTTTTGTGCGCATTGGAAAAGCGAAGCGACACCCTTTACGAAGGAAGAGATACAGTCGATTTTTACGAAGTGGCTGGAAATTGAGGCAATCATGAACTGCAGCGACTGCAAAACGCTAATTAAACATGAGAAATTAGCAGGGACCGAATATGTGCGATGCGATTGCAATAATGTAAATCTCAAAGATAACTCTCAATACACTCCGGCTCCGGTTCCTGGTTCACTTGTCTAGCGGTAACTTTAACGCATAATTAAAATCTAAGTGAAACCAATCACCGAAAATCATGTTGAGCAATATGCCATCGAAGAACTTGAGCGGCTTGGTTATCAATATGTTCACGGCGGTGTTATTGCTCCGGGCGGAGATGCGGCGGAACGTGAAAGTTATGAGCAGATCGTTCTGACAGATCGTTTGCGAAAGCAGGTTGCGGTTATCAATCCTGAGATTCCCGAAAGTGCGAGAGAACAGGCGGTGCAGAAGGTTTTGCGGGTATTCTCGCCCGTGCTTCTAACAAACAACGAAGATTTTCATCAGTTCCTGATCGAGAAGGTCCGGATTCCTTATCAAAAGGACGGTTTCGAACGCAGCCACGAAGTTGCGTTGATCGATTTTGAGAATATTTCGAATAACGAGTTCCTTGTCGTTAACCAATACACGGTCAGCGAAAACAATCAGAACAAACGGCCCGATATTCTCTTGTTTGTAAACGGCATTCCTTTGGTTGTGATCGAGCTAAAAGGAGCGGCGGACGAAAAAGCCACGATCAGATCGGCGTACGAACAAATCCAAACCTACAAAGCGGTAATCCCAAGCCTTTTTACATATAACGCGATCTGCGTAATCTCGGACGGCCTCGATGCAAAAGCCGGGAGCCTGTCGGCGGGATATTCCAGATTTATGAACTGGAAATCAGTTGAGGGTGAAAAGGACGCTTCGAAATATATCCCGCAGCTTGAGACTTTGATAAAAGGAATGCTGAATCCGTCAACGCTTCTGGATTTGGTAAGGAACTTTATTGTCTTTGAAAAGACAAAAAAGGAAGACGCAAAGACCGGTCAGACCTATATCGCGACGGAAAAGAAGCTTGCGGCCTATCATCAATACTATGCGGTAAACAAGGCGATCATTTCTACTCTGGAAGCGGCGAGCGAAGACGGAGATCGTCGCGGCGGCGTTGTTTGGCACACGCAAGGCAGCGGTAAATCGCTGTCGATGGTGTTTTATACCGGAAAACTTGTTGTCAGCCTAGATAATCCGACCGTTGTAGTCGTTACCGACCGCAACGATCTGGACGAACAGCTTTTCGGAACGTTCGCGTCCTCGAAACAACTTTTGCGGCAAGATCCCGTTCAGGCAACAAGCCGCGAACATCTGAAAGAACTTCTAAAAGTGGCGAGCGGCGGGATTGTTTTTACGACAATACAGAAATTCCTCCCAACTGACGGCGGTTCGGAATACGAAAAGCTTTCGGACAGGACAAATATTGTCGTAATTGTGGACGAAGCACACCGAACACAATATGGTTTCGAGGCGGAAGTGCGGAATGTTCTCGATGCGGAGACGAAAGAAGTTATCGGCCAGCGAATCGCCTACGGATTCGCTAAATATCTGCGTGATGCTCTGCCGGATGCAACTTATATCGGCTTTACCGGAACTCCAATCGAGAGCGACGATGTGAATACGCCGCAGGTTTTTGGGAATTATGTCGATAGATACGATATTCGTGATGCGGTCGCGGACGGTGCGACCGTAAAGATCTAGGGTCATGACTAGTTAAGTCATGGATAGTTGATAATTTTCAATAGGATTGAGTAAAGGTTTTGTTTTCTATAATTGAATCTAAACTCACAATCTTTA
>JAYSON010000227.1:0-3482 GCA_043722725.1 Chloracidobacterium sp.
TCGAAACACCCGGCGGTGATCCTTGGGCGGTCGTTTGCGGCAACTATGCATACGAGCCGAGTGTGGACGATGTTGCGGCATTGATGCGCATCTCAAAGATCGCGGCCCCGTCTAATACACCTTTCGTATCGCACATGCGCCCCGAAGTTCTTGGCATTTCATCGCTTGCGGATCACCCGGATCCCGCAGAATGGGATTTCGCAGGCGAAACGAACGAAAGCAAGCTTTGGGCAGCACTTCGAAGCCAAACGGAGTCACAATACCTTGGATTGACGATACCCCGATTCATCGCCCGACTCCCCTATGGACAGGATACAGATCCGCTGGAGACCTTTTCGTTCGAAGAGTTTGCGGGGGCTCCTGTTCACGATGATTATCTATGGACGAATTCGTGTTTTGCGGTCGTACTGCTGCTCGCACAAAGCTACAGCGAATATGGCTGGGATCTTAGCCGCGAGTTGGTTCAGGACATTGACGGCCTCCCGATTCATATGTACGAAGAAAGCGGCGAAACTGTCTTCAAGTCGTGTGCGGAGGTTCAGTTAAGCCAGAACGCATGCGAACAGCTAATGGAATTCGGCCTGATGCCGCTGGTTTCATTCAAAAACTCGGATCGCTTGCGTCTGGGAAGATTTCAATCTATCACCGATCCGGTTCACATTCTAAAAGGACGTTGGAGCTAAAATCTATCGACACCGAACTTTGGACCTCGAAATGTCGTAGGGCATTTACAACATTATGTTTTATATATGCAGCCGATATATCAGGCCGATGGAAAGCGTGACCGAACACACAACGAGAACACTTGACACAGTACCCCGCGAACGGAAACCTTAAAGAAAACACTCTTTGTAGACTGGCTCTATTTATGACGAACTTAGGTAGGATAAAGTAGTCATATTGACGAACAGCATGAGGTTTTGATACTATTCGTCTGTATGAATAGTTTAATCACAACCAAAGAGGCCGCCAAGCGATTGAACATCAGCGTCCGGCGCGTGCAAGCTCTGATCGCGGCAGGCAGGCTTCCGGCGGAAAAAATCGGCAATAGTTTTGCAATCAAAGAGTCCGACCTCAGGATTGTAGACGGAAGAAAGAACGGGCGTCCACTGAATGGTGGGAAACCCGATGAAAAAGACTGGGACGCGATCTTGGATAAGTATATTGGTTGTCTAAAAGGCCTGCCGCCTGATCTCTCAACTAATCCAAAATATATGGAGGGCTTTGGACGTGAGAAGTAAGGTTCTTGCGGATGCCGGAGCAATCATCGGAGCATTAAATGAACGAGACCAACATTTTCATCAAGCTTGGCCGAAATTCAGGGAGCTCTCGAAGCCGCTCTATACATGCGAAGCGGTAATCACTGAGGTGTTGTTCTTGCTTCGAGGTATTGCGGGTGGAAAGCACATCGCATTGGGTTTAATCTCGGACGGCGTTCTGCGGATAGATTTTTCACTGTCTGACGAAATTGAGGCGGTAAAATTATTGATAAAGAAGTATGAGTCGGTTCCGATGTCTTTGGCGGACGCATGCCTGGTGAGGATGAGTGAACTGTTTGACTCGCGAATTTTTACCTTTGACGGTGATTTCCGGATATATCGAAGAAACGGAAGGCAACGGATCCCTCTTCTGGGTCTTGAGGATTAAGTAGGATGTTCGATGAAAGCTTTGATGTAATTGTGATCGGTGCTGGGCACGCGGGCTGTGAAGCGGCTTCGGCTTCGGCGCGCCTGGGTGCGAAAACTGCTCTCGTAACGATCAATCTCGATCTAATCGGGCAAATGTCCTGCAATCCGGCCGTGGGTGGAATCGCTAAAGGTCATGTTGTCAGGGAGATAGATGCACTTGGCGGCATTATGGGCCGCGTAATTGACCGGACCGGTATACAATTTCGCCTTCTCAACCGTTCGCGGGGTCCGGCGGTTCAGTCGCCGCGTGCTCAGGCCGACCGCAGCCTTTACCGTACGGAGATGCGCCGCGTACTCGAAGCGACACCGAATCTCCATCTTCGCCAGGGTTTTGTAATTGATCTAATTGTTGAAAATAATAAGGTTATAGGTGTTGAGATCCAGGACACGCGCAGGTTTGGAGCCAAATCGGTTGTTATTGCCACCGGCACATTTTTGAACGGTACCATACATACGGGCAAGCAAACCTTCTCGGCCGGCCGGGCAGGCGAACCTGCTTCGGTTGAACTCGCCGAGAGTCTGAAACGCCGTGATTTTCCGGTTGGCCGTTTGAAAACCGGAACTCCGCCGCGGTTAGACGGCCGCACCATCGATTGGGACGCCTTCGAACCGCAGCCGCCCGACGAAAACCCAGTCGCATTCTCGTTCTCGACCGATAAGATCGAGCAGCCGCAAATTAAATGTTTTATTGGATATACGAGCGACCGGCTGCACCAGACGATCCGCGATAATCTTCATCAATCGCCACTGTATTCCGGCAAAATCAAAGGGATAGGGCCCCGATATTGCCCTTCGATAGAGGATAAGGTCGTCAAGTTTGCCGATAAAGACCGTCACCAGTTGTTTCTTGAGCCTGAGGGGCACAATACAAACGAAGTCTATTTGAATGGTTTTTCCACATCGCTTCCGTCGGCTCTCCAGTTAGAATTGCTTCGAATGATCGACGGTTTCGAAGCCGTGCAGATAATCCGGCCCGGTTATGCCATTGAATACGACTTTGTCGATCCGCGAGAGCTGCGGCCGACAATGGAATCGACTCGCATCGCAGGGCTCTTTCTTGCCGGGCAGATAAATGGTACAACCGGCTACGAAGAAGCGGCGTGCCAAGGGTTATTGGCCGGAATAAACGCAGCTTATTCGGTTCAGGCACGTAAAGCGTTTACTTTGAGGCGTGATGAAGCTTATATCGGAGTTTTGGCAGACGATCTCATCCGGCACGGCGTAGATGAGCCGTACCGGCTATTTACCTCGCGGGCGGAGGCACGACTGACGTTGCGGCACGACAATGCCGACGAGCGTCTCTCGCCTAAGGGCCGCGAGGCCGGACTTGTCGGCGACACCGATTGGGAAAGGTTTAATAAAAAGCGTAACCGCATCGCGCGGCTTCGAAACACTCTTGATCACACGCGATTCAAGCGTTCTTCGGTCGAATATGCGGGTATTTCACAGCTCTTGGGCTCGGATTTGGGTGATTCCATTACCTTGTCGCAGCTAGCGATGCGACAAGGGGTAACTTCGGAATTGATTCAACGTGTTCTTCCTGATGAAATTCGCTCGACCGTCAACATGATTGAACTCGAAACAGCTCTCGCTGATTCGCTTTACACCGGCTATATCGCAAAGCAGAACATCGCAACTGAACGTGTTAATCATCACGATGCGTTAAAAGTTCCCGAAAGTTTTCGGTTTGCTCAGATTGGCGGGCTCTCGCATGAGATGGTTGAAAGGCTCGAACGCGCCCGACCGCAGACGTTTGCACAGGTTCGAAATATCGCGGGCCTAACGCCGGCCGCT
>JAYSON010000228.1:0-2908 GCA_043722725.1 Chloracidobacterium sp.
AATTTGAAAGCTGCTAGCACAGCCGCTGTGGAATTACCGAAGGCGACCAAACGTCGAAAGGGCCTAGTTCGCGGGTCCAAGTTTTTGCTTTGGGGGTTAGGCGTCTGGTTCGTATTCAAGGTTATTTTGCAGGCATTACTCATTTTCGGAGCGATGTTTGTGCAATACAAAGACGACCTTGCCAGCCGGACAGCAAATTCTACGGTAGAGATGATGGGCGGTCTTCTCTTCATGATTCAAATTCCCGTGGGTTTGGGGATGTTCGTGGGAATCGGCTTGTTTTTGTTTGGTAGTGCACGAATGGTTTATGCGGTGTTTGAAAAAGAGGGTTCTAAAACATACTCGGCACTAATCGAGCGAGTAATAGTTGCACTCATTACCATAGCGATTCTGGCTGTTGTTGTTCCAAACTTAATGTTTTCTTATCGTGAAGCAAGTAGGACACGCCAAATCAAGCAAATATCGATGGGCGACAAAAAATCGATTGCCGTGTTGCCGCTAAATCCGATCGATGGTGCAAACCGCAACGACCTTTATGAGATCGGCATTGCCGAATCACTTATTCACCGGCTCAGTGCGGGCAAAGGGATTGTTGTCCGGTCGCTGAGTGCAACACGCAAATATACAGAGATAGACCAGGACCCGCTTGCTGCCGGGCGCGAGCAGAAGGTCGATTACGTGCTCGCGTCGAACTATCAATTGGCGGATGACCGAATAAAAGTGACGTCGCAGCTTCTGGACATCGCGACCGGAAAGGTCGAAGACACGTTTACAGCAGTAACGGATTCGGCCAATTCGTTCTCCGCACAAGACGCAATCGCCAACGATATCGGTAACAGGCTTCTTGTCAGATTCGGTTCCCCTGCGGTCGAGATTCAGGCAAAACGCGGAACGACTAATGAAGAAGCCTACAAGTTTTACCTGCTGGCGATGAATTTGAGCGAAGAGCGTGGCGCACAGAATGTGCTGAAATCTCTTGAGTATTTTGACCGGGCTGTCGCGCTGGACCCGAACTACGCCCGTGCCTGGGCGGGCAAAGCTCTTATCCACAGAGATTTTGTTGCGATAGCTGACTCTGGCCAACACGAACACTATCGGAGGTCGATGGAAGCAATAGGAAATGCGCTTACCATTGATCCGAACCTGTCTGAGGCCTACAGCGCATTGTGTCACAATAAGAACCGTTACGAATACGATGCCGCTGGGGCTGAAACGGCTTGTAAACGCGCCGTGGAACTTGATCCAAATTCACCGGTTGCACACAAGACGTACGCGAATTTCCTTTATTCACGCGGGAGCTTTGACGAAGCCATTGTCGAGATCAAGACGGCAATGGAACTTCAGCCGGTATCGTATCGCAATCAGCAGATGTACGCGTTGACACTATACTACGCCCGGCGATACGGTGAGGCGGAAGAGCAGTTCAAACGATTGCTCGAGTTGAGTCCAAACCACAGTCACATTCACTCACGCCTTATCATGGTTCTGGAGCAGCAGGGAAATGAATCGGAAGCATTTGAGTATTTAGTTAAAAAGTTGACCATCCAGAAAGAAGATGAAAAGTTAGAACGTTTCAAGACCGCATACAAGACGTCCGGCTGGCGCGGCGTTGTGATTGAGCAGATCAAAACAGCCGAAGCTGATGCGGATCCAAGTTATTTTCAGCTCGCGTGCTTGTACGCAAAAATCGGGAATATTGAGAAGGCGTTCGAATATCTGGAAAAAGCTTATCAGGAACGCAGCTTTCTAATTGCGATCCTTCAGGTAGAACCCCAACTCGATCCGTTGCGCGGCGACCCGCGATTTGATGAGCTAGTCAAACGCGTCGAAGGGAAATGAGATTGCCGGCGGTTTGCGCGGAGGTGGTAAAGTGGCTCGAAACAGCAGCCAGCAAAAGTTTTCCGTGTTATCCGATGTTCGAGTCGGAACGTAACTTGGATAACCTTCGTCAAGACCCGCACTTCATCGCGTTCATGGCAAACCTGAACAGCAGTGGGAGTCCTGGGGCCATGTGGGAGATTGATCTGAATTCGAACTGGCGCAGAACTATAACGCTATGGAGTTTAATGTTCTTATTGCTCCGCATTCTCCTGCCTAGGCTTTGATGACTCAATCGGTGAGAATTTTCTGCACGCGTCCGACTTGGCTGTCGGTTAGGCGGACTTTTATGCCGTGCGGGTGGAAGGCGGAGTTTGTCAGCATGTCTTTGACGATGCCGACGGTTTGTTTGCCGGTCCGCTGGTCTTGTTTGAGGACGATGGCGACTTTAAACCCGGCGTGGATATTTTTTCTTTCGCGGTGCGGCATAGTAGATTGGGGATTTTAGATTGCGGAATGTGGGACTGAAAATACACACTTCCTACCGGGCGTGTTTCCGCCTTTGCGATCCGGGTGCTAATTCTAAAATAAAGACAAATCTAATTCCTGTGTCTCCTTTAATTTCGTCAAAAATTCAGGGCGTTCGATCTCTTTTGCTCCGAGGGCTTCCATGTGCGGCGTCATCACCTGTGCGTCGAGCCATGTCGCGCCGCGGTCTCCCATATGATCGATCAAGAAAAGAAGCGCGAGTTTCGAAGCGTTCGACGTTTTATGAAACATACTCTCGCCGCAGAAAACTCCGCCCGAATCAACCCCATAAAGTCCGCCGACTAGCTCGTCCGCCTCATCCCAAACTTCGACGCTGTGCGCCATTCCGGTGCTATGCAAAGCAGTATAAACCTCGACAAACGCGGGGGTGATCCAGGTTCCCCTCTGGTCGGGCCGTTTTACTTTTGAGCAGTTTTCCATCACCATCCGAAAAGCTTTGTCGATCGTATACGAAAACTTCGCCTTGCGGTGTTCCTTTTGCAAACTTCTCGGAATATCAAGTTCTGAAAATTCGAGAATCGCACGCTTTGCGGGGCAGTAC
>JAYSON010000229.1:0-3010 GCA_043722725.1 Chloracidobacterium sp.
CCTGAAACTCAAGGGAATCGGCTACGGACTCGACGAGCAGGCATTAAAAGCCGCCCGGCAAATTACATTCGAACCAAAAATGAAAGAAGGCAAACCGGTTTCAAGCATCTTGATACTTGAATATAGTTTTTCTGTTTACTAAGGGCTGAGTTTAACCCTTCTCACTTCGACCTTATTCGAAAGCTGATCGGGCAGATTGAGTTGCGGTGTTTCTTCTCCCGAGTCGCTTTTTAACATTTCGACACGCAGGTCCTCCGCTTTCACTCCGTCAAAAAGTGATTTTCCGCCGAACAGCACAACGGCAGCTTTCTTTCCCGGTTGACTTTTTACCGGAACCAGAAATATCTTTTCGACACGTTTTTCGCCGATCCTGAATGTTACGTCCACGACGGTTTCGAGCAGGGTCGTCTTTGTCGGATTAGAGACATTGATCGGAATCTGTCGTACCGTAAAATTCGTATCATGCTTTGTCAGATCTATTTTCTCGGTCGATACCGAGTTTAGTGATTTTATAAAACTTGCCGGCCCGCGCACCCGAACCTTTAGCGGCGAAGTCGTTTTGCTGTAAAGTTCAAAGCCTTCGGGAACCGAGCCTTCCGTTTCGGCCGTTACCGCAATTTCCTTTTCCTCTACATTTTCCAGTCGTATATGAATTCTATTCGGCCGGATCGTATCGAGTTTGATGCCAAGCGGCAAAGCGAACGAAACGCTATCCGGCGTTAAAGAGACGACGTGATCTCCCGCCACAACATCCGTCAAATCCAGCGAAACACGCAGATCGCTCTCCTTTATCTGTTCGATCTTGCGTTTGTCGCCGCTGACGCGGATCTCAACTTCCTGAATAGGAGAGTTGGTCACCACCGAACTGTCCGAGGTGCGAAGATTAAGGGGCACAGTATAACTTTCGCTTCCGGGCGTGCTCAGCCCGGTCACACCCAGCCACAGCGCAAAGGTGATCGCAAGCGCAACCAGCTTCATCAGCCAGTCTTCAAGAAAGACCTTGCGGACAATGTGTTTGAAAAAAAGCGTGACCGGCCGCTTTTCAACGAAATTTTCTGGTTCAAAGGCCATTTTCCAATTGATAAAGTGTGGTGGTGAGGACGAAACGTATTCACCGTTCACCACTCACCGTTCACAGCTATCCGATAGTGATTTCCGTCTCCGGTTCCTTCATCGTCTTTGTCGGCTCACGTTTCTTTTGGACGATCGGAATTTCCATGGCGTCAAGCAAAAGCTTACGAAGCTGCGTCGTATCGAGATTTCGCCGAACCTCGCCCGCTTCGACATACGTGATCAAACCCGTCTCCTCGGAAACGACGAGCGAGATCGCGTCCGTTCCCTCAGTGATGCCGATCGCCGCCCGATGCCGTGTACCGAGTTCGCGTGAAATACTCGGATTTTTCGTCAGCGGCAAAAATACGGAAGCGGCCGCAATTCGCTCGTTCCGGATAACTACGGCGCCATCATGAAGCGGTGTCGAAGGATTGAAAATTGTCACCAGAAGATCGTAGCTGATCGTCGCATCGAGCTGCACGCCGGCGTCGATAAAATTACGAAGGCCGACGTTTCTCTCGATGACGATCAACGCGCCGATCTTTTCCGAGGCAAGCGTCGTCGTCGCCAGGACCATCTCGTCATACACGCTTCCGCCAAATTGTCCCCGCTGCTTGCGCAGAATAGGAAACCTCAACCGGTTCGCAAAATATATCAGAGCCTGCCGAATCTCCGACTGAAAAAGCACGATGATCGCGATACCGATGTAGACGACCGCATACCGCAGCACAAATTCGAGCGTCGACAGATCTTGCGCGACCGCCAGCCAATAGAGAAGGGCGAGCAACACCAGACCGACTATCGTAGGAACGGCCCGCGTGCCGCGTAGAAGCTTCAGGACGACATACACGATGATAAAAACCAGCGAAATATCCAGGACACTTCGCAGGTTATTCATCGTCGGCATGTAGTCGATAAATTGCATTACTTTTTAATCGGGAGTTGAGTGTCAAGAGTCTTGGGCAGGAGAGCCGGACTTGTCACTCTCCGCTCCCGACTCCTTTTTTTCTACGATCCCCGCCGTCTCCAAGAATATCATATCGACTTTCGGCTCGGCTTGCTTAATGCTCTCTTCGATCTCGGCAATCGTTTCGATGATCTGCGTGTTTGTGAGGTCGTCCTTTAAATTGACATGTGCATTGACCAGAATTTGCTTTGGTGCGAGATGCATTGTCAGAAGTTCCACAACTTCGTTTACATTCGGATGGCTTGTTACGGCATCGCGGATTTTCCCAAGCGACTTTGGCGTCGCCGCTTCGCCCAAAAGAAGTCCGCGCGAGGCTCTCGCCAAAACGAAAGCGACAATCGCCAGGACGACTCCGATAGCGATCGAAGCGAGCCCGTCCCAATATGCTCCTTTACCGGGAGCGACCTGATGATCGGTCAAATAAATACCGATAAAGGCTATGACGATACCGATAAGGGCGGCTGAATCTTCGAAGATCACCGTTTTCGCCGTCGGGTCCTTCGATTCGCGAAGGTATTCGCGGAAGCTTAATCCTTCGTGCTTGGCCTCGTTCACTTCCTGATAGAGAGCGAGGCCGATAGAGCCGGCTTCTAAAACGAACGAGATTCCGAGTATCCAATATGCCCAGCCGAGATTTTCCGGCGGATGCGGATGCGTCAGCTTTTGGAAGCCCTCATAGATTGCATAGGTTGCACCGACGCCGAAAATAAAGATCGCCGCAATAAACGACCGGAAAAACCTCTCCTTTCCGTACCGAAATGGTGCTTTTCCGAAGCCGGCTTATTATAAAACCGCAGCCCCAACAGCAAAAAGACCTGATTCGTCGTGTCCGCCAGCGAGTGAAATGATTCGGCCATCATACCCGAACGAACCGGTCATCACCGCCCCAAAAAATTTCAAGATCGTGATCACGCCGTTCGCCACGAGCGCACCTAAAACAGCCAGCATCTATGTTTACTCCTCTTTCGTTTTTCACGTTAATTAGTGGTT
>JAYSON010000230.1:0-23772 GCA_043722725.1 Chloracidobacterium sp.
GACAGTTGTTTTTGCGGTGCAGCGATCATTTTCCGCCTGGACATATTGTGAATCTTAGACTTCGCACAATTTGAAAATCTTAACTTACGGTCAAGACAGAACGCAAACCAATAGGATCGAAAACTTAAGTGTGTTACCGCCCGGAAAATTAGAACTATTTGCGATCAAATGATAGGATTGGAGCCTTCGGATAAAGAACGATGAACTGTAGTTTTTCTCTCAGAATTGGTGTGCTGCGGCTTGTCTCGACCGGCATTTTCGTCGCGGCTGTAATGATGTTAGGTATTACACCTAGTAGTTTTGGTCAGGACGAGGGAGACGATGGGTCAGCCGAAGCGATCAAACTATTTCAGCAAGGCCAGGATGTTCACGAGAAAGGCCAACTCTCTGCCGCGATCGATCTATATGACAAGGCTATCGCAATTATTCCCGAGTTCCCCGAAGCCGAACTCCAGCGTGGAAATGCCCTTGTTTCGCTTGGCCGTATGGACGACGCGGAAAAGGCTTTCCGACGAGCGGTCGAGCTTCGCGGTGAATGGACACTCGCTCTTGCGAATCTTGGTTCCATTTTGGTCAGTAAGGGACAGAATGCCGAGGCTGAGAAAGTGCTTCTAAAGGCCATATCGTTGGACGCACTCAACTTCCCCGCTTACTCAGCATTGACGGAGCTGCGATTAAAGACGAAGGCGAAACCGGAAATTCTCCGGGATCTGCTTACGCGTCTGGAATCCTTGACGAGCAAGGCAAAACCGACGGCATCTATCTGGGCCGCTCGAGGAGCGTTGGAAAATTCGTTGGGTGAAAAAAAGGCCGCTAATATCAGTTTTGACCGAGCGCTGGAATTGGATGCAAAGAATCAGTTCGCTCTTGTCGAAAAAGCTGGCGTCGCTCTGGACGAAGGCGACACCGCAAGTGCGGATGCGATAATAAAGACACTCGATGCTATTGCACCGAAATCAACAAACGTCAGAGTGCTCAACGCCCGGCTATTGTTTGCCCTGGGGAAATCGGACGATGCGCTGGCAACTCTGAATTTGGTCGAGAATCCGTCTCCGGACGTAATCGCGATCCGTGATAAGATTCTCGTAAGCAGTTCGGAAAGCATCGCTGACCTTGAAAAGCAGCTCGAAAAGAACTCAACGGATCCACTCATTCTGGGCAGGCTATGTTCGCTGTTGCGAACGGAGAATCCGGCGAAGGCTTTAGATCTTTGCCGCCGGGCTTCCGAATCCGATCCAAAAAATATCAGTCATGCGATTGGCTACGGCGGAGCTCTGGTACAGGCTAAAATGTATGTCGAAGCGGTCGTCTTTCTGCGGCGGCTTCAAACAATATCGCCTGATAATGTAACGATCAAAGCGAATTTGGCGACGGCACTTTTTCAGTTAAAACGCTACCCGGAAGCTAAATTGGAATATCAGTGGATTACGGAGAAGCAGCCGGCCTTACCCGCGGCGTTTTATTTTCTCGCAATCACGCATGATCACCTTGCCGAATACATGGATGCGATGGCGAATTATCAACAGTTTTTGCGGATCGCCGATGCCGACAAGAACAAATTGGAGATCGAGAAAGTGACGTTGCGGCTCCCCGCTCTGCAAAAGCAGATCAAGGATAAAAAAGGTAAGCGAAACTAGCATGAGCGTTGTCAAACCCACTATTACGGCAAGCAAGCCTTTGGTGAAAACAAGTTTTCGCCAGATGATGTCGATGTGTCGTCCATGCCTTCAATTAATCGCAGTTTTTTTTCTGCTGCAGCTTGGCCCAGTGTGCGTCAACGGTCAGAACAATGACGACCAGGATATTGCACCGCCGCCCTTGAGAACGGTGTCTAAGGACGAACGCTCTCAGCTCGAACCCCTAACCGACGTTAAAAAGCGAACAAAATTGGCCCTGGAACTCATGGCCGTACACCTCAAACAGGCCGAGACCTTACATTCGCAGGAACAGTTCGACGAAATGTTCAAACAGCTCGGCGGTTTTCACGGGCTGATGGACAACACGCTGGCGTTTTTGGACGGCAGCGACAAAAACAATGGAAAAGTGCTCAATAATTATAAACGCTTCGAGATCGGCATCCGCGAGTATCGACCCAGGCTTGAGCTGATACGGCGCGATCTTCCGCAAAGGTACGAATTTTATGTGCGGAACCTTATAAAATATCTGCGGGACGCCAGAGCTAGGGCGGTCGAGCCGTTGTTCAGCGACACCGTCTTACCGACAAAAAAACCATGAGATTTTTTTCTACAGTCCCGTTTCGGTTTGTGGCTGCACTTTTAGCGCTCGCGGTCAGCATCGTCGCATTTTCGTCATCCGCGGCTGCCCAGCGAAGGGATTTTATGACCGAGGAAGAGATAGAGATCGTCCGCGACGCTCAGGATATCGTCACCCGTATCGAGGTTTTGACGCGCATGGCTGACCGTCGCTTTGCAATTATCGGCATCGACGTCAAGGGCTGGACGCAGGCACAAAAAGATTCGGAGGTTTGGGGCGGGCCGCCGAAGGGAACGCATCTCGAACTCTTGTCGGACATTAAAAAGCTGCTGCAAAAAGCCGTCGACGATATCGATAATCTGGCCTCACACCCCGATTCTGCCCCGATCCGCGAAAAAGGCGATAAACAGGCAAAGAAGGACCCGGAACGATTCGGGAATGCCGTGCGGAGTTTAGGCCGCGCAGCGGTACGATATCTCGCTCCACTCAAAATGGAACTCGATAAAACGCAGGTTGAAATGGAGAAAGGCCCTATTCTCGACTCGATCGACCTCTGCGACCAGATAATCGAAGCTGTCGGCAAGCTTCCGCCGGAACCAACAAAGGAAGAAAAGAAAAAGACGAGTAAGGATGATGGGCGGTAAAACCTCGGCGTTTGAAGCTGATCAGACTTAATTGAGCGATTCTTAACAAGGCCCGTTCGCGTTCCGAAAGGCGATAATCGCCTATGCCTCGGGGCCTGAAATCCATTACATTAGAGGCATTAATCAGCATCGGAAACCCTTGTTATCTTAACTTCTTTGACACGTCAGTATCTGCGTGATAGTTTCCTCTACTTATAAATCATTATGACACCGGATAACCTAAAAAAGACGCCGTTAAACGGCATACATCGCGAACTCGGCGGCAAGATGGTCGATTTTGGCGGCTGGGATATGCCCGTGCAATACACGACGGGCGTGATCGAAGAGCATTTGCGGACTCGAACCGCCTCCGCTCTCTTTGACGTTTCGCACATGGGCGAGATATGGGTCGAAGGTGCCGACGCGATAGCGTTTGTAAACCGGTTGACGACAAATGACGTAACCAAACTGGTTGACGGCCAGGCTCATTATTCAGCACTCACAAATGAAAAGGGCGGCGTGGTCGACGATCTGCTCGTATATCGTTTCGATCAGGACAAGCTTCTGTTAGTTGTAAACGCCGGAACGACCGAAAAGGACTGGGATTGGATTACTTCGCACAAAAAAGGCGAAGACATTGCACTCACGAACGCGAGTTCGGATTATTGCCAGATCGCCGTCCAGGGACCGGACGCCATTGGGATCTTGCGGCAACTTACGGATACAAATCTGGACGAGATCAAATACTACTGGTTTACGACAGGACACGTTGACGGCGTGGAGGCGATAATTTCGCGAACGGGTTACACCGGCGAAGATGGTTTCGAAGTGTATGCTGATGCTAAATTTGCCGTTCAACTTTGGAACAAACTGCTCGCAACCGGTAGATACGGCGACGCCGACGGCATTTTGCCAGCCGGTTTGGCAGCGAGGAATACGCTGCGGCTGGAATCGGCGATGTCGCTTTACGGCCATGAACTCGGCGACGATATTACGCCGCTCGAAGCCGGTCTAGGTTGGATTACAAAACTACAAAAAGGCGAGTTTATTGGCCGCGAAGCTCTTGTCACACTTAAAGAAAAAGGCCTTACCCGAAAACTCGTAGGGTTCGAGATGACCGACCGCGGTATCGCACGCGACGGTTTTGATATCTATATAAATGACGAAAAGGTTGGCTATGTGACATCGGGCAGCCCGGCCCCGTTTTTGAAAAAGAATATCGGCCTCGCTTTTTTGCCGGTCGAGTTTGCAAATATCGGTCAAGAAATTAAAATTGATGTACGCGGAAAACATCTGGCGGCTGAAGTTATACCGACTCCGTTTTACCGGCGTCAAAAATAGGATATTGCAAGAGTATTTAACAAAAACATATGTCAAACATTCCGGAAAATTTACGTTACAGCAAAGATCATGAATGGGTTTTGGTGGACGGCGATGTCGCGAGCATCGGAATAACGGATTACGCTCAACATTCACTGGGCGACGTTGTCTACATAGATATGCCGCGGGTCGGCGATAAATTGGGTTCGCACGAATCGTTCGGATCGGTCGAATCGGTCAAAGCCGTGTCCGAGATCTTTACGCCTGTCGCCGGCGAGATTGTCGAGGTAAATGACGGACTCAACGACACGCCCGAAAAGGTGAACAATGACCCGTACGGCGATGCGTGGTTTATAAAAGTTAAAATGGACAAACCGGGCGAAGCCGATGCGATGCTTTCCGGCGAAGAATACGAAGAATACCTTTCGGCAAATGCCTAAAGTGAAAAGTTAAGAAAGCTTTTTCACTTTTTACTTTTAACTCTTCGCTCTTTACTAAAATGAGATATATCCCAAATTCACCGGAAGAGCGTCAAGAGATGCTCGAAGCGATCGATCTAACTTCCACGGACGAGCTTTTTCGTTCGATTCCGAGCGATGTTCAGCTAAATCGCGCCTTAAACGTCACTGACGCATTGGCCGAACCCGAAGTGATCTCGGCAATGGAAGCGTTTGCGTCCAGGAATACTGGGGCGACCAAGCCTTCGTTTCTCGGAGCCGGTGTTTATTCGCACTTTTCGCCGACCGTCGTCGATCATCTGATACAGCGGTCCGAATTCTTTACTTCTTACACGCCGTACCAACCGGAAATCTCACAAGGTACGCTGCAATACATTTTCGAGTTCCAAACCCTGATCTGCCAGTTGACCGGGATGGAAGTGGCGAACGCGTCTATGTACGACGGTTCGACCGCGATGGCCGAGGCATATCTGATGGCACAGAGAGTGACCCGGCGGGACAAGATAATCGTTGCTGACAGCGTTCATCCAGAATACCGCGAGGTTGCAAGGACCTACACACAGCATGGGGAAGCGAACATAGTTTCGGCTGGATTTGACGAAAAGACCGGGCGTATGGCCGACCTATCTGCTCTCGATGACAAAACTGCGGCGCTTGTCGTGCAGTCGCCGAATTTCTTTGGATGCGTTGAGAACCTGGAAAGGCTGGCGAGCGCCGCCCACGCGGTTGGTGCTTTGCTCATCGTCGTTGTTACCGAAGCAATCTCGTTCGGCCTGCTCAAATCGCCGGGCGAGTGCGGTGCCGACATCGTCGTCGGCGAAGGCCAGTCGTTCGGAATCCCGATGAGCTTCGGCGGCCCGCATCTCGGGCTTTTTGCGACGCAGGACAAATTTGTCCGACAAATGCCCGGCCGTCTCTGCGGCGTGGCTTACGACAAAAACGGCAATCGGGGTTTCGTGTTGACGTTATCAACTCGCGAACAGCACATCCGCCGCGAAAAAGCGACCTCGAACATTTGTACGAACCAAGGCCTGATCGCCCTTGCCGCGACCATCTATATGGAGACGATGGGCAAGAAAGGCCTGCAGGAAGTTGCCGTGCAAAATGCCCAAAAAGCGGCCTATGCCGCAAAGAAAATTGCGGAGGTCGATGGCTTTGAACTCGCCTTTTCGGCGCCGAAGTTCAATGAGTTTGTGGTGCGGGCATCGAAACCGGCGAATGAAATTCTGACAAAACTTCGTGAGGAAAATGGGATCGTTGGCGGGCTGGCGTTGTCGCGATATTATGCGGATCGGCCTAACGAGTTTTTAATTTGTGTCACTGAAACGATGACGAAAGATCAGATTGATTCTTTTGTTGAAGGTTTGGGTAAGTCAACGTAAAGATTATTGAACTTCGGCACGAACATCCATGGCGGAAAAACTGGGATGATGAGAACAATCGTGAGCTGGTAGCTCAGACCTCAGCCGATTGGTCGCGAAGGTTGCTCGAAAGATAGGGCTTGCTAATCAGATAGGTTTTTTGTATAGGGCTGACGTAACCTAGGAGTTAATATTAGTCAAATGATTTTCGGCCCGCTCGAAATCCTGCTTTGTCTAGCACCATTTATGCTGGTTGTTTTTACCATCGGCATCGGGTTGTTCGCGCAGAATCTTTCACTTGAGAGAATGGAAAGGAATCGTGGTCTCAGAGAATGTCCTTACTGTCGAAAAATGCTGAATCCGGAAGCATATTTATGCCGTTTTTGCCGCAAGGAGCTATATGACTTTAGCCGCACATGAATTTGAAAAAGACGTTTTAGGTCGCCGCCAATTTTTGTCCAATGTTGGCAAAGGACTCGGCCTGATGGCTTTGTCGTCGGCTGCGGTCGGCTCGCTCTTTGAAGACGTGCAGGCCGCCAGCAAGCAGATCGCGCACCTTTCGCCTATCGACGCCGCGATGGACGAGGATTACTGGGGAACGATACAGCAGGCGTTTTCGGTAACTCGAGGCATTGTCAATCTCAACAACGGCGGCGTAAGCCCAAGCCCGCGAATAGTTACAGAAGCCTTCGTTCGCTATACATGGCAGCAGGAGGATGCTACGGCCTATACAATGTGGCAGTTGCTGGAGCCGCAGTCGGAGACGATTCGCACCGGCCTTGCAGAGATCTTTGGCTGCTCACCGGAGGAGATCGCGATAACTCGAAACGCTTCGGAATCGCTCGAAATTCTCCTGATGGGCATGGATTTTAAATCCGGCGACGAAATATTGACGACGACCCAGGATTATCCGCGGATGATCACCACGCTAAAACAGCGTGAACTGCGCGAGGGATTGAAACTCAATCTCATTAAGATACCGGTCGCACCGCAAAACGTCGATGACATCCTCGCCGCGTTCGAAAAAGCTATAACGCCGAAAACGAAGCTCATACTTGTCTCGCATCAGATTAACCTGACCGGCCAGATCAATCCGGTCAAAAAGGTATGTGAAATGGCACGAGCCCGCGGCATTGAGACTATCGTCGATGGGGCGCATTCTTTTGCCCAATTCGATTTCAAACGCGACGATCTGCAATGCGATTATTTTGGCACTTCCCTACACAAATGGCTGTATGCACCAAAAGGCACGGGAATGTTGTATGTAAAAAAAGAGAAAGTTGCGAAGGTTTGGGCATTGATGGCTTCCGAGGACAAGAACAAAAACGACATCCGCAAATACGAGGAGATCGGTACGCACTCGGCGGCAATGAGGCTGGCGATAGGCGAGGCGATTCTTTTTCACAATGCCATCGGCGGCAAACGCAAGGAAGAACGGCTCCGTTACCTTTCGCGTTACTGGATGGACAAGCTAGAGGACATTCCGAAGGTCGGATTTAACACCTCATTTGACCCGAAACAATCGTGTGCCATCGCCAATTTCAAGATCGATGGTATCGACCCGGTCGCGATCGGCGGTTATTTGATGTCGAAACATAAGATATTTACGACTCCGATAGTCCACGAAGAATTTACCGGCATTCGCATTACGCCGAACGTTTATACGACGTTATGGGAACTGGACAGATTTTGCGGCGTGGTTGAAGATGTTGCGAGGAAAGGATTGCCAAAGGCATGATAGAATCAGCGTATGAGTCATGTGATCAAAATTAACGACGAGGTGTTCTCGTTGCTGAACGATCAGGCAAACGAAGCCGGCCTGACGCCAGAATTGTGGGTCGAATTAAAAGTCAAAGAAATTGCTCTTAAAAGGCGAAAGAAAATCTCTGAACGCAAGAAGCGAGAAGCGTGGCAGAATTTTATTGGCGCGAGCGCTCGAATCCCTGAACCCGCGAAAAAAAGAAAAAAGTCCCCATATGGTGAGGCTTTAGCCGAAAAGTTTAAAAATATGGGTTTATTAGTTGATTATGATGCTGACTGATGCTGGCGTTCTAATCGCCCTGTTCGAACCTCGCGAAATCGTTAATCACAGCCGTTGCATTGAGGTTTACCGCAGCTTGAATGAGCCGTTAATTACCACTCTCGCTTGTATAACCGAAGCGATGTACTTTCTTGGAAACTTGAAGGGATGGGCTAGCCAAAAAGACCTTTGGCGATTGATAGAAACTGAATCATTAGTGCTCTATCATTTGAACCAACGCGATTTAATTCGAATGATGGCTTTGATCGAGAAGTATCGCGACGTTCCGATGGATTTTGCCGATGCGTCGTTGGTTGTTGCCGCTGAAGCATTGCGAACTCAAAAGATATTCACACTAGATTCGGACTTTACGATTTACCGAATAAATGGTCGTACCAGTTTCGAAATAATTCCATGAGCATTAAGAAAGTTACACAACATCCTTCTCAAAATGAGTCGCTGATATTTGAGCGTTCACAGACCGGCCGCGTCGGCTATCGCCTGCCCAAACTCGATGTAGATGAGATCAGCCTCGATGAATTATTGCCGGAAGAACTCCGCCGTAACGATGATCTTGACGGGGTGCCTGAGGTCTCGGAAGTTGATGTCATAAGGCACTTTACGCGGATATCGACCTGGAATTACTCGATCGATCTCGGAATGTATCCGCTTGGGTCGTGCACGATGAAATACAATTCGCGTCTTAACGAGAAGGTCGCGCGGATTGCTGGATTTACAAACTTGCACCCGCTCGCGCCTGAAGAGGAATCGCAAGGAGCGCTTGAGCTGATATATGAGCTGCAAAACGATTTGTCTGAGATCACCGGCCTTCCGGGCGTATCGCTGCAGCCCGCGGCCGGTGCTCAGGGCGAAATGACCGGCGTCATGCTTATCCGGGCTTTTCTCGATCAACGCGATGGAGCGGCGTCGAGAGATCGGCGAGTCATGCTCGTCCCCGATTCGGCGCACGGAACAAACCCCGCCTCGGCCGCACTCGCGGGATTCTCCGTCAAAACGATCCGCTCAACCGCCGAAGGCCTTACGGATATGGAGCATTTAAAACAGCTCTGTGACGAAGGTGGCGTCGCCGGATTGATGTTGACGAATCCAAACACGGTCGGCCTATTCGAAACGAACATTAAGGAAATTTGTAAAACCATCCATGCCGCCGGCGGTCTCGTCTACATGGACGGAGCGAATATGAACGCCCTCGTCGGCATCGCACGTCCCGGCGATATGGGCGTCGATGTCATCCATCTTAACCTGCACAAAACATTTTCGACGCCCCACGGCGGCGGTGGCCCGGGCTGTGGCCCATGCCTTTGCTCGGTCGATCTGATGCCGTTTCTCCCTGTTCCGCGTGTCATAAAGGAAGAGGCGGAAAAACGACCGGTAGGGAGTGTGGCAGGCGAGACCGATACTCGACCGCATTTCAGACTTGATTTCAACTATCCCGGCTCGATCGGCAGGGTCAAAGCATTTTACGGCAATTTCGGAATGATGATCCGTGCCTTGTCGTATATCTACACCCACGGCGCCGATGGCTTAAAAGAAGCGACACAGGCGGCGGTTTTGAACGCCCGCTATGTAGCACATGCATTAAGTGAAGATTTTGATAAACCCTTCGCCGCCGATCCGATGCACGAGGTGGTTTTTTCGCACAAGAAGCAATCGCGAAAGGGCGTCCACACGCTCGACATCGCAAAACGTCTGATCGATTACGGCTTTCATCCAATGACGATCTACTTCCCTCTCGTCGTCGAAGGAGCGATGCTCATCGAACCGACCGAGTCCGTAGGTCGCCAGGACCTCGATGCATTCGTCGAAGCAATGAAGGACATCGACCGCGAAGCCCAGGAAAACCCGCAGCTTGTCATCGACGCCCCGCACTCAACCCGCATCGGCCGCCTCGACGAAGCCGCCGCCGCCAGAAAGCCTGTGCTCAGATGGAAGAAAGATATGGAAACTTTATCAAAATCGGCGTAGAATTGGCTGATGATTATCGAGACTGAAAAGATTAACCCTCCACCCTTCCTGAAGTTTTCGTCTTCCTGACACAAGAAAACCGGTGCTGCCCTGGAAGCCGATAAGGCAATAGCGGCAAAATGGCATAAATTTGCTGAATTCAATTCTATCGATGTTTAATAAGGAACTCCCAATGAAAAATCAATTTTTCCACACAAGTTTTTTTCGCCTTCTCAGAGTCGCAGTTATTTTCGTCATAACTTTTTTTGCCGCTCAGACCTTTAATGCACAGAAGCTTGACAGCGTTGATCGCGGACGCGTTCGGGATATGCTGGGTGCGGTAAAAGGTGAACTCAAGGATAAATATTATGACCCCACATTTCATGGCATTGATATAGATGCACGATTTAAAATCGCGGGCGAAAAGCTTGAAGCGGCAACATCCTTGGGGCAGGCTTTCGGAATCATCGCTCAAGAATGAAAACTAAGTCCCGCGAATTCATTTTAGTATTCGGTAAAATTTCAGGCCGCGATTTTTTCTCAAATTTCGCGGTTTTCGTTTACATTTATGGTGCAAAATTCAGTTTGGAGATTTGTCGGATGGTTAGAAGGCTTGGAATTGGAATGCTTATCACGATGGTTGTTCTCGGATCGACCGGATTCGCGGCACGCGACGGAATTACCAAACGCATTAAATTCGCTAAGGGTAAAAGCTCGGCTACGCTTTCCGGTGCAGTCATTCGCGGCGACCGCGACACATATATTCTCGGAGCCAAAGCGGGACAGCGGATGACGGTGCGGATCACTTCGCTGGAGAATAATGCCGTATTTCAGGTCGAAAACCCTGATGGCGAGTATATGGAAGGTTCGGGCGAAGGTGACGACGCGACCAGCATTACAGTCTCGCTTGCCGATAGCGGCGATCATCGGATTATCGTCGGCGGAACGCGCGGCAACGCGGCATACCGGCTGACGGTCTCGATAAAATAATTCACGAACCTCAATAAAAGAAGTCGGCAAAGATTTCGGCTACTGCCTTTCAAGCCTCAAAACAATCCTTGAAAAGCGATAGTTGCATATCGGCCGCAAAGCGGCACAAGCTTTCAATTCAATAAATGTTCAACCGGTGCAATAGCGCCCCCGGTGCGATTGCACGCGTTTCGTTTTAGTTATATACTCCCGCGCATTCCTCACCCGAATTTGCAGTCACACTCCCTCATTCAGACTTTCGCTAAGGAGGCTTTATGTCACAAACAGCACAAGCATCACAAATAGATGAAGAAAAAATGGGCGAATTTATGGGTAAAGTCGTCGGAGATTTTGGTGCGTCACTGAGTTCTGTTCTCGCTTATATCGGAATCAAGCTCGGGTTATATGAGGCTCTGGCCGGATATGGTCCGTTGACACCCGCTCAATTGGCCGAGAAAACGGCAACGACCGAGCGTTATGTCCGCGAATGGCTTATCAATCAGGCATCCGGTGATTATGTACACTATGATCCGCAAACCGGCAAATTTTCGCTGCTGCCGGAACAAAAAGTCGCCTTAACGGACGACACCAGCCCGTATTATGTTGGCGGCGGGTTTTATGTAATCAAGGCAATGATGAATGCCCAGCCGCGCATTACGGAAGCTTTCAAAAACGGTGGTGGAATGCTTTGGAGCGAACATGACGCAGATCTATTTGTCGGGACCGAGAAGTTTTTCCGGCCCGGCTATCAGGCTCATCTGGTTGCAGAATGGATACCCGCGATGACCGGGATCGAAGCCAAGCTGAAGACCGGAGCAAAAGTGGCCGACATCGGCTGCGGGCATGGAGCATCGACGATCATTCTCGCAAAGGCTTATCCGGAATCTCAGTTTTTTGGCTTCGACAATCACGAAGTGTCCGTCAATAATGCAAAGGAAAAAGCGGAGAAAGCAGGTGTGTCCGACCGCGTTAGTTTTTCGGTTGCCAGTGCGCAGGATTTTCCAAATGAGAACTTCGATCTGATAACGTTTTTCGATTGCCTGCAC
The DNA here is from genome assembly GCA_043722725.1 of Chloracidobacterium sp. Taxonomy (GTDB): domain Bacteria; phylum Acidobacteriota; class Blastocatellia; order Pyrinomonadales; family Pyrinomonadaceae; genus OLB17. The sequence continues at coordinate 11,977 of JAYSON010000230.1, forward strand.
GATATGGGCGACCCGAAAGGTGCCGCAAAACGAGCATTTGAAACGCTCGACGCCAACGGCAGCGTGATGCTCGTCGAACCGATGGCGGGCAATACGATAGAGGAGAATTTTAATCCGATAGGCAGGACATTCTCGGGTGCTTCGACGCTTTGCTGCACGGCAAATGCACTGGCGTTGGGCGGCTCGGCCCTCGGTGCTGTCGCAAGCGAAGATGCTTTGCGCGAGACCGTTCAGTCCGGCGGATTCACCCAATTTCGGCGGGCAGCCGAGACGCCGTTCAACCGGATATTCGAGGCAAGACGGTAACGTCCAGAGTTGTGGTTATCGTTGTGTTAAGGGCCAAATAGCTGTATAAATTTTTCGTATCAAGGGTTGTTAACGCGGAGTGGTTATTGATAATTCATCAAATCTGACCGTTATCAAGAATTAATTGATATAAGGCCTACTTTTGGATGTTTTTGCCGAACTATTCGGCTGCAGGGCACTGTGTCAGGGAAAAGCGAAAGAAATCGCCTTAACTCTTTGACCAATTATTAGAATACACAGGAGGAAAATCAGCATGAAAAAAGGTCTGTTTTTTTTGTTAGCACCGTGCATGTTTCTTACAGCGTCGTTTGACGTAGTAGCACAGAGAGGTGGGCCCCCCAAAGTCCTTTTGATCGTCCGTGAGGACATCAAGACCGGGATGATGGAAGATCACGCGAGGGAGGCAAATAACGTTGTCCGGATCTATGCCAAGGCTAAATCGCCCTATCACCGGCTCGCGATGGTTCCGGTTGCGGGCAACGAGAATGAAGTGATGTACTTTTGGGGATTCGACACGTTCGCCGAAATGGAAAAATCGAACAAGGACTTGGACACGATGGCCACTACCTACAAGGTTGACTTTGATCGAAACCGGCATGAAGGCGAAGACTATCACGCAGCTCAACGCGACAGCATTGCCATCTTGCGTGAGGATCTAAGCTACAAACCCGCCCCCGAAATAGGCCGGATGCGTTACATGCGAGTCGAAACCATCCGCGTGAAGCCCGGCCATCAAAGGGAGTTCGAAGAGGGTAGGAGAATGATCAAGGCCGCGCACGAAAAGGCGAATATGGACGAAAATATGGCTATTTTCCAGATGGTGGGCGGCGCCCCGGCTGGAACATATCTTGTCGTCATCCCCTGGAATTCTCTCGACGGGCTTGGAACTCTTCCTCACGGAAAGGCATATCAGGACGCTCTGGGTGACGACCGAAGGGACAAACTTGACAAGATAAGCAATGACTCCATAACGTTTGACGACGTTGCTGTTTACGCGATCAACCCGCAACTCAGTTACCTATCGCCGGAATGGGTGGCAGCCGATCCGAATTTTTGGGCGCTGAAGCCAATGCCGGCGGCCGGAAATACGCCCGCAACACGAAAAGGCGGAAAGGTGGCTGCGAAGAAGCAGTAAAAAGCGGCCTGGGTTTTAATCGGTACGGCCCTGAAACATATAAAGCCGCGCGCCGAATGGTTAATTCCAAAATCGGTCGCAGTCGAATCCCCGTTTAATCGAGTATCAAATGAAGGGATCTGCCAATTTTGAACTCGAGGACCACTTCAACGGGCAATCCGTGGTAGTGCGGGAGATTTATGACGCTTTGATCTCGGCCACGCACAAATTTGGCCGGTTGAGGAGGATCCGAAAAGACTTCGATCCATCTCAACCGGAAAAGCCCATTTGCCGGGGTTCAAACGCGGTGCAGCTATCTTTTGTTGACCGTCAAATCAGGGCTGGCTCGAAAACTCATATCGAGTATCGGCCTGCTATGGCCCAATAACAGTAAATTCGATTCACAAGGTGAAACCATGAAACTCTCGATACTATTTCTAGCGTTGTTCGCCTTAGGCGGACTTACCACTTTCGCTGCCATCGATACGAATCGAATGGTGGATATTCCGCCTGTTATCCCGTTGCCGGCTTCGGCACTAGAGCGGCAGACGAAACCTCCGTTTGACTCATACAAAGGCGTGAGTATTGGAATGTCGACTGTCGATGTACGGGCGAAATTGGGTAAGCCAAAGGAGGAGTCGGACGCAGAGGACGACTTTGTTTTTTCGGAATCTGAGTCCGTTCGCGTCTTTTACGATGCAAATAAGACTGTACGAGTGATTTCGATCATGTACACGGGTGACATGAAATTGGCTCCGGCACCAAAGGCGATAGTTGGAACTGATATTGAAGCCAAACCCGATGGCGGCATGCACAAAACCGTCCAGTATCCAAAGGCCGGTTTTTGGATCTCGTATGTTCGCACGGGTGGCAATGACGCTATAGTGCTCGTCACAATTCAGAAGATGGCAAAAGAATGATGATTGTCTAAACAATGGCCGTAACATCAGACTTTTTTGCGTGCAATCGCTTCATTTCGAGGATTCGGTAGCGGGTCAGTTTAGAAAACAGCAATCCACCGCGCGAATTCATAAGACGAGCACTTTAGCTTTTTCTCTGCGTCCTTTGCAGCCGATCTTCGCGTCCCTTGCGTAGCGGTCATTTCTCGGATAAGTCTATCAAGGCCAGCCTTTCAATGATATTTCCCTTCTCAAGATGCTCCTCAACGATCTCCGGCACATCGTCCGTTGTTACCTGCGCGTACCAAATTCCTTCGGGATAGACCAATACGCAAGGGCCGACCGAGCAGAATCCGACCGAGCCGCAGTCCGTCAAGACGACCTCGCCCATCGGGTTGCGGCCTTTTGACTCCTTGCCCTGGCGCAGGTTCCGTGACTCCAATTCCCTTGCAAACGCTTCCTTAACCTTCACGCTGCCGACAGCCGAGCAGGATTTGCCGTTACAGACAAAAACATGATGTTTTATCGGCGCTTTAGTCACCGGAGCAAGCTTTTCGAGCTGGTCGCGGTCGTCGATAAATTTCTTGTTGCTCATTATTATTATTTTGTCACGAAACACCGGTGTTTAGCATCGAAGAAATTTACGTTTGTGATAAAATCTCCGTTCGAGTAAGTCGGGAGTCGAGAGTCGTGAGTAAAAAACCGGAACCTGAAGAAGACATTCCGACTCAAGACTCTCGACTGTTTACTCTCGACTAGCGTTTTATGGCAGTTGGCATAATCATTCACATCTCGGTCGGGTCGGAAAAGCGAACCGAGTTTTTCTCCGAAGACCGTCTAAGTATCGGTTCGGATGAAACCAGCGATCTTCAAATTCATACACAACAGCTCGAAGCAGTGGGCATGTGGGTTGAATTGGAGAACTCTGACGGTGTGTTCCGCGTCACTAAATTCGATCCGGCGCTAAAATTTACTATAAACGAAAAGCCGCTTCGCCGTTTTATTGCCATCTCGGATGGCGACGTCCTGAAGATCGAGAAAACCGACATTTCCTTTTCGTTCTTTTCGCTGACCGAAAAGCCTTCGCTGATCACCACCAACCGCGATTCGCCGCACATCGCGCAGTTTATCGAAGAGGCCGCGCTCGAATCGGCCACCTCCCCAAAGCGTGACGATGCCAAAACGTTTCTCCGCGAGTTTACGCGCGAATTACTGCGCGAGGTCTCACTAACCACGAAACTGATCACGCTTGTTTTGACAATCGGATTTTTGACGGGTGTTCTTTATCTAGGTTATGCCGTCAATCACGAATTGAAACAAAGCCGTGAAGTAGCCGAAAAGCAGAGTGGCATCATCGAGCGGCTTGAGCAGCAATTGGGACAGACCAATGACCAGCTCGGCGAACTCGACAAAACGAACAAGGACATCATCAAAACCGTCTCGCTCGCCCAAAATCTTCGTGTCGAGTATGGCAATGGCGTCTGCCTGATCATAGGCGTTTACGATCTCGTTGACCGAAAAAACGGTCGAACACTGCGTTATCCCGATCCGCAGGCTTTCCGTCCGAGCCCTTACGAGCCGGCTCCGGTCGAAGACCCGACACAGCCGACCAACGCTCCTCCGGCCGGCCTTACCACCGAAGGCAGCGGAAGCGCCGTCGAATACGATTTTATCGGCACCGGCTTTCATGTCGGCGGCGGGTATATAGTCACGAACCGTCACGTTCTGCAGCCGTGGACCGAGGACGATCTGGTGAAACAGATGATGCGTGATTCGAACGGCCGCGCACGCATCAAACGGCTCGTCATCTATTTCCCAAATTTTCCTCAGCCGTTCGTTCTAAAAGTCCGTGCAATCGGCGGGCGTGAGGATCTGGCAGTGGCCTCGATCGACCCAACGCTGCTGCCGCCTGAAGTTCCGGTTATACCTTTGGAAAACGATTCGGAGGCTTCGACGATCGGAAAGACCGTTGTGACAATGGGTTATCCGAGCGGACCGGACCGGCTTCTGGCTATGGTCGATGATGACGAAGCGAAGTCTATCAACACCCGTTTTGGCAATTCGAGGCAGAATTTGATTAATTTCCTTGCCCAATCGCGGAAGATCGTGCCGCTCACGACGCAAGGAGCGATCACCGATCTCGACACCCGTCGAATTGTCCACGACGCCAAAACGGCCGAAGGCGGCTCCGGGGCTCCGCTTTTCGGTCAGACCGGCAAGGTGATCGGCGTCAATTTTGGCGTGTTTACCGAAAATACGGCGGCAAACATGGCAATCCCAATCCGTTTCGCTATTGAACTTTTGCGAAAAGCAGGCTGGAAATCACCCGAAGAATTGCAGCAGGAAGCCAACCAGCTCAATCAGGTCGCAAATGCAAATACGAATACTGCTGTCGCCTCGCAGAAACCGCAATAAAACTATGGACGGACTCGTTTTATCGAACATGTTTCACCGGCCGGCCCGGACGTTTGTCAGCATTTTTGGCATTGCGATCGGCGTGCTGCTAATCGTTTTTACGGTTGGGCTTGCGAACGGCACGATCCGTGAGCAGGCCTCGCGTGAAGCAAATGTCGGCGCGGAGATATTCTTCCGGCCATCGGGATCGATAGGCATGAGCGGCGCAGAGTCTTTTCGGCTTCCCGCGACGCTGGCGACCGATGTTCTGAAGGTCGAGGGCGTGCGTTCCGCCGTTGCGATCGGTCAAAACTCTGTCGACGCGACGGATAGTAATTCTGGTAAGCGACTGGTGGACGGTGTCAACTTAGACGAATATTCGGTAATTTCGGGGCTGCGATTGGTCGAAGGCCGTGCATTTCAAAATGGCTCGGATGAGGCAATCATCGACACAGCGTGGCAAAAACAGAAAAATTTTAAGGTCGGCAATACGGTTTCGTTATATGAACGGCAGTTTACCGTCGTCGGCACATACGAGCCTGCCGGCGGCGCCCGAATTAAGATTCCGCTCTCGACGATGCAGGCCCAACTCGGCAGCGATGGCAAGGTTTCGTCTATACTTATCGCGGTAAAGCCGGGTTTTACGGTCGATAAGACAGCACAGAATCTGCAGGAAAGTTTTCCGGAAAATCAGATCGTCCTTACTCGAGATCTGGAGGAACTTTACATGGCCGGATTTCCGGCTCTCAACGTATTCTTGAATGTCTTCATCGGCGTCGCCGCCGTAATAAGCGCACTTGTGATATTGCTGACAATGTACACGACCGTCACCGAGCGTACACGCCAGATCGGGATAATGAAGTCTCTCGGCATGAGCAACTCGAAAATAGGCTGGACGATAACGCAGGAAGCTCTGCTTATAAGCCTGTGCGGAATAATTCTGGGTATTGTGCTGACAATAGTCTTACGTTTCGCAATCGGCTATTTTGCAACGCTTGAGGTCGAATTGAACCCGCTCGTCATCCTCCTTACATTCGTCGTGGGACTCATCGGCGGAGGTGTCGGCGGCCTCTATCCGGCCATGCGGGCGGCGAGGCTGGATGCGGTCGAAGCATTGAGCTACGAGTAGTTAAATAAGAAAGGCGATTTGACCTTTTTAGTGCGATGATGTGCGTTAGATTCACTGCTTCAATATCATGACCAAAAAGTTGCCTGAAAAAACCAGTCTTTCGTTCATCGGGTGCGGCGTTATGGCCGAATCGATCATTGCCGGCCTGCTGCGGGAAAATATGGTCACGCCGTCGCAGATCGCCGCAAGCCATCCGCGTGCCGACCGGCGTAGCGAGTTGGAAACGAAATACGGAATCAAACTCTTTGCCAACAATATTGATGCCGCCGGAGCGTTTCCCGATTCGGAAACGGTTGTCATTTTGTGCGTAAAGCCGCAGCGTATGGGCGGCATCTTGAAAGAACTGGCCGGATCGATAAAGCCGCAACAGCTTGTCATGTCTATCGTTACCGGGGCCGGTATCGAAGCAATCTCGGAAACATTGAACAATCGTCTCGTCGTTCGGGCGATGCCGAACACGCCATCTCAGATCGGTGCCGGAATGACGGCTTGGACATGTTCGCCGGATGTCGACGAAGGCCACAAAGAGCAAGTAAAGATCATGCTTTCGGCCTTGGGAAAGGAATTATTTGTCGAAACCGAGAACATGATCGACATGGCGACCTCGCTCAGTGCAACCGGCCCGACCTATATTTTTATGGTTATGGAAGCGATGACAGACGCGGGCGTACATCTTGGATTTTCCCGCGAGATCTCAAAAGAGCTGGTCCAGCAGACAATGCTCGGCTCGGTGCAATTCGCCATCGAATCCCAAAAGCACCCCGCCGAGCTCCGCAACATGGTCACCTCGCCGGGGGGGACTTCCGCCGAAGCTATCTATCAGATGGAAAAGGGTGCTCTTCGCACTGTTCTCTCCAAAGCAATCTACGCCGCTTACAAACGAGCAGTCGAACTCGGAAAACGGAAATGACTGGAGCGCAAGAATCCTTGCTTGCCATGAACGCGTCCGCGTTCACAAACCTCCACTTAAATTCGAGATAGCCTAATCCAGACGTTTGAGACCGCTTCGCGATCTATGCAAGCGGGACGCTTGTGGTCCAGCCTAGGCAATCGGCTGATTACGAGCATTGATGTTCGTCTGCTCCGCCATTACCAGCCTTTCACCGTCAACATCCGCCGATGGCCGTTCGGGTTTCGGCAGAAACAACACCACAAGTAATGCAAGTAGAGACATAAACGCTCCGACCCAAAAAACGGGATGGATCGCCGCCGCCATTGCCTGCTGAAGAATGTCCAAAGTCTGCTTCGGCAGCAATGCTTTCGCCGTAGGTTCGATCAGCGCGTTTGGATTTGAGGCAAATTCGGCAGCTTGCCCGTGCGTTATGACGCTGTTTTCGGTTTCAGCGACCTTGTGAAGCTGATGGGCCAGCCCCGCCGTTAACACTGCACCCATTATCGCAACGCCTAATGCACCGCCTATCGAACGCGAAAATTGATTCAGCGATGTGGCCACACCAAGTTTGGTCCGTTCGACGGCCTGCTGAACGGCGATCAGGAGCGTGAGCATCGTCAATCCAAGCCCTGCCCCAATCAGCATTAGATTTGGATAGAGCCAAAACGATGGCGTGTCGCGCTGGAACAAAGACAGGAGAATGAACCCAACTGTTAACACGACAAACCCAGCTATTGTGATCGCGCGATAGCCGACCCTTAGCATCAAACGTCCGCCAACGACCGACATCGTCACCCAGCTCAGCATTAGCGGCGTAAGCAGCGAACCGGCTTCGGTTGCCGAAAAACCAAGTGAGCCCTGGGCAAACAGAGGAATGAAAGATATTGCACCGAACATCGCGATACCGCCAAGAAACCCGGCGACCACCGATATCGCGACGGTGCGATTACGAAACAGATCGAACGGAATTATTGGATCCACGGCCCGCTTCTCGACACGGAAAAAAAGCAAAAGCATGACGATCGACGCTCCCAAAAGCAGAACGTTCAGTGGTGCAAGCAGGGTATCGAGCGAGCTGCCGCCTTCGACCATAACTAGCATCAGCAGACTTATCGCTATCATTAATAAGGCCGCTCCGGCGTAATCGATGGTCGGCTTTCGCCCAAGTTTAGGCTCTTTCAAAGCAATTCCAATGATGAGTGCGGCGACCACGCCGACAGGAATGTTTATCCAAAATACCCACCGCCAGGAGATCTGATCAGTTACGAATCCGCCAATCACCGGCCCGATAACGCTCGAAAGTCCCCACACGCCGCTGAAATACGCCTGCATTTTCGCACGTTCTTCAAGCGTGAATGTATCGCCGATAATGGTCATTCCAAGCGGAACGAGCGCCCCGGCGCCTAGGCCCTGAATCGCTCGAAATATTATTAACTGCGTCATTGTCGCCGAAAAACCGGACAATAGAGTCCCGAGCAGAAACATCCCGATTCCGATCTGGTACATCACCCGGCGGCCGTAAAGATCGGAAAGCTTGCCCCAAACCGGCACCGTGACCGTCGATGTGACAAGATAAGCCGAAAAAACCCAGCTGTAACGGTTCAGGCCGCCGAGCGATGCAATCACCGTCGGCATTGCCGTTCCGACCACTGTTGCCTCAAGCGCGGCGATAAACATGCCCGTCATAACGCCAGCCGTCACCGCCCAACGCCGTTTTGCCGACATTTCCAAAAGCGGTTTCGCCAACTGCCCTGTTTGAATTTTGCTGCTATTGTCCACAGTTAATTACGCTGCGTTATCTTCGCCCTTCTTGTTCCATCTTGCTCATCCTATTCCGCAGTCGAAGCGCTCAATGTCTTATCCGGTTTTTATCCGGAACTATCAAATCCAAAACCGAAACACGGAACAAGACAAACAAAATCCAAATAAGAATAATAAGGCTCCGAAGAGTCAACGAAGAGATGCAAATTCCGCACGGTCTTTTTCGCCCAGTTCGCCGATCTTCGTCATTAAAAAGTCCGAAATCTCTTTGTGCGTTCGCACCGAATCCCGATTAGTGTAAAATGCGCTCAAATCAATCGGCTCACCGAACCAGATCCTTACCCTTTCACCACCCGTCCAGTTTCCCAATACCTGTTTTCCCAACTCGTTTCTTAAGCCAGTGATGAAAACGGGCACAACCTGCGGCTGCGCTTCATAGATCACCTTGCCAATTCCGGGCTGGGCGGGCAGAAAGCTGTACGGATCGCCGCTCCGATTGCGTTTACCCTCCGGGTGAAAACCGATGACATGGCCGCGTCCAAATCGGCAAATATGAATGAGCTCACGGACCGAAAATTTATCGAATACACGTTTGTTCGCCTCTTTCTCCTCTCGAAAAAAAGGCGGGTACATCGCCCACCAACCCATAACAAGGTTTACGAGCCACCCGAGCGGGTTATCGTAAAAAAACTTCGCACGTACCGGAAAAAAGAGCGTTATCGGCCGATCTGTCCTACGAAAAAGCACACTCGACACCGTGTACATATCGAAAAACGAGCGGTGATTTGAAACAAGAATAAGCGGACGCTCGACATCGGTTCGCTCGACATTTTCCAACCCGCGAACGTTCATCAGATTGTAGGTTGCGATAAATATCCAAAGCGACCCAACGTGACGTTGGCAGAACGTCCAAAACTGCTTCCATCGCCCGCGATTCATCATCCGCACAAGCTTAAAGCCTGCACGCTCCACCGGTCCGAGCACCGCAATTTCACCTGAGGTTGGAGCAGGATGCGGCGCTTTTAGGTCAACTTCCCTTGCATGTGTCGCCGGGGCGATCTCGTTCTGCATAAGCAAAAAGAACATTTTATCATTCAGGCCCGATCTGTCGAACCGGCATGAGAATGAGTAGGTCTTTATTTAGGCATATAGGAATCCATCCGGAGCCCGTTACGTTTTTTATTTTTATTTCCTCGTTACTACTTCACGTCCACGTTTTCTTGACATGGAACGATCGTTTCACTTATTCTATTCACGGTGTTGCGATGATTGTAAGATATGTCATGTACAAAACACGCGGGACAGAGGGACAGCGGCCTAGGTGCGGGTGTAACTTATTGACAGTTATGAATTTACAGAGCCCGCTGAGTGTCCCAAAAGTGTCCCAGGCTGGGACAAGCTGTTACGGATCGAAATATAAGCCCAAGCCGCTGCGTTGCAATAATTTAGGCGCGGAAATGACACGAAGACCGCCCGCAAATTCGGATATCGCGGGCCGCTGCAAAGTTCACGCACGGACAAACACATGGACAAAAGCAACTAGAGTCAGGACGAACCCAAGTTGTAGCGGATTGGTAAGAATGGAAAATTATAGACATTACATATTTTTTTCGTTATTATGTTGTTTCTGTTCCCGATTGAAACGTAACATCATACGCACAATTTATTCGCTCGAATGGCTCCAGCCTCGCTCGAATCTTGTTGCTGTCAAAAGCTCGGTTAATATTTTTTTTCGAAAAATCGCAAGGAGATTTCCCCATGTTTAAGAGGTCCTATCGCCCACTTTTCTTGTTTTTAATGTTCACACTTTCAGCTGCGGGCTTTGTCAAAGCGCAAGGATCAGGTGACGGAGTATGGAGAGAGATCAAGGATTCCTCATCTGCACTCCGCTCGGCCGAACGTTCGATCGTACCTGATAATTACAAGACATTCCGTCTGAACAAGACGATGCTGCGGACGATATTGAGTTCGGCATCGGAGGAATTCAGCGATCCTTTCGGGATGTCGAACGCCATAATCACGCTTCCGATGCCGGACGGCAGCTTTGAGCGATTCCGCATCGAGCATTCGCTCATTGTCGAACCTCTTTTGTTGGAGAAATTTCCTGAACTTGGCGCCACTTACAGCGGCCGCGGCATCGACGATCCGACCGCAACGGTGCGATTCGACCTTCTTCCCAGTGGATTTCACTCGATGATCTTGTCGCCGCGTGGCACCGTCATGGTCGATCCGTATTCAAAGGGCGATACGGTCAATCACATCAGCTACTTCAAACGCGATGTTCGCCGCACGTCGGGTTTTTCATGTGACGTCGACACTCAGCACGCCATCGAATCGATCTCTAAGCCTCGGAAAGCCGCTTTTAAGGAGTTGATCCCGGACGCGGCCTCACCTGAAGTAATTTCCGGCACACAACTCAGAACCTATCGTCTCGCTTTGGCGGCCACAGGTGAATACACCGCGGCGGTTGGCGGCGGAACGGTTGCCGGTGCTCTTGCTGCTCAGGTCCTGATTATGAATCGAGTGAACGGTGTATATGAACGCGATCTGGCAATCCGGATGGTTATTATCGGAACCAATAACCTGATCATTTACACTGACGGCGCGACCGATCCTTACACAAATACCAGTGGTTCGGCGATGCTTCCGGAAAATCAGACGAATACCGACACCGTTATAACATCAGCGAATTACGACATTGGCCATGTATTCAGTACGGGCGGCGGAGGCATCGCATCAGTTGGCGGGCCTTGCGGTGCGACTAAGGCCCGTGGAGTTACCGGGCTTTCAAATCCCACTGGCGATGTTTTTGCGATCGATTTTGTCGCCCATGAAATGGGACATCAATGGGGAGCTCTCCACACGTTCAACGGCGGAACCGGAAACTGTAGCGGTGGTAACCGGACCGCAGCCAGCGCTTACGAACCCGGAAGCGGCGTTACCATCATGGCCTACGCGGGTATTTGCGGAACTCAGAATTTGGCCGGAAGCAGCATCGATTCATTTCACGTAAAGAGTTTGGAAGACATCGTCGCATACAGCCAAACCGGCAACGGCAACACCTGCGCGGCTATCACAAGTACCGGAAATACCCCGCCGACCGTGGCAATTGTTGGAGGAACGAGCTTCAATATTCCAAAACAAACTCCGTTCACATTGACGGCATCGGCGACCGACGCAAACGGCGATACGGTGACCTACGATTGGCAGCAATACGATCTGGGTGCCGGCACAACCGCAATTCCCAATACGGATTCGGACGGCAACGCCCGACCGCTATTTCGGCCTTACAGCCCTTCGG
>JAYSON010000231.1:0-10548 GCA_043722725.1 Chloracidobacterium sp.
GTTAAATAAATAAATCTTGAGTCCGGCAAGCTTTCATAAAGCCGGTCCAAATCTATGTGCCGGTGCAGCTTAACGGCATCCCAATAATCGAGTCCGGCACGTTTTAAGGTTCGGTCATCCATGCGGAAACCCGTAACGCCCACGATGTGCAGGTCCGTGAATGTCGCGGCACAAAGACGGGCGATATTTCCGGTATTCGGTGGAATTTCAGGTTCGAGTAAGGCGACGTGAAGCATTCTCAAAAACTACGATGACCAACTGTCTTTTTCAAGTCGCTGGAGAAATGAATTATTGTTTTTGTGAAAGCAAAACCATATCCGCCGTCCACGCGCCGCGAATGACGGCCAGGATTTCACCGTCGTGCGACCAGTCATAGCTGAAAATACGGTCTGACGTGAAGTTTGTTACTTGCTTAGGTGAACCACCGTCCAGCGCTTGTTGCCAGATGTTTTCCACGCCGTCGCGTCTGACGATGAATTGCAAAGATTGACTGTCAGGCGACCAGCGTACAGTTTGGAGATGCGGGGCGTCGGGCGGCAAATCAAATGTTTTAATGGGCGAACCGCCTTCAAACGGCATTACAATATGGCGATTGTTTTCGGAAGCCGTATAAACGATCCATCTTCCGTTCGGCGAGATTGCCGATTCGCGAGCATAGTTTTCGGCAATCTGAACGGGTTCTCCGCCTTCGATTGAAACTTTCCATAGCGTCCAATCTTGAAACGCGGTATAGACTACCCATTTGCCATCGGGTGAAACTTCGGCAAACTTCTCGCCGCTGCCGTTGGTCAACTGCAAGGGATTGCCACCGTCGATGTCCATCCGCCATACGTGAAAATTCCCTGTCCGGTCTGAACCGAAAACGATGTAACGATTGTCGGGCGAAACTTCAGTTCCCCAATTCGTCCCAGCGTTGACAGTCAGTTGTTTGTTTTCCGCGCCGTCCGCCTCGCGCATATAGATATCGATACTGTTGTTGCTGAAAGCCGTAAATACTAATTTTCCGTCCCGGGTCCAGCCAATCTCTCTATATCCGCCCAAACCGGAAGTAATCCGACGAGCACGGGCGGCATTACCTTCGGGTGCAATCCACAGATGAGTCAGCAATTCGGTATGTCCGGCGAGCAACATGCGCGAGTCAGACGTCAAACTGATGAGAGCGTAATTGTTCGAGTCGCTCTTGATCTGATGCGTTTCGCCGCTCGGATAGGAAAGAAGCCAGAGTTCATTGTAAATATGGCTTTTTTCGGGATTAGCGGACATGATCAACCCGCTGCCGTCTGCCAGCCAGGCAAGTGTTCCAATCCAATACCATTTGCGCGTCGTAAGCGTTTTTTTCGCGCCATCGGCAACATTCACGGTTACTACATCACGAAACGAATCGCCAAGTTCGACGCTTCCGGCAGAAGTCGCAATCTTCTGTCCGTCGGGCGACCACGCCGGATAAGTATAAGGCTCGTTATACCGGCGGGCCGCCAGTTTTCGCTCATTGCTTCCGTCCGCGTTCGCAATCATCATCACACTGTCATTATTGCTTGGAGAATTTCGCACAAAAGCGATTTGGCTGCCGTCCGGCGAAAACGTCGGACACCAATCCATATCAGCCAGAATTTTTTCGGGAACGCCGCCAAGCTTCGGGATGCGGTACAGTGTGCGCGGAAAAGGATCCGGTCTGTCAGATCGGACGTAATAAATATATTCGCCATCAGGTGAGAACGTAACGCCGAAGTAACGCAAATGAGTCGGCGGTATGGTTTGTTGTGTGCTGTCGGTGGCAATCTGCCGAAGCCATAAACTCTCGCGTCCGTTGTCGGTTGTTGTATAAACTACATATTTGCCGTCGGGTGAGATAGCGTTGTTGACGATATTGCCGACGTGCGTAATGCTTTTTGCCTCTGCATTTCGAAACAGTACAGCGGACAACGGCGGAGAATTCTCAGCAATATTTTTGTTTGAATTAAACTGCCAAGCAGCGACCGCAATTACGGTAATGGAGAGAGAGACCAGTATCGGAATCACTGCTCGTCGGTGATGTTTGATTCTACTGGTGAAATTTACGAGAGTTGATTCAGTCTTTGTGGAAACAGTTTCGGCAATCAGATTGTCAAGCACTCGTTCGTTCATTCTGTCCAATCCGAACGCGGCAAACGATCCGCTGCGAGTTAGTTGGGTTTCAATGACATCCTGAACATCTTTCTCTTCCGTTTCTTCGATAATGAGATGAACACCCGTGGTTTCTTCAGTGTAGATCGTGGCTGAGCCGTTCTCCCTAACCTCCCTTTCGAAAATGTAACCGCGTCGCGGAACGGTCTTGATGATTCGCTGCCCGGTATCGTTCAATGTGCGGCGAATGTCTTTCATGCACTGCACCAGTGAATCGTCCGTGACGGCGGTTTCGTTCCAAACCGCTTCGATTAGCTCATCTTTGGTAATGAGCCGTCCGCTATTTTCCGCCAAATATTTAAGGACGTCAAAGGATTTGGGGCGCAGCTTGAGTTCGTCAACGCCTCGAAACAAAGCGCCGCGCGTCAGATCGAGTTTGAACTTGTCGAAGGAGTAGATTTCGTGTGCCAGCCTCTGCATACGGAAGCCTCAAACCCCTTGTCAGCAGCACCATCATCTTAATTGTCGTGTCTGCCGCACATAATAACGCCAAATACAATTTTCGTCAATTTTTCCCGGATATTTCCTTATTCTTTCGTTACTTGAGAATTTGCCTGCCGTAGAGTGAGAACCCTAGACAGCTATTTCTTTCAGAAAAAAAAAGGAGAAAGATGATGAACACATTACAAAACAGACTAAATACCACAATCCTTTCATTTTTGGTTTTCGGATTGTTGATGATCGGAATGCAAACCACCGCTCCGGCTCAGGGCGATTCAGAGTTAAACCAGCAGCTTGCCCGAGTCCGTGCGGCAACCGCCAAATATCACGACGTCAACCACGCCCTCGAAAACGGCTTCGTCCCGCTTACCGGTTTGTGCCACAACGGCGATGACGGATTTGCCGTTGGCATATCTTACGTAAATGTCCCGCGATTCCTTTCGGCGGAAGTAAATCCGGAGGAACCTGAGTTCTTGAATTATTTTCCAACCGGTGGCGGAAATGTGCGGCTAGTAGGCGTCGCCTATGGAAACCGCGCGCTATTTCGTGACACCCGGCCACCTGATACCCCAGGGTTCCGGCCCGGCATCTTCCCTTGGCGGCAGCCAACGATCCCAGCATTTCTTGAAGAGGTATCCGGCAAGTTTGAGCTTTTTGGGCAGGAATCGAGAAGGATCTTCGAAGGGCGATGGCTGTATTTGCTTACAGCTTGGGTATGGGCTGAAAATCCGAACGGAGTTTTCGCTGACGGAAATCCGAAACTGAGATGCCCGGAAAATAATTGACGATGCGTGTCCGCGGCCCTGTTTTCGGCATGGGCCGCGACATTTAAGCGAGCCCTGTCGTTCGGGCTGCCGACAAAACCCTTTTTTTCAAAGAGGAACTCAATACAGGATAAATTCAACAATGGAGGACAATCATGAACACGAAACGAATCACAATTATTGCTTTTGCAGCCTTGACAGTCGCGCTTTCCGGCTTGAGCATCGCGGCTCAAACCGTTTCCGTTCTGACTTCCGGGCTGAAACGCCCTGCCAAAGTCATTCTGACAGAACAGGGTAATTTGATAATCGCCGAAGAAGGCACCGGTATACACGATGGGCGCATTTCCATCATTAACCCGAAAACCGGTGTCCGCCGCACTTTGCTCGACGGCTTGCCATCGGCGGCGGGACGCTTCAATCTCCCGCAAGGCCCGTCGGGACTTGTGATGCGCGGGCGCACTTTGTATTTCACGATCGGCGAAGGTAACCCGACGGTGGCTTGCCCGCCGCCTTGCACCGAGATTCCTAATCCCGCGGGCGCGTCATCGCCGATTTTCAGTTCGGCGCTTGCACTGCATTTCAGCGCCGAAGCGGAGATGGTGACCAGTGGTTTTGCGATCATGCCGTCTGATGATCTCGCTTTGAAGAACGGCGAAAGGCTGACATTCGACGCGGGTGGCGGCGATAAGGCAACGCTTAGGCTTGTGGCGGATTTTCCCGACGTTTCGCCCGATCCGATTCCCGGCGCGCCGGAGAATGTCGCGGCTTCCAATCCGTTCGGCATCGAGATAATTGCCAATCACGTTTACGTCGTGGACGGCGGCAATAACAATGTCTGGAAAGCCGACATCAATAGCGGCGAGATTGAACCGCTGGTTACTTTCCCGACGCTTATCCAGGCTGGGGGCCAACGCAGGGAAGCAGTACCAGCCGGTATTCGGGTTTATGACAAGCAACTGCTGGTCGCGCTTTTCCGCGGCGGCTCCGATAGCGCGCTTGGAGCAGGTTTGGGGGAGATTCGCATCGTTGATCCGCAGACGGGTAGCGACGCCCCGTTCTTTGCCGGAATGACCTCACCCATTGACGTGCTGCCGGTGCGGACGGAAGGAAACCCCGATTATTTTCACGTGCTTCAATTCGGGGTGTTCGCGCCGCCAATCGGCCCCGGTAATATGCCCACCCGATTGCTGCGGTTCGATTCGCCCGCAACGCCTCCCGTGAGTAGTTTTGTTGTGAGCGGTTTTGCCACCAGTATGTCGCGCAATGCGGAAACAGGCGATCTTTTTATGACGCGAATATTCCAAGGCACGGTTATTCGCGTCCAGTTTCCGTGAAGGAAAGAGCGGATCCTGCGCAAACACGAGCGATTCGGGCCGCCCACGGCAACCTAAATCTCCCACCCTACTGATATGTGAGGTGATAGTGAAAAAATACAAACGAATCGAAATTACGGCATACCGGCGACGGGTATTAGTTGTTTCCGGCGATCCGATGGTCGACGGGGGCGAGGTGGACGTTTCGGTTAACGACGCCGAATCGCAGGAAACGATCGAAACCGGGTCGGAGGAAGGGCAGGATATCCTGATCGAAGCCATACGCGTGTTGGAAGAAACGATCTCCAAAAATGAAAAATTTAAGTCAACTCAGTCTCCCACTCATAATGATTTAAACATACTCTCGAAATGAAATCCGCGTTTTTGCGTCGGTATTTCTTGCGTACCCATATCCGGTGCATCTTAATTCGCTAGGAATTCATCAATAAATACAGTTTTAACGCACATTTGTGCCGAAGGTGAAGCAGTGTGTTACAATCCGCAATTGTATTTTTTTATCTGAATTTAAGGAGAATCTCCAACGTGTCCGTCCGCTTTAACTCTTTACTAACTCTATTATTGTTGATTCTATCATCGGTGTTCATTGCCTTAGGCCAGGAGCCGGTAAAGAAGGATGCGAAGAAGCCCGAGGCAACGCCAACACCTGCGGTCCCCGCAAAGAATGCCTTAAAGAATCCGACGGCCGAGCAGATCGCCGAGACGTCGATCTTCCTCTACGGGTTGGGCGGGGGCCGGGCGACCCTGAATCAGATCCGGAAGACGGCGATCGAGCGTGGAAAGATCAGCGTTTCCAACGCCGAAGGAAAAATGGAACAGGCCAACTATCAGCGTTGGACCACGCGGGGCGAGACGCTCGGTAAAGAAAAGATAAGGCTCGACCAGGAATTTCCAACCGCTCGTTATTCCCTCGTTTTCAGTGATGAAAAGATCTTTGGTATTTTCAACGATGCGGTTTTTACACCTCGTGAAGACGCGTCGAGGGCATTTCACAATCAGATACTGTACGGTGTCGAAACGTTGTTGCGGTACAAAGAGAGCGAATCGAAATTGGAGCTTGTCGGGCGTGAAAAGATCTCCGGCGTGGATATGCACGTGTTAGACGTTATCGACAAACAAAATCGAAAAACGCGTTTTTTTCTTAGCGCTAAGAGCTTTCGCGTAATGATGTTGGATTACGAAGACGCGGGAGTTAAATATCGCCGCAAATTCTATGATTATAATATTGCCCAGGGCACGCTAGTAGCCTATCGCAGTGTTCTTTACGCCGGAGACAAGATGATCGAAGAAACCGATATCGGTACGGTCACGTACGGCCAGAAGATAGACGACGGCCTATATTCGGCGAATTAGAGAGTTTTTGCAACTTTGTTTCGATCATTGAGTGGTTAGCTTTGCATTCCAATTTTGCAAAGGAGAACCACTGATGAACTCGCTGATACGAATCTTTTCACTTCTAACTTTCAATTCAATATTCCTTATTTGCGTTGCTTCGACCTTTGGCCAGATTGACGCAAAACTTCAGGCGGAACCAAGCTACGAAGCCATTCTTCACGTTGTCGTCGGTTCCTCCGAGGCAGGTCAGGTTGACTTACCTCAATCGCTTTCAGGGGTTTCAAAGCAGCTTCGAAGCGATTTTGGCGTAACAAATCTCAAGCTTCTGAACACATATCTCGGCCGGATGACGAATTCGGGCAGCCTCGAGTACAAAGGCGTGTCGAATGCCTATACACCGACGCCGGATAACGACACTCCCACATTTCTCGACTGGAATCTCAACGGGTTGCGGAGCCTGGAAAACGGTGCGGGATCGAATGTTTTTCAATTTCAATCGTTTAGATTCGGCGCCCGAGTACCCGTCAAGACCGCAAATTTCCGCGATGAGAATGGCAAGACGTCCGCCACCGTCAACTACGAATCGATCGGGTTGACGCTGTCGCGTATGAGCGTCGTGGAAAATTCCGCAACGCTTGTGGGCACACTTTCACAGCCGAGAACTAACGGAACACTCTTCCTCATTCTAACCGTCAAAAACGCGGCAAAATAGCAACATTGAAATATTTCGCAACCTTTGGGGCCGCCCGGCGTGAATTTAATCGTAAGGCGGCTTTTGTTCGGAAAGAAAATTTGCTGTAAAAAAGTATGAGTGTATGGCATTGGACAAAATCGAATCTCGGAATACGGAGGCTTGAGCTAGAACCGTGTCTGAGAAGATTTTATCCGACCATGCGCTGATCGAGGCGACTAAGAACGGCGACGAAGCCGCGTTTGCTTCAATCGTTGGCCGCTATCGCGGGCCGCTGACGAACTATTTATATAGATTTTTGAATGATTACGAAGAAGCAGTCGATCTGACGCAGGAAACATTCGTTCGCGTTTATTTTGCGATTGACCGTTACCATACGGAGTATGCTTTTTCGACATATATTTATCGGATCGCCACGAATTTGGCGATAAGCGAGATACGCAAGCGGAAGCGGCGGACAATCTTGTCCCTGACTGGTTTGTTTCAAACCGACGCGGAGGACTCGACAGAGTTTCAGCCGCCCGACAAACGCTCGCTTCCGGACCAGGATTTGATCGAGGATGAGCGAGATAAGGTTATCGTAAAAGCGATTGCCGCATTGCCTACCAAATATCGCGTGCCGATAATTTTACGCGATATCGAAGGCAAAACTTACGACGAGATCGCCGAGATACTTGAACTGGGTTTGGGAACCACTAAATCCCGCATCAGCCGGGCCAGAGGCCTGCTGAAAGAGAAGTTACAGTACTATTTTTAGATACGATGAGTTACGAAGATAAAAAAAATATAGCCGGCGAGACGGAGATGCTAAGCTCTGACGAGAAAAGTGTCTCCCGGCTGCTCTCGAACCTGAAACGGGTTGATGCGCCGAAGGATTTCGATTTTCACCTCAAGGCGAGGATCGCAAACGCGTCTCCCGGCGGCTATCGGCCCGTCAGGCTTTTTCCAGTTTTGAAATACGCTTTGCCGCTGGCCCTATTTCTGTTGATCGGCGCGGCGTTCGTTTTAACGAATTCTTACACCGGAGCGAATGTGCCCTCCGTGGCCGTTCTTCCCTCGGCGCCGGCATTGTTGCCGGTTTCGAATTCCCGGCCGGTAGAGAATGAAAGAACCGTCGCGCCGATCATTAATGATGTTCGTGTCGCAACGGGCACACAGCCGGTCGGCAATCCATTGCCAAAAGATTACGAGAAAGTTGCGAAACTGGTTCCCGCAAATCGACGTGGTTCGCGAGGTGGTTCATACGTTATAGGCATTGGGAATGCGGCTGTTCCGATTCGACCACGCGGATTTAATAATGCTAACAGTAATAATTCTACGCTTACACCCATTGAATTAGTTCAGGCACCGCCACTACAGTTTCGTCAAATGCTCATGTCACTCGGTATCGACGCTTCTGATGCCGGAGAGAAGACATGGAAGGTTATGAAACTGACGAAAGACGGAATTGCCGAGCGCTCCGGGCTGCGGGTAGATGATGTCATGGAAGCCATCGACGACAAGCCGATCGACTCGCTTTACGACGGTAGTTTTAGCGTCAAATCTATTAGCGTCCGCCGCGACGGCAAGGTCGTTAAAATAGATATAAAGAGCAATTAAGCGTTCAGGGCTTTTTCTGATCGCCGACCTTTGCATCTGTCACTTCCGTCGTGAATTTCCGGTAATCGTACGATTTGATCTGCTGATTCAGATCGATTCCTTTGACCAGCAGCACGCGAATCGAGAGATTGATATCGGCAAGCGAAGGCAGCCATATCTCGTCATTAAGGCGTTCTTGTTCCAATGTGAACGAGGCGCCTTTTTTCAGTTTCGCGAGAACGCCGCCGCCGACGTTGTAATTATCGAACAAGGTCGCCTCAATTCTGGCAACCTGCTTGTCTTTTTCGTCGATCCACATCACGCCTGCTGTTTTGCCAAAAAACTTAAGCATGCTTTTCGCATTCTTGTAGTCGAAATTCGGGTCGGGCTTGAAATCGAAGACGATTACATCGCGTCCGCGAAATCGCTCTCGACGCGGATTAATGAGCTTCGACGCCCGCAAAACTTCGGCGATAGAAACTCGGCGTCCTTCTTCAGACGGGGGGCCGCTTTTAGATTGCGACTCGCTCTTCGCAATCTGTTTTTCGATTTCTTCGACCCGCTTCGCGGCATCTTTATCGGCATCTTCCTGATCGTTTTTGCTCAACGGCTTGCCGTTCTTTTCGATAAGGCGGCGGATGCGATTACCCTTGTAAAACGACAACTGGTATGTCTCCGATTCTTTGTCGCGAAGCCCTCCGTCCTTTCCGATCTCGCGCCTTGTCGAACGCTGAACGTAAGAGTAAGAGTCCAAAAGTTTTTCGACTCCATCCTCATTGGACTGCAATTCTGAAAGGAGTTTTGCGATCTCAGGAAGCGGATCTCCCGAAACTTTTGGAAAATCGAAGATCGTGCGAGCAAGCTGACCATTGGCGCTGATCTCGTCAAACTCAATGCTATACGACTCGTCAGCATATTGCATTTTTACCCGAAAAGGCTGCCGCGTACCGTTCGCGTTGCGGTAATCGTCGTAAACAAAAGCTTCTGACATATCACCGGAAACGATCTCTTCGCTGAGAAGTAGATTGGTAATTGCGTCGAAATACAACTTGAATTCGACGCCCTTTGCCGTGTTCAGAAGCACGAAATTCGCCGGCTTGCCATCCACGGTGGATTTGCCACCTGAAATTATTTTGGATTTCTCCTTTTTGTAGTTTAGCCAAAGTGCGTTGCGAAAGGCGGCCTCTGCCTGTTGAAGCCGGCTTGCATCACCCGTCAACGTCTGTAGGCCAACGCGGGAATCACGCACCCAGCCCGATTTTCCGTTGTAACCGGATTCCATCTCAAAGCCGTCAAGATCGAACACTGTGTGATAAAGGTTCGGCTGGCCAGTCTCGGATCGAAACTTTCCCTTTGTGCCGGTTTTCAAATTTGTAATCGTGCCGGATCTGTTCCACCCACGAACATTCTGAAATATTTTTGCTCCGCCGATAGCCTTCTCTCCGCGTTTAAGAATCGTCCCCGGAGACTGGGCGATCGCAGATACCGATAAAGTGAGTATTAAAAAGAGTAGAAATTCGAACTTCATTTTTCTGTGCTTTGGAGACGAGTAGTTTGAGGCAGGAGGAATAGGCCCATGAAATAAAGCAGAATGACAAAAAACTGTATATACCCCGTTCCCGCCGAATATTTTGGCAATGCCAATATCCATGTAAAAGCCTCTTGTGCCGGATTTTCGATCATCCCGCGCAACCAGTTTTCGCTGGCAGGAGCCGTTAAATTTGCCAGGATCAGGTACTTTGCGACGAACGCGAAGCCAAACAAGGCGGCGATGCTTCGCAGAAGTTTTCTGCTGTCAAAATCTGCAAAAATGTTGTTCCAAAGTGTCCAAATAAAGCAGAAAGCGACGACCCAGAAGGGCAGTCCCTGTTCGGGCAGAACCGAATTGAAGAGTTGAGTAGATGCGGCAAAGAGAGTCAACAGGACGATCGAGTTCGCGATATTTCTCAACACTGGAGATTCTTCATTGATCCATCCGTCGAGCTTTATCAATCCGCCGCGAACGAACAGCACTACGAGAACCAGCGCAAATATCAGACAAAGCAACGCTGGTTTCACAAACACAAATCTGTTATCAGGCGACGCCAGACGCACTCCGCCAAGCAATGCAACCGTCAAAAAAATGAGCGGAACCAATAAATATAATCGAATTAGTCTCTGCCGATCATGATCGAGCGTCGAGGAAATCTTATCGACGCTCAGACCTTTATCCCTCTTGACGGGATTCAGACTGGTGTCCGAAAAG
>JAYSON010000232.1:0-5365 GCA_043722725.1 Chloracidobacterium sp.
GCAACTACGGCATATGTCCCGACAGATCCGTCGATCGCTCTGCCGATGATCATCACCGCCCTTTCACAAACGGCCGCAAAATTCATGAAGGGCCGCAAGCGCCCGAGCTTTAGCTTTGCCGGAAAGGATATGGTTATCGAGGTTCCCTAAATCAATGGAAAATGGAAAACGGAAAGTAGATAATAAAAGAAGTTTGTCCCCTTTTCATTTTCCGCTCTCCATTTTCCGCTTTCCGTTTATTGAACAATGTCCGCTTCATCAGAACTTCCAATGAACTTCGGCGGGATCGATGAGGAAGAGTATTCCGCATTCGATGCCGCCCGAATTTTGATACTTCCCGTTTCGTATGAGGGGACGGTGTCGTACGGCACTGGAACGGGTGCGGGTGCGATGGCGATCGTCAATGCGTCGCGGAACATGGAGCTTTACGAAGAGGAAACCAATTCCGAAGTTTACAAGATCGGTATCCACACTTTGAAAGAATTCCTACCGCGCTCCACGCCGGAAGCGATGATGGAATCGCTGTACGACTATTCAAAGGAACTCGTAAAATCAGGCAAATTCATATGCATGCTCGGCGGTGAGCATTCGGTTTCAGCTCCGATCATCAAGGCGCACGCCGAGCAATACCACGACATGAGCGTACTGCAGATCGACGCCCACGCCGATCTTCGCGACACTTATGACGGCACGCCACATTCGCACGCTTCGATCATGGCCCGCGTTGTAAAAGACATGCGGATACCGTCGGTTCAGGTCGGAATACGGTCGATCTCGGCGGACGAGGCCCGGCTGATAGAATCCGGTTTGCCTACAAAGATTTTTTGGGCGAGAGACATTGCCGGGCGGACGGATTGGATTGACGAAGCTGTCGATTCCCTGACCGACAATGTCTATTTGACCATCGACATCGACGGGCTTGACCCGAGCCTCGTTCCGACGACCGGCACACCCGAACCGGGCGGTCTCGGGTGGTACGAAACGCTGGCCCTGATCAGGAAACTCGCCGAGAAAAAACGCGTCGTCGGTATGGATCTGGTCGAATATTCTTACTTTGAAAACTACGATTCCCCGGCTTTCCTCTGCGCAAAGTTGGTCTACAAATCGCTCGCGTACATCTTTAATAACGAAACCCCAAAAGTCACGGGATCGTGATTTCATTCCGTTTTCCTTCCTCTTTTTCCTTCTTGTTCATATTATTCGGTGGTCGGCTTCTTAACTTCGGAAATGAACCACCGAATAAGAGTAATGGGACAAACCTGACGACCAAAGCAAGAATGCATGGCAACTGTTTGTCCGCCTTACTGATTTTATTGAACTTTTCGAACTTAGTGTTCTGTGCCGTCGTATAAATTCTGTCTTTTTGAATAAATGCGCGTATGAAGTAAAATTTGCGCAGAGAAACCTTAGGAGAATTTCGATGTTTAGCAATAAATTAGCTGTAATTATTTTAATTTTGTCCGGTTTGCTGGCTTCAAGTTGCAAAACCGGTTTGTTTGGCCAGGAAACTCCCGCAGTGCCGAGTCAGCCTGGGGCTCCGGTGGCACCGGTTGTAGTCGAAGGCGTCCGAACATCTTACGCCGATGTAGTAGAGAAAACCTCGGCGGCGGTCGTGCGGATCGAGGCAGAAGGAAAGTCGAAACCGCAGGCTCAGGAATTGCCGCTCGGCGATGATTTCTTTAAGCGTTTTCAGGGTCCGCAAGGAAACCAGCGACCGCAAATCCAGCGTGGATTGGGCTCCGGCGTCGTCGTCAGCGCCGACGGCACGATCCTAACCAACGCTCATGTTATCGATGGTGCGGAAAAAATCACGGTCATGATGGCCGACAATAAGACGTTTGACGCCAAGCTCGTCGGCACCGACAAGCCAAGCGATCTGGCCGTTCTGAAGATCGAAGCGCAGAACATGCCGTATCTCACGCTTGGCAATTCTGACAATGTTCGCGTCGGTGACATCGTTTTGGCCATCGGCAATCCTCTGGGTATCGGGCAGACCGTAACGGCGGGAATAATCTCAGCAAAAGGACGCCGCACAGGCTTAAGCGACGGACAGAGCTTTGAGGACTTTTTGCAAACGGATGCGCCGATCAATCGCGGTAATTCGGGCGGTGCCCTTGTTAATCTGAACAGTGAATTAATCGGCATCAACTCGCAGATACTTTCACCTCCGGGAACCGGGGGTGGAAATATCGGGATTGGATTCTCGATACCTTCAAACATGGCGAGGTCGGTTTTGGAGCAGCTTTTGAAGGACGGCAAAGTTCATCGCGGAATGCTCGGCGTCAACATCCAGAATATTACCGACGATACCGCTAAAGCCCTTGAACTTAAGGAAAAATCGGGCGTTTTGGTCAGTAATGTGAGGGCCGGAAGCTCCGCCGAGAAGGCGGGTGTGAAGCGCGGCGACATCATCACGGCGATAAACGGCGAGAAGATCGAAGACAGCAACGTGCTCCGGAATAAGGTTGCCGGAACGTTGCCGGGCAGTGAGATAAAGCTGTCGATTCTACGCGATGGCAGTCCGCAGGAACTAACTGCCACGCTCGCAGAATTCGACACCGAACAGACCGCCAAGAACAGAGATCCTAAAAACGACGACGATCAATTAAAACAGGGGCAAAACGGCAAGCTTGGTTTGAGCCTCCAGCCGCTGACGCCGGAAATGTCGAAACAACTCAGTGTGCCGACTGGAACGGAAGGGTTGGTAGTGACGGATATCGATGAATCGGGCGTTGCCGTCGAAGCCGGCATCGCCCGCGGCGACGTGGTTATCGAAATAAACCGCAAGCCGGTCAAAACGGTGGACGCCGTGCAGTCGGCGCTGAACAGCGCGGGCGATAAGCCGATCCTGCTACTGATCGCACGCGGAGGTCAGGTTATTTATCTGACAGTAAAATCAAAATAGGAAAAGTTCAGAGTTCAAACTTTAGTTTGCGTTTGGAGTTCCAAGTTTAGTTGGCTTATGCTCGGCGGTGGGCCGGCTCAAGCAGTGACTTCAAACGGTAATACAGTCGCATATGTGGAATCGGATATATCTGGTCGTTCTCAGTCTTTGCACGGCGACAATGACCTTTTTCACTTACTATTCGTGGACTTGGCTTAAAAGTATCGGGGCACCGCTGGCGGCCGTCGAAGGCTATTTATATCATTCGGGACTCGCTTGGAAATTCCTTTGGGTATCGTCAATTGCCTTGCTCATATTCGCAAACGCCGTACTGGCGAAATCGCGCAGGTCGTGGGCGATGTGGACGACATTTATATATTTCACAATTTTCCGTCTTGTGGCGGGCTTTTGGCTCAATCCGGCTTTTGTCCGATTTTGGAATGCCAATTTTGAGCCCAGTCGCCTTTCGGTTGACGTATTTGTCGCTATTTTTCTATCGGTCGCGGCTGCAGCCGTCGTCTATGCGAATCAGTTTGCGGTTGTTCGGTTAAGCGAACGGATGTATCCGAGCAAGGTCGAGCCGGAAGTGGAGGAAGTTGTGGAAAATCCTACGAAAGTCGAGTCGGGAACTACAGAATAAGGCGAACAAGAAGGAACAGGAAAAAAGGCTTTGCCGATTGAGCAGAGCCTTTGTTGTTGGTCGGGACGGCGAGATTTGAACTCACGACCTCTCGCACCCCAAGCGAATTTGATAGGTTTTCATAAGTTGTCATAATGACGCAAACCGCCTTAAATCAAGCATTTCCATTCCAGTCGAACTCGCGTGATTTGCTTCGATCTGGAAAAGTGCAAGCATCTTGCAACCATCTTTATTCAGAGTCATCACCAATTGCCTACCGCTTTTTCTCATTGTATGCTGCCCCGCGCGTAAACGAAACCAAATAAGTTTAGTCGCGTGCGATGGCGCGGCTGGCCGTTATGGACATTAAGCCTGAGTTTGCTAGAGCACTTCACCTTTGGTTTCAAGTAAAACGTCGTGAATCCTGCGGACGGCAAAAAAGATAGTTATTAGCATCAAGAGTCCGGAACACAGAAAAAAATGTTCTCGTGACAGTCCCCAGATGGTTCCTGGGCCAGCCGCAACTCCCGGCTAATGCTGCCAGGATGCCTGCTAAACCCACGATGACGCCACCGATATGTAAGATTTTTGAGATTTTCAATGTTGTTGGACCTCCATAGTTATGGACCACCACTAGCCAAAGTAAATCAACTCTATACGTAGATTAAAGTTTGACCTTCCTCAGCCGTAGTGCATTCATAGTTACTGAAACCGAACTGAACGTCATCGCCGCGCTTGCGATTATCGGCGAAAGCAGCATTCCGAAAAACGGATATAAAGTGCCGGCCGCAATGGGAACGCCGGGAGCGTTATAAATAAAGGCAAAGAACAGGTTTTGCCGGATGTTCGACATAGTTGCATGAATGGGGTTTTTGGCCGCACGATGTCCATCAGATCACCTTTCAAAAGAGTTACGGCGGCGCTTTTCCATTGCCACGTCGGTACCGGTTTGCGATGCCAACGTGTGCCTGCGCCAGGGCGGGCGCGTCGTTCACGTCATCACCGGCCATAGCAACGATCTTTCCACCTGAAACTGTTTGACCATCTCACCTTTTGTTCGGGCAACACCTCAGCCTGCACTTTATCGATACCAAGTCGCTCGGCGACCGCGTTCGCGGTTACTGAATTATCGCCGGTAGGCATAACGATCTCGACACCGACTTCAGGCAGCATTTTGATAGCCTTGGCTGCGGATTTAGGATCGGTAACACCAACCAGACCGACGTGATGGCCGTCCACGGTCACGAACATCACGGTTTGCCCGTCGCTTTTTTGTTTGTCGGCTTCCGCCTCAAGATCCCTGTCGATCTCAACCACAAGCTGATCGAGTAGTTTCCGATTTCCCAGTGAAACACGCTTGCCACCGACATCGCCAATGACACCTTTTCCAGTGACCGACTCAAAGTTTTCGACGGGCAAAAACTCGATCTTTTGTTCTTCGGCACTCGCGACGATCGACTCTGCCAGAGGATGTTCGCTGTTTCGTTCAAGACTTGCGGCGAGTATAAGAAATTCCTGATCATCGATACCTTTGGCGACCACAGAGACGAGTTTCGGTTTGCCTTCGGTCAACGTTCCCGTTTTGTCCTCGATCCGCACATTCGCTTTTTCTAGGATCTAAAGGGCTTCAGCGTTTTTGACCAGAACTCCGGCCGTCGCACCGCGTCCCGTTCCAACCATGATCGACATTGGCGTTGCCAACCCTAGAGCGCACGGACAGGCGATTATCAGGACCGCGATAGCATTTGCCAATGCATAAACAAAACGCGGCTCTGGCCCGACAAGCATCCATACAACAAACGCAATAATCGCAACTGCGATCACAGCCGGAACGAAATATGCCGAAACGAGATCGGCAAGGC
>JAYSON010000233.1:0-2443 GCA_043722725.1 Chloracidobacterium sp.
TCACCGAATACGAATACTAAGGTGGCGAACACCGATGCAAATCTTGTGACTGAGATCCTTGGTAGTAATGACTGGATGACGAAATTTCAAGACCCTCGCTTGACCCCACAAGAAGGTGAGGTAATTTTGCTTCATGAGTATCTTCATAACATACGGAAACATGGATATGAAGTGGTTGCTTATCAGATACGCGAGTCTTTGACTATGCGTCCTCAATATTATTTCGTGTATTGCACCCGACACCGAGACGGGATTTTCTTGATGAACGATTTTATTCGAGAGGAAGAAGATTTACTCTATAGCGATCATGTTGGAACTAGTCTACCGCTATTCTCGGAGGAAGCATCTCTGTCTAACGCTGTCGCCGACCGACGCCAACTACTTCGCGAAACTATGGAGGTTTATCTCAAAAACAATGCCGTAGTTACGCGCGGAAAAATTAAGAGTGATCTTCTGCCCATAAATTTTGGGTTTTTCCATAGCAAGGATTACAATGCCGTTGTTCAGGATTTGATTCGAGATAAGCTAATAAGTGAAAAATCTGGCAAGACTAGGATCAACGACTCGGACGTGCTTAAATTTGAGCCTCTTCCTTAAATCGCGATGGCACACAAATCACCAATAGAATGGACGGAATCAACCTGGAATCCAGTAACCGGCTGCAAGAAGATCAGTCCGGGCTGCAAAAATTGCTACGCAGAGCGTTTGTCAAAGCGTTTGAAGGCAATGGGACAGGCGAATTACGCTAATGGTTTCAAGCTTACGCTGCAACCGCAAATGCTTGAACTCCCGCTGCGTTGGAAAAGGCCTCAGACGATCTTTGTAAATTCGATGAGCGATCTTTTTCATATGGACGTTCCGCTTGAATATATTCAACAGGTCTTCGATGTAATGAATCGCGCGCACTGGCACCGGTTTCAGGTCTTGACCAAGAGAGCGGACAGGCTTGCCGAGATCGAGTCGGAATTGTCGTGGGCGCCGAATATCTGGATGGGGGTTTCAGTGGAGAGTCAGAAATACGTTCACCGAATTGATGACCTAAGGAAAACAGGAGCGAAGGTAAAGTTTCTTTCGTTGGAACCGTTGCTCGGACCGCTGAAATCGCTAAACCTCGACTCGATTGATTGGGCAATTGTTGGCGGCGAGAGCGGCTATGGCTTCCGACCGGTAAAAGAAGAATGGGTCCTTGAAATACGCAAACAGTGCGAAGATTTCGGCGTTCCATTCTTCTTCAAGCAATGGGGCGGTTTCAATAAGAAAAAAACTGGAAGACTACTTGAAGGGCGAACTTACGACGAAATGCCGAAAATAGCTTATGCCTAACTTTCTAATCTACGGAGCGAACGGCTACACGGGTGAATTGATCACTCGCTATGCCGTCGAGCGCGGGATGAAACCGGTCCTTGGCGGGCGGAATGCGGCGGCGGTTGGGGAGTTGGCGGCAAGGAACGGGCTTGAGTATCGTGTTTTTTCGCTGGATGATCGAGAGAAGGTGGATGCGGCTTTGCAGGAGGTCGAGATGGTGCTCCATTGTGCGGGGCCGTTTTCGATCACGTCGCGGGCGATGGTTGAGGCTTGTTTGCGGAACAAGAAGCATTACACCGACATTACCGGCGAGATCGCCGTGTTCGAGGCCTGTGCGCGGGTGGATGAACGAGCAAAGGCGGCGGGGATAATGGTGATGCCGGGCGTCGGGTTCGATGTCGTGCCGTCTGACTGCCTTGCACGGCATTTGAAGGACCGTTTGCCGTCGGCAACGCACCTTTCGCTGGCGTTTTACGGCATGGGCCGCATCTCGCATGGCACACAGGCGACGATGACGATGAATGTAGGCGCCGGCGGCGCTATCCGAAAAGACGGTGTTATTACCCCGGTTCCGGCTGCGTGGAAAACGCGCGAGATCGATTTTGGCGAAGTTACAAAAACCGGCGTTACAATTCCGTGGGGCGATGTCTCGACAGCTTATTATTCCACCGGAATTCCGAATATCGAGGTCTATACGGTTATCCCGCCGAAAAACCTGACGATGCTAAAGCTCAGCCGCTATCTCGGCTGGCTACTGGCGACAAAGCCTTTTCAGGATTATTTGCAAAAACAAATTCCATCCGGCGGGCCGAGCGACGAGGAACGGGCAAAAGGCAGGACCCTGCTTTGGGGAGAAGCCCGCGACCTGAACGGCAACCGCGTCGAATCGCTAATGCAGGGCCCGGAAGGTTATACGCTCACGGCACTCGCGGCATTGAACATCGCGCAGAAAATTTTAGATGGAAATTTCACGCCCGGCTGCCAAACACCTGCCAAAGCCTACGGCGCCGATCTAGTGTTGGAAATCGAAGGCGTGACGCGACAAGACGCCGCGTGAAGGCCAGACCTGACGCAAGGCATCGACGTTTCCCTAATTGATTCCCGAAGGCCGATTAGCCACGTGCTTCAGCACGTGGTA
>JAYSON010000234.1:0-8463 GCA_043722725.1 Chloracidobacterium sp.
GGCATGATCGTTTCCGGCAAAATGTAATTTGAAGCAAGCAGCATCAAAAGCCCGATTGCGAAAACTCCGAGCGTATGTGTAATCGTGACCGTCAATCCAAGAAACGCTGCGTGTTTCACCGTTCCTTTCGAACCGACCAGATAGGCCCCAACCACAGCCTTACCGTGGCCCGGCGACATTGCGTGCATTGCACCAAGCCCAAGTGCAATCAGCAACCCGAAAACGGCGATCGGAAACGTAATCTCGGGAACCGCGATCAATTCCGCCAGCCGGTCTTTCTGCACTGCAGCCGTGTAATGCCCATCGCGATTCTGCAGCGGTTTAGCATTTTGAGGTAGGGGGCCGGAAGCAAAGGAGAACTTCGCGGCCCTTTCGCTCAGGGGTGAGGTTAAGGTTTCTACCGGGTAGGCCTTTATTTCGTCGGTTATGCCGCTTCCAAAAGCGGTGCTGTCATAAATCTCAATCCCGTTTGTACGCGTTACGACGATCTCGCGCCATCCCAATCTTTCGGGATAATTGTCATTTCGGAAAGTTACGTTATTGGCCGCCATGCCTGTTCCGGCATCTCCCATCAGATCCCACTCGATCCGCAGCGTATTCAGGCCTCCGGCCCCGGGCACCAAATGAATATTCTCCGATGTGGCCCGCAATGGGATCTCACTACCATTAACGTCTAAAAAAAGACTCTTCAAATAGTTAGGCGTAAGCGTTGCAGCGTAGGCTTTTAGTTCTTTGTCCGAGAGCGTTCCATCTTTGTCGGTATCGATCACACTCGTTTCCTGAAACGTCGGTATCTCGGCCATATCCAAGACCTGCCGGATGCGGATCTCGGATTTTCCAACGTCCAAACGCGAATATTGATTGATGCTGAAATTACCTAACGGATGGGCAGATGCCAACGACGCTAATGCCAAAACCAAAGCCGACGTTAAAAAGATAAATTTCGTACGCATCGCTTTCGTTACCCCTTGATATTCGTTTTCATTTCCTCTATCGTTTTTCTCGCAACATTTGCCTGGATCAGATCGAACGAAGGGTTCAGTTTCAAAGCTTCGTCAATTAATCGAACAGCTTCGCGGTTGTTTCCCAATGCTTTTTCGATCATCCCCGCATGATATAGAATTCGAGCGTCTTTCGTTTTCAGACGCATCGCTTCGACGATTTTTTTCTTTGCTTCCGGCAATTTGCCGTTTTTATAAAGGCACCACGCCAGAACGTCTGTCGTGTAAATGTCCTTCCGCATCGCGTATTCGTTCTCCGCAATTGCTAGAGCTTCCGTAAGTTTTACATCGCTGTCCGCCCAAAAAAGAGCAAGCTTCTTTTGATCGCCGGCCGCTCCGAGTTTTTGTTCAACCACCTCGAGCAGGTCGTACTGCTGCTTTGCTCGCTCCGCGTCGCCCCGCAGCTTGTAGACGTGGCCCAGATTGATGATGGCGTCCGCCGCCGGGAGACGGTTTTGAGCGTCGGTGAGGAACTTTTCGGCTCCGTCCAAATCGTTTTCATCCGCGAGTAAACGTCCTTTGGACGCCAGGGCAAGAAAGTAGCCTGGAAAAACATCCAGAGCCTCGTCGTAAAGCTTTGCGGCTTTATCGAACTCACCGTTTTTCCAATGCTCGTCGCCGATTTGGACGAGACACCAGCTTTGCGTCTCTGCTTCCTTCGGGTCGGCGGACCGTGCGGCCTGAGTCATAATTTCCAACGCTCCCGCGTGATCGCCGTAGAGCGTCCGAATCTGCGCGACGCGTGCATATGATGCGGTACCTGGTTTCAGATCTACCATCTTCTGCGCCGCCTCGACAGCCCGGTCATACTCGCCGAGCTCGACATATGCATCGGCTAAAACACCAAAAAGAAATGAATCGTTTGGGAATTCCTTTTGCAGTTGCGTTGCAAGTTCGGCCGCTTCTCTAAAGCGATGAAAAGAAAGATGAAGCGAGGCTTTCAATTTACGCGCCGAAGCATCGCTTGGCTCAAATTCCAATGCCCGGTTGATGGCTGTTTCCGCCTTTGTGTTAAACGAGAAATCGCCGGTCTGGCGCGCTCGTCTCATATATATAACGGCCAACTGATTGTAACCAAGCGGCGATTCTGGCACCTTTTCGATGAATTTCAAGGCCGCGTCGACCTCTTTATCGGCCGTCAGAAGCGGCGCATTTTCAACCGTATCCGCACGCGTCGATTCAGCCAATTGCGTCGAGCATGAACTTAAAGCTCCGGCGAAAAATAACGCCAAACCGATCGTTAAACATTTAATAGGTATTTGCTTCATGACTCGTTTTTTGAAGTTAAAGATCTCTTAGCTCCATTTTCCCTGTCTTTGTCAATGGTATTTCGTAGTTCATTCCCCACCGTTGCAACCGATACACACGAAAACGAATGGCAGACCCAATTTTGAACTAGCCCGCCGCCCATAAATTCAAAATGTCCGTGCCCGGGAAGAAAACAGGAAAACCCGGACACGAACATTCATTCAACGGCTATTTGTTTAAAAAGCCGTTCTCATCAACGGTGGGAATCTTGGAAGAATCCCGCTCACTATTGCTCGCCGATGTCGAGGTCGTAGGCGTGCTCGATGGTCGCGGCTGATTGCCTTGGTTTGGCGGCAGCAAATAAGGGAAGCGCGTAAGAAGCGGACCTTCCGGGTTAAAACTCACGCCATCGCCCAATGTATTGTTCGGAGCGATATTCTGTGCCGGCGTGAACGGCGTTCCGCCTGCCAGAGCGCGAAGCTCGATATCGGTTACGTCATCAAAAACGCGACGGCCATTTGGAAATCCGGCAACATCGCCTCCAAGCAGTCCGAGCCGGCTTTGACTTCCGATCGCCGTCGGCGGAATGGCGACATTGAGTCTCAGATACTCGTGAGGCACCCCGTCCGAAAGGAACGTCGTGTAATTCGGCCCCGTTACTGCATTTACCGGAATACCTGTGGCGAAGATCTGAACCAGATCGTTTCGCGGCGGCGGCGGTATCGTTATACCGAAAACGGCTGCCATCAGACGCGCTAACTCGGGGTCTTGTATTGCTTGAACAACACGCGGAATCGTTCCATCGACTGAAGGCGGAATGCTGTTGAACGCATCCTTCAGACCGAGAGGAATGACAACTTCATTGACCAACGGACTACCAAGACGCGAGACCTGCTGATATGAGCCTTCACTGGCTTGACTGCCGCCTGCATTTAAAACTCGTGTCGAACGTCGGCTTGCGGTCGCCCAAACGCCGATAACTGCGTCCGAAGCAGTCGGGCCGGACGGAACCGCACGAGATACGGTCAAATCCGCAATTGGAACCTCGATCGCGATCGTGCTCACGTTGTAGTTTTTCGTTGAGTCGATGCCGCCGAGAGCTCCGGTGGATCGCAAATTCAAGGCGTCGAAAACACCGAGATCAATGTAAAAGTATTCGTCGCGGTTGCCGGCAAACACCTTTCCGCCGCCGGGCAGGTTATATACCGCAGGCTGGCCAAGATTTTGTTCGTAATTCGGCGTCACACGCGGGCCGACGTTAGCCGGAGGGGTGCGAAATCCGCCTCCGAGAAAACTGCCGCCTCTGTTCCTTTGCCTGGCGACCCGGCGAACCGAATAGGTCTGCGGCATATTGTAATCCAGGTCAGCCAGGCTGCTGATCACGCCGTTTTCGTTAACTGCCGTATGGCCCAGTATTGTGTCGTTATTTACGGTCTGGGTCGTAAACTGAAACTGATAAGAAATATCTTCAGTGCCGTCACCGGTGTTGTCGATCTTTATCTCGTATAAAACTGAGTCATCGAATCTGAACCACTGCGGTCCCGCCGAAGGTTCCTGTAGCGGAATGTAGTTCGCGATTAGCGTTACAAAACCTTCGCGGCCCGCTTCGACGCTTCGAAAAGCGTATGTATCGGTATTGTCCGCAAACCTGTCCATGCTGATTAGCGGTGCTTCTCCGTGGCTCGAAGCCAGCATCGGAATAACCGTCATCGAAAAGATCAATGCGATTCCCAGCAGACTTTTCCCCATCTCTTTAATTTGAATTTTCATATTTATCCTCCCTTCGTGTTCATATTCGCCTGTCTGCGATCCCGATTCGAGATCGCAAACGGGCAAAATCTTTTTAAGTTAGTGTGTATCGTAGTTCGCTACCGGATAATCGCCGTTTTGACCGAATATCGTTGTGACCAACACGTTATCGGAGCTTCGATAATAGCGAAACGCATTGTTTATCGGGTCCCAGATACAGACGTCGGTCTTGCCGTCTCCGTCATAGTCACCCTGAGTCGAGAAGTCCGGTTTACGACCGAGAACTACGGCATTGAACGTCTGGTTCGAGCTTCGTATTACGAACCACGTGTAAGTCGTTCCTTGGCGAAGCGCCGTAAAATCGGTTTTGCCGTCCCCGTCGTAATCGCCCGGCACGATTAGATCCGCACCGATGCCAAAGCTTGCCGACACGATGTAGCCCGCCGTACTCTGCAGCGTGTAGAAGACAGCCGGCTGGCTTCCGATGCCGCGACGCACGCCCAGATCGAATCGGCCATCACCGTCATAATCGCCCGGCGCAACTATGTCGGAATCTAATCCGAACTGCTGCACCCGGAAAGACCCGTTCGAGGATTGCTGGATGTACCATGTCATCACACCGCCAGAGCGGCGAACAACCGCATAATCCGTTATCCCGTCGCCATCGTAATCTCGGGCGATCGGCTCATCACCTGCAATACCGAACTGTCGCGTCAGGATCGAATTGTTCGAGCTCCGAATAATGTAAAATGTGCCGTTCATAGGTCGCCAGACAGCCACATCGGTCTTGCCGTCTCCGTCATAATCGCCTGGAACAAAAATGTCCGTCGCCACGCCCCACACGAATGACCGGAGTATGCCGTCAAAACTGCTTCTGATGTACCAAGTATTGTTCGAAGGGCGGAAAACGACTTCGTCGGTCCTGCCGTCGCCGTCGAAATCAAGCGCGGTCGCCGCGCTCGATGCACTACTGCGCGTGATCGCGATGTCGCGTATAACAACCCCGCCGCCGATCGGGCCGATCACCGTTGCCGCACCTGTGGCGAGATTTATCGAGTAGAGTGAGGAACTGGTTGCTCCCTGCACCTGAAGTGCTGCCAGAGCAGTGTTATTGCCGGGGGCTATGTCGAGGCCCGCCTCGCCCGTCACATTTACGCCAAGACTGCCCGTCGTGTTAAGCGTTCCGCTGTTAGGCGGGTTCTGGACAGCAAGAATATCGAGATTCGAGTCTATGTCGTACAACGTTGTCGATGTCGCACCGCCAAAACTATTTGTGTAGCCTGATGCAACTACGTTCGGGTTCTGTCCGAAATTTACATCGCCAACAGCATAAGCAAGTACTCCGTCTACCACATTTGTTCCATCATTCGGGTTGGCCCGAAGATTTTGATCGGCATCCGAAGTTATCCTGATCCTGTCAGGTACCGGGTTGAAGTCAACACCAAAATTGGTGCCTAAAAGCGGTGTCGTCAAAGATCCGACAGACGTCGCCACTCCGGTGGCAGTATCGATCCTGTAAAGGCGGCTTGTGCTGCCGAGGCCGAAAAGCTGTCCCGTCGCTGGCCGGAAATCGATACCGAGCAAATTCTCCCCGCCCTGCAATCCCGTCACCGCGACGGTGCTCAGGATCGTGTTCGCCCGCGCACTGTTAAAGCGAACCAAACTGTTTGATGTCGTCAGGCCATAAACCACAAAGTTCGAGGTCGCGGTTTGGGCGTTTATTGATACCCCGATGGCAGCAACTGCGAATAAAAACAGCACTGTAAAGATACGATGCCGCAAAATAGAACATTTCATATTTACCCTCCTTAAAATAAGTCGGCAATGCCGATAAATTGCAGATATTCGGTTCGCTTGATCGTCAAAAGCGTATGTCGAACTCGAGATGACGCGGACGTTACTGAACCTTTAAGCTTTTGCCAATCTTTAGTAACTCAAATTCGCCGGTTGTAATATTATCCAGGGTATCGAATTAACAAAGCTTCGACTCAACCAAAGAACCGATATGTCAAAGCTTTCGCCGGATGGGGTGATTCGGATTCAAACTTCGAATTTTTCCGTGTTATTCCGCGTATTCCTTGATAATGGTTTTTGGAATGAAACAAGACCATCCACAGCCGTAAAGTGCGGTTTTCCGCTTGGTTTGCTATTGTTATCTTTTCGATTTGCAGGAAATATGAACCCAGACAGTATTAGAAATTTTTCGATCATTGCCCATATCGATCACGGAAAATCAACCCTGGCCGACCGCATCTTGCAGCTCACCGGTGCGGTCGCCGACCGTGACATGGAAGAGCAGTTGCTAGACGATATGGATCTTGAACGCGAACGCGGAATCACCATCAAGGCCCACGCTGTCCGGCTCGATTACACCGCAAAAGACGGCAAGCAATATGTTCTAAATCTGATCGACACACCCGGCCACGTCGATTTTTCATACGAAGTTTCACGTTCGCTTTCGGCGTGCGAAGGTGCCTTGCTGGTTGTCGATGCATCGCAGGGCGTCGAAGCCCAAACGCTTGCGAACACGTATCTTGCGATCGAAAACGATCTGGAAATCATTCCCGTTTTGAACAAGATCGATCTGCCTTCCGCCGAACCCGACCGTATCAAGGAACAGATCGAAAACATTATCGGATTGGACGCAAGCGAAGCCGTAATGACCTCCGCAAAAACCGGCCTCGGCATCGAAGAGGTACTTGAGGCGGTCGTGGCCAAGGTTCCATCCCCAAAGGGCGACCGTAATGCACCGCTCAAGGCACTCATCTTCGACAGTTGGTATGACACCTATCGCGGCGTTATCGTGCTTTTCCGTATCATTGACGGCACGATCAAAAAAGGCACAAAGATCAAATTCTTCAATACGGGCCGCGAATATCTGGTCGAAACCATCGGCGTAAATCGCCCGCGTCCGACGCTGATAAACGAACTCGGAGCAGGCGAGGTCGGATTTTTGACTGCTTCGATCAAAACTGTCGCCGACGTGCAGATCGGCGATACGATCACGGACGCCGCACGCCCGGTCGATAAGCCTTTTCCGGGTTTTCAGGAAGTAAAGCCGATGGTTTTCGCCGGCCTTTACCCGATCGATGCCGCCCAATACGAAGATCTGCGCGACGCGATGGAAAAGCTCAGACTGAACGACGCATCGTTTTTCTTCGAACCGGAATCGTCCACTGCTCTCGGCTTCGGCTTCCGCTGCGGATTTCTCGGCCTGCTGCACATGGAGATTATCCAGGAACGGCTGGAACGCGAGTTCAACCTCGACCTGATCACCACGGCACCCGGCGTTCGTTATCGCGTGACGACCACCGACGGCGTAACCGCCGAGATCGATTCGCCGTCGAAAATGCCGGATACGGGAAGGATTACAAAGATCGAGGAACCATTTATCGAAGCTACGATCCTGACAAACGACGCATTTCTCGGCGGCATTCTCCCGCTGCTAGACGAAAAACGCGGCGTCCAGAAAAAGTTCGAATATGTTACGACCGACCGCGTGATGCTTGTTTACGAGCTGCCATTGAACGAGATCGTCCTCGATTTTTACGATCGCCTGAAATCGGTGTCAAAAGGGTACGCCTCCCTCGATTATCATCTCTCCGGCTATCAGGAAAGCAAGCTCGTAAAGCTCGACGTTCTCGTTTCCGGCGAGCCGGTAGATGCCCTTTCGCTTATAATGCACTCCGACACCGCCACCGCAAAAGGCCGTCTTCTTGTCGCGAAAATGAAGGAACTCATCCCGCGGCAGATGTTCGAGGTCGCCATCCAGGCCGCCATCGGCAGCAAGGTCATCGCCCGCGAAACCGTCAAAGCCATGGGCAAAAACGTCATCGCTAAATGCTACGGCGGCGACATCTCACGCAAACGTAAACTGCTCGAAAAACAAAAAGAAGGCAAAAAACGAATGAAAAAAGTAGGCCGCGTCGAGATCCCGCAGGAAGCTTTTCTGGCTGTGTTGAAGGTGAATGAGAGTTGAACTCAATGAAGAAGCGTCAAACTGAGAAGGAAATAGATGAGAAGGTTATTGCTCAGGCTGAGGAAGACACCTACTGGACTGCCTTCGAACTTGTAAAAAGGCGCGCGGAACGCGGCGATAGAGAAAAGTTTTTAAGGACCTTAAGCAAAGTTCCAGCGTTAGAGCCTGACCCCGACGATAGAATTGATTAAGGTCTCTGGGCTTTGCCCATCTATTTGCGGAAAAGCTCGGCTTTTCCGTCACATATCCTAATAAGTCCTGCGGCTATGCCGCCGAATAACCTGTGATACTATTTTTCGGAAAATAATTCTTGGCGTTAACAAAATAAGGGATTCCAGACTATGGAAAACATCTTCCGCGATTTCGATTTTGAGCTTTTGAAATCCCCGGATTTTAAGGAAGACTCTGTTCGGGAAGAACTGATCGTTCCGATACTCAAAGCGCTTGGGTATTCGGCTCACGGCGAGAAAAAGATTATTCGCAGCA
>JAYSON010000235.1:0-4256 GCA_043722725.1 Chloracidobacterium sp.
CAACAAAAAGGAGTTACGCCAGCAGTTCGAAAACGAAGGCTGGTACGTGCCTAACACGGTCGATATTAAAGGCTACCTCACGGATATCGAAAAGAAGAACATCGCGCTCATCAAACGATATGAAAAAT
This sequence comes from Chloracidobacterium sp., assembly GCA_043722725.1. Classification (GTDB taxonomy): domain Bacteria; phylum Acidobacteriota; class Blastocatellia; order Pyrinomonadales; family Pyrinomonadaceae; genus OLB17. The sequence continues at coordinate 129 of JAYSON010000235.1, forward strand.
ATGCGGAGGAGTATGGCGATGAGTATGGACGGTAATGGTTTAGTTTAGCATTAAGGGCCTCGTGCCCCAGGCGCCATGCCTATTACGCTCTACGGCTGGTTCAGAAACCCCAAAATCACAGCTTGAAACTTTTTATAATTTTTCTCAAGCAAGATCGTGTGTCCGCCGTCCGGCAGGGAGAACGTAGCTTTTATAGTTTGTTCCGAGTTTTCCGTATTAGCGTTGTCGATAGGAATCTGGCCATTAACCGTCGTACTCGAAAATGCCAGAGAAATAACGATGAGAAATATCTGAATTCGTGAAAGCCATTTCATAATAAGTATATGTAACAAGCAGGATTGGGCTGTATCAATATTAGTTCGCCCTAATTTGCACCAACTTACCAGTACGTTTGAATTCGCTGCCGTGCTTCCATTCAGGCCGCTTCGCTGCCTGGGCAATTTTATAACCCGCGATTAACAGCCATTGAGCATCTTCCGCGGCACCGGAAAGGTCCCAGTCAGGCTTAACTTCGTCAGTGACCTGATGGTAATCTTTATCGGCGTAATTGTTCCATTGAGTCTCGCCGAAATCCTTCGGCCGACCGGGATAGTCCGAACCGCTAAATGGAAAGATCGCTGGAATTCCGGCCTTTGCGAATTCGATCTGATCCGACCCAAAATATAGGCCGCCGTTGCCGAGAGATTCTTTTACGAAGACTCGTCCTTGTAGTTTTGCCGCTTCCTCAAGGACCTCGTCGAGTGTGGAAAGACCGTAGCTAGCGGAAAGAATATCTCTCGTTCGGCCCCAGGCATTACCTCCATCGAGATTGATATTAGCCAAGGTTTTTTCGATCGGAAATAGAGGATTTTGGGCGTAGTATCGTGAGCCGAGAAAGCCTTTTTCCTCCGAGGTCGTGGCGATGAAGAGAATCGAGCGTTTCGGCTTTTTAGCCAGCTTTGCGAATCCTTCGGCGATCTCTAGTAGTTGGGCCGTTCCGATTGCATCGTCAATGGCTCCATTATAAATCTGATCGCCTTTAAGACTTGTGTCTTTGCCGAGATGGTCCCAATGAGAAGAATAGACAACATACTCATTCTTTAACCAGGGATCGGATCCTTCAATGCGGGCAACAACATTTTGGCTAACGACGTTTCGGAGTTTGTTCGTGACTGAGATACTGGCGTTTGCCGGCGTCACGATGGCTTTGAAATCGCTCCTGGCAGCCGATGCTTCTAATTTTTCGAGGTCGTTTCCTGCGGCTGTAAAAATACGACGGGCTGAGCCGACGGTCATTATCCCGGAAATCACCGTCGGCGTACTTGCGTTTCGCGGCTTTAGACCAAAGCCCTCCATTTTGGCGAAGGTCTGAAAAAGCGAAAAGGTGTTCGCCTTTTCAGGATCGGTTATGACGAGAATTCCAGCCGCGCCCTTCTTCGTCGCAAGATCGAATTTAAACTCCCGGGTCGAGTAATATGTACGTGTATCACCTCTAAAAAACGAAGTATCCAGCTTCTGGGGATCATTCTTGTCCGGGGCCGACGGCTCGCCGCTCAGGACAATAATCAATTTATTCCGAACGTCCACACCCTTGTAATCATCCCACCCATACTCCGGCGCGACGATCCCATAACCCGCGAAAACTACGCCAGCTTTTTTCACGGACGCTGATGGTCGTAACGCTGGAGTGTCGTGAACAAAATCATCGAGAAACGTCAAAGCCGTTTTCTCTTTGCCTATCTCGACATCAATCCGCGGCACCGTTCGATATCCGACCAACGGAACGTTCTGCACATAAGTTCCGTCCGGATTTCCGGGCTTCAATCCGGCTCGTTTTAACTGATCGACGAGATAATTGACGGTTAAAGTCTCGCCCGTTGTTCCCACGTTTCGACCTTCGAATTTATCCGAAGCGAGAACTTTTATGTTCTTTAAGATCTCGTCAGCCTGAATACTCTCGAGCGCAGGTTTGAGAGTGGTCAAAATGCGTGTGGTATCACTTGAATCCTGACTCGTGACAGGCAAAATGACAACGAGTATCGAAACCAAAAGGACGACGATCCGAGTTCGATGAGAAATCATAAACCTCCTCCGTTTAGCACAAAGCGAATCCCGCGTCGAGTGCCGCCATCAGTTCATCAACATTATTCTTCGGCGAATTTAGCATCATCCCGTTCGGATTCCAGGAAATCTCTGCGTCCTTTGTGCCTCTGGCGAATCCTTCTAAACTGGCTCCAGCGGTGTTTGATCAGCCGGTTCGCTTTCTCGTTCGGCTTCTTCAACTTCTATATTCACCTGCTCGGCCAGAACAATGTCGGCGGCATCGGCGATGCGTTCTTCGATATTTTCGCTCGGCGCGTCCATCGGGTGATGGTCGCCCGCGTGATAAAAATAAGAAGCCTGATATAGCTCTCGCAGGAATTTGAAAAAGACTTTTCCGATAGCGATTGCCGGAATGGCCAGAATAACGCCCAAAAGTCCGAAAAGTTTTCCGCCGATGAGCAGCCCGAGAAAGACCGCCATTGGATGTAGATTTAGGCGGCCGCCTATAATGCGCGGGGTCAACACGTAACCTTCCAAAGACTGCACTGCGACAAAAACGCCAAGAACTGCAGCCACCTCCCACACGCCGCCGCCATCGGCAACAGTAAATCCGCACCCGAGAACTATTCCAAGCAATGTGCCGACATACGGAATGGCGTTTAATAATCCGGCAAGCAGAGCTATACCTGCCCAAGCCGGGACGCCGAGAAACCAGAATCCGACGGCATAGAACACCGCCATTATGAGTCCGATAAGAAGTTGGCCGCGCACGTAGGACTCTAAAATCCGGCCTGATTCATCAAATAAACGACTGAAAGGCTCACGAAACCGTGGCGGGATAAGCTCTTCGAGCGAATCTCGCCATTTCTGGAAATCTATCAAAATATAAAAAACAAAAAATGGTACGAGCAGCAGATCCAGCGACGAAACGAGCGTGGTCCAAATCAACGATCCCTCGCCTGTGCTGATCGCCGAACCGTCCGCCGCAGTTGTCGTTGTCGATGCGGCATTGTTAATCAAGGAAACCGGATCGCTCAGGAATTTTTCAATCCGATCGCCCGCAACGCGTTCGAGCGCCGGTGAATACCGCTTGAGAACAGTCCGCTGCCTGACCGCGTTTTCCGGTGTAAAATTTTCGGCAATCTTGGCTCCGGCCTTCGTGCCTTCCGCCCACAAGTCGGGAAGAACGTATGCAAGAAAACCGCCGATGACGAGCGTTACAATTAGTATGGAAACAACCGCCGAGATCGTGCGAGAGAGACCGTGATTTTCGCCTTGCTGCACTATGGGATTGAGAAGGTATGCCAAGGCGAAAGAAGCGAGAACCGGAATGATCGCCACGCTTCCCACAACGTAGAGAAAATAGAGGATCAGCGCCGAAATGACTACTGTCGGAACCCACCGCAGCCACCAAAACGGTGATCTCTCCTCCGGCAGTTGTAATTTAGGCGCAGTGTTATTCATCGGAAGCTAACTTTTCTCACTAATGGCATTAGCACCTTGCAAAACCCGCATCGAGAGCCGCGATTAATTCATCCACATTATCTTTCGTCGAATTTAGCATCATGCCTGTCCGAATGACGTTGCCGTAGAGGCCGCCTTTGCCGATCAGGACGCCCTGGCGTTTGGTTTCCTCGAAGACTTTGAGCAGGGCTTCGGGTGCTGGTTCTTTTGTCTGGCGGTCTTTGACCAACTCGATTCCCTGCATCAGGCCCATGCCGCGGACGTCGCCGATGACGAGGTATTTGTCTTTTAGCTCGATCAATTTGGCGCGAAGGTAATCGCCCACTACGCGGGCGTTTGTGCGGAGGTCGTCGTCCTCGATCATTTTGATGACAGCGAGTGCGGCGGCGGTCGAGACGGGGTTGCCGCCGAATGTAGCGAATGTCAGGCCGGGAAATGCATCGGCGACTTCCGGCGTGGCGATCGTCCAGCCGATCGGAATGCCGTTGGCCATGCCTTTCGCCGAGGTGATGATGTCCGGCTCAACATTCCATTGCTCGATACCAAACCATTTATCGCCGGTTCGGCCCCAGCCGGTCTGCACTTCGTCGGCGATGCAAAGGCCGCCGTGCTCGCGTGCGATGCCGTATGCGATCTCGAAAT
>JAYSON010000236.1:0-2127 GCA_043722725.1 Chloracidobacterium sp.
CCGTAGCTGTCGTTGTATGACTTAAAATTATCGATATCGAGCATCATCACACTCACCGGAAAACGATGGCGTTTCGACCGCTTGATCTCTTCAGTCAAACGCTCCTCCAGGTACCGGCGATTGAGCACGCCGGTGAGCGTATCGGTAACAGAAAGCTGCTCATATTCGCCTGCTTTATCTTTTAAGGTCGTTCGGTCTATCGCAACCGCGATCTGCGGAGCGATCGCCCGCAGCAATTCCAGGTCGCGCTGATTAAATTTGTCCCCGTCGGCCTTATCCGTAAAATTCAGGACGCCGACCTTTCGGTTGCCGATCAGTATTGGATAAATAATAAAAGACGACGTCTTGTAGCTCCAATTACCAGGTGCCGATTCCATTCCGACACGTCCGATATCGGCGACGATCACCGGATTTCCCCCATCCAGAACCACACGGGCGATGCGATCACCGACTCGTTCTTCCGTTACCAGATCAACCCGTGCTCCGATCGACGCTTTTGCGTGGAGACTGTTCGATTTTTCGTTTTGTATCAGAATCGAAGCGCGCTCCGCACCCAGAAGCTCGGCGGAGATTTGTGTAATGTGCAGCCAGAAATCATCCTTGTCGATATTCTTCAGGCTCTCGTTAAATCGCATGACCGCACGTGCCAGCCAATCGCGTTCGGAAACCTCGTCACGCAGCCGAAGTATTTCAAGCTGCGACGCTACCGTTTGGGCAAACCGCGAAATATTGCGTTTTGTCGCGTTATCGATCGAATTATCCTCGACGCCGATCGCTCCGCGGATTTCCCCGCCGATAGTTACCGGAAATATGCTTAATGTGTGCGGACCGGCGGTTGACTTGCCTGTCGATCGCTCCCGCAGTACGAGAGGCGTGTCGGTTAAAGCTGCCGCACGGAGTCGTTCGCTATTAACGCCGATTCCGATCTTGACGGATTTTCCGGCCAAGCGCCCGAGGGAAATCAAGCCTTCAAGCCGCTGCTCCCGGCTTTCAAGCCAGATCACCGAATGCAGGCCGTAACGAGTACTCAGAAAATCGAGGATCGATTCGCACGCCTGCCGGTATTCCAATTTCATCAGCGAGCCAATAAGCGAACGCCCGGCTGAGACCTCTCTGGAATCATCCTTCGGTTTGGCAATAGGAATTTGAGTCCGCACGACGGGTTTATCCGATTTCTCGTTGAATTTCTGGATCAGATTCGTTAACGCATTGTCAAATTCATTGACCTGTTCAGTTTTCGGAGTCGAACCGTTAGACATTTTAGCGGCCGGTTTTTCAATCTCTAAAATGTCCTCGCTCGGCTTTTTCGAGATTTGCTCGAGTTGCTCAGCCGTTTTCGTCAAATTGATATTCGAGCTGGTCATTAATGTATTTTCGAAGAATTCCGTAGGCTTGAACTGCCGCCATTCACCTTCCATTGCTTTTTCGGTCGCTTTCCGGTAATTCTCCGCATTTAGGAATGTCCGGCCGACGATCGCCACGAACTGTCTTCCGGCGTAAGTTACGGGAACGGCCTTGCAGGTCAAGCCCGCGTAGCATTCATATTCAACCGTGCTTCCGGCTTCCGTCGCCGCTTTGAAGGCTTTTCCGCAATACTGTGCGCACCGCGGTGCAAACTCTGTTGACGCCCAAAGCAAACTGCACATCGAACTATTGTTCGAGACAGAGACTTCGCGGGATGCCTCGTCAACGAGAACAATAGCCACGCCGTTTTCTTCGGCTAGGCGATCAAGGAATTTCGATTTTTTCTTAGGGCTAGGGGTCATTCAATTATACAAAACCAGAGTCACAGGCAGCCTTGCCTTCGACGAATATTGCTTCTGTTTTTTGCTTACTTGCTTAATAGAATCAATCGTCAAGTAATTTCAAGAAAAAAGCTTAGGCATATTATCCGCGTACTTTCGATTATGTCATACAAATTTTTTCGTTTCTATCGAAATACATCGAAAGGGTAAATAAGCACTTAATGTAGCTGCAACACTTCGATGCACGAATGTCTTGAAGGATTGCATTCCCGCGCTAATGATTTGCCGAAGCCGACTCTTTTACAGGCTATTTCATTATGGCACGATGATTGTGGTGGTATTGCTCTGTCGTTTAGACAGACGTAATTTTAGATTTCTAGGA
>JAYSON010000237.1:0-3974 GCA_043722725.1 Chloracidobacterium sp.
ACTGCGGCAAATGCCATTTTCCTGCAATACACCGCACCGATATATATTCTGATTCTCGCTCCATTCATCATCGGCGAGAAATTTCAATGGCGCGATCTGGTGACAGTCGTGGTCGTGCTTGCCGGCATGAGCCTCTTTTTTGTGGGCCAGCTCCGGCTCGAAGATTATCAGGGCAATATCGCCGCATTGTTTTCGGGCGTTTTTCTCGGCCTTTACATAATCGTGCTGCGGCATCCAAAAGCTGACGGATTTAATCCCGTCATCGCGGTAATTTATGGGAATTTCCTGCTGGCGGCTTTAACGGCAAAGTCGGGAGTTGAAGCTTTGTCGACAATGACGCTTCTGGATTGGACCGCAGTTACATTCTTAGGCATTTTTCAGATAGGCATTTCTTACATCCTTTTTATAAAAGGCGTTCGCGGCGGCACGCGTCCGTTAGATGCAAGCCTGATCGGCTTTATTGAGCCGCTCCTAAATCCGGTCTGGGTGTTTCTCTTCGTCGGGGAACGACCGTCGCAATGGGCAATCCTCGGCGGCGGAATAATCATTGCGGCAATAGCGATACACACGGTCAGGCAGTACGCCGGGCGGAACCGCATTCAAACGGCGTGATCCTCTAATTTCGTTTTTCACGTGAACTGTATGCGGCAGATTATGCCACTTCGATTACTTAATTGGTATCACCAATTGCTTAACGATAATCTGTTCGTTTCCGTTCACATTTTCGGTTATAGTGTGATAACATCAAACGATGTTATTACAAAACGTGCCAATTTTGGGGCGTTTTCTTATTTCAAAACAGGTAAAACGGATTAGAACTTTATTCACCAGAATATGGCAAATTATACTGTTCCAGAAAACATTAAGAACACTGAACTGAAGCGTTGGGTTACCGACATGGCCGAGTTGTGCGAGCCTGATGCCGTCTATCTTTGCGACGGATCGCAGGATGAGTACGACCGCCTTTGTCGCGAGATGGTCGATGCAGGCACATTCATCAAACTCAATGCCGAAAAACGTCCGGAGAGCTTTCTGGCGCGATCTCATCCATCCGATGTAGCACGCGTCGAAGACCGCACCTACATTTGCTCCCGCAGCAAGGGCGACGCTGGCCCGACCAATAACTGGATGGCCCCGCCCGAGATGAAAGCTTTGCTGACGCCGAAGCTCCGCGGTTCGATGAAGGGCCGCACGATGTACGTGATTCCTTTTTGCATGGGCCCGATCGGCTCGCCGATCTCGCAATTCGGTGTCCAACTATCAGATTCGCCATACGTCGTCGTCAATATGAAGATCATGACCCGCATGGGTAATAAAGCGATCGAAGCTCTCGGCGACGGCGAGTTTGTCCATTGCCTTCATTCGGTCGGAATGCCGTTGGCGGAGGGCCAGGCCGATGTAGCTTGGCCGTGCTCGCCCGATCCGAAAGATAAATACATCGTCCATTTTCCCGAAGAAAGATCGATAGTTAGCTACGGCTCAGGCTACGGCGGCAACGCGCTTTTGGGGAAAAAATGTCTCGCCCTGCGCATCGCTTCTACGCTCGGTCGCGAACAGGGCTGGCTCGCGGAGCACATGCTTATCGTCGGCGTGAAATCGCCCAACGGCCGCAAGGATTATGTCTGCGCCGCGTTCCCGTCCGCCTGCGGCAAGACCAATTTCGCGATGCTGATTCCCCCGAAAGCCTTTCAAGATGAAGGTTGGGAGATCACTACCGTCGGCGACGACATAGCCTGGATCAAACCCAATGAGGACGGCAAGCTCCACGCCATTAATCCCGAAGCAGGATTTTTCGGCGTCGCGCCCGGAACGAACTACAAAACAAATCCAAACGCGATGGAATCGATCAAAGAAAACACGATCTTTACCAACGTGGCTTTGACCGATGACGGCGATGTCTGGTGGGAAGGTATGGACGGCGAGCCGCCCGCACACGCCATCGACTGGCAGGGCAATGATTGGACGCCTTCAAGCGAAAAGGCGGCGGCGCATCCGAATTCCCGTTTTACTGCTCCGATTGAACAATGCCCGGTCGCTGACGAGCGTTTTGACGATCCGAAGGGCGTACCGATCTCGGCGTTCATCTTCGGCGGACGCCGCAACAGCGTCGTGCCGCTCATCCAGCAGTCGTTCAATTGGGCGTTCGGCGTTTACATGGCCGCGACGATGGGATCGGAAATGACCGCCGCCGCTTTCGGAAATATCGGTGAGGTCCGCCGCGATCCTTTTGCCATGCTTCCATTCGCCGGTTATCACATGGGTGATTACTTTTCGCACTGGCTCGATTTCGGCCGCCAGATCCCTGAACCACCGCGTATTTTTTCGGTCAACTGGTTCCGGAAGGGCGAGGACGGTAAATTCCTTTGGCCCGGATTTGGCGAGAACATGCGCGTGCTGAAATGGGTCGTCGAACGTGCTCAGGGCAAATCCATCGGCGTCGAAACCCCGCTTGGCTGGATGCCGCGTTACGAAGACATGGACTGGCGCGGATTGGATTTTTCCCGTGAGGATTTCGAAAAGGTTATGAGCCTCGACCGCGACCTCTGGCTAAAAGAGATCGCCATGCACGACGACCTTTTCTTCAAGCTCTACGACCGTTTGCCAAAAGAAATGACGTTCATCCGCGAACTGTTAGTCTCAAATTTATGGCGTTCGCCGGAACTAGGCCTGGCGGCTCCGCGTCCGGAACCGGTTGAATCTGTGAAGGCTGTGAGTAAGAGCGAGTAATCTCGGTTATGATTCCGTAATATGGAAAGCATCTGAGTAATTGGGTGATTTTTTAGTGTTCTGCCTGAAGGTCGTCAACCTCGCTTCCGTTGCAATACCGTGGTTTAAGTAATACTCTAAGTTTCTAGCGCAAAATTCGTTTGAGCTTTATAGTAAGTTAGTTTTTAGCAAGGAGGCTCTCGATATGGTAAGTAAAGGATTGTTTGTGAAATTGGTCGCCAAACCCGGCAAGGAAGCCGATGTCGAGGCATTTTTGAATAGTGGGCTCGCTCTTGTAAATGACGAACCGCTCACCGTAACGTGGTACGCCGTGAAATTCACCGAAAACACGTTCGGCATTTTCGATACATTTGACGGCGACGAAGGCCGCGATGCTCATCTAAATGGCAAAGTGGCTGCAGCTCTGATGGCAAACGCCGCCGAACTTCTGCTTGAAGGCCCGTCGATAGAAAAGATCGATATTCTTACGGCCAAACCCGCTACTAACGAAAGGGCGGAAAGCTCGGTTGCATAACATTAAATCATTGTGAATTTTATCTAGGCGATTCCTGACGGGTCGCCTTTTTTGTGCCGCATTGTACTGAGTAAGTTGAGAAAACAAAAATCAATCGCTCGAATTCTTAAGACACGCATTTTAACTTTTTCTCTGCGTCCTTTGCGGCTGCTCTTCGCGTTGACTTTCACTTCGACTAGTGATAGAAGTTCCCGATAATAACCAACATCGGAGTTTCGGCTCCGCCGCTGTTTGACTTAACCTTGGCAGGTCGCCCTTTCAGAGGTGGCTTTCTGAGGTGACACGTGCTTAAAAAAAGGCCTTTTTTAGTGTTTAATGAATCACCATTAGGAGGTAACTATGAATCGAATCACGCTAGTATTCCTTTGTGCCGCGGCAATTTTTGCCTTTGGCTTAAGCGATAGTTGTCAGGTGTCCGCTCAACATCACAGATCAGTTGGACCCGTAGAGCCCTCGGATCCGCTCAGTAGCGCGAACGTTTCTTTCGGCGGATGGATGGCAAACCCGCATCTTTGCCCGCCGGTTGGCGGAAATCCACCCGCACCCTGCCCGATCGTAGATCGGTTTCCGGCGAATCCGGCGACGCAGTTTCCGCGTTTCTCGAATCATCATGCACTTTCGCCCGAGATAGCAAAGATCAAAGCCGGCGGTGTCGTTAATTTTATTCTTGGTGGTCTGCACGTCGTAGCGGTATATGATAACGGCACGCGGCCAGCGGATATAGACCAAACCC
>JAYSON010000238.1:0-3807 GCA_043722725.1 Chloracidobacterium sp.
GGTGCTGATCGAATCGGCGACGATCTGCTTTACGACGAGCGTTCCCGGCATTGGCTGGACGGCATAGTAGATCAAATAAAGCGGCACTGTCATCAATAACGCAACTGCGATTCCGAAGCGAACCCCCTGCATCAGCCAGGGTGTCCCAGAAGAAATTCCCTGCCTGTAGATCCATGCAAACGCGAATCCCTTGACCAAATGCGAAAGAAGCATAAACGGAAAATAGTTCATTGCGTCCGCACCTGGCCGCATAAGGCTCGATATCTGCGCGTAATCATCACGTAAAAGCATTCCATGCGCGACAAAACCGGTGGCGAACGAAATGAGAAATCCGGCGATGCCGGCGAGCAGGAATTTTGTGTTCATACTATCCTCCATATGCCGCGGCGGCGCGGTTGTTCATCTCTTCGGGCGAGACATCCTCGATATGCGTCGCGAACGACCAGACGTGACCGAACGGATCCTTAAACTGACCCGAACGATCTCCATAGAATTGATCCTGAATAGGCCGCATTACCGTCAAACCTTCGGCGACCGCGTTTGCAGTGAATGCGTCGACGTCCTCTACATAAACCAGTAGCTGCACCGGCGTTCCTCCGACCGTTTCGGGACTGACGGCTCCCATGTCCGGATGCTCGTCCGCCAACATAATGATCGCGTTGCCGATCTTTAACTCGGCGTGCCCGACCATTGCGGGCGAACCGATTCTGAACAATTCCACGGCGCCGAACGCCTGCTTGTAAAAATCTATCGCGGCTTCGGCATTCTTGCAGATCAAATAGGGTGTTACACCTTCGTATCCTTTCGGGATCGGATTTACTTCATTTGCCATAACAATTCTCCTTAGGTTGGAATTGCACAAATCTAAACCCGAAGGCGGAGAAAGTCAACCGATTTTCGAGCGGGGTGTATCTGCGGTTCCACAGGCGTAAAATTTATTTACAACGAAAAATTGGACCACTGTAGTTGATATGGAATATTGCAAACATATCGATGAGATCGTTGCTGTCCCCTCAAGCGCCGACGGCTCTCAAAACGACGGTACCTTTGCCGTGTTGTTCACCGGATGCCCCCATTTGCTGGGCGATAATATTCGAAGCCTGCAACACAAAGCACAATGCTAGAAGTGGAAATAACCTGATTCTTGACATAACTCTCCAGCGATATTTGTTCTGTTTCGGCGTTGTTCTACAATCTTGGCCGATTATAAACACGGAGCGAATCGCAATTCAAACTGTCGCCCGCACATTCTCTTTACCGATGATTCGTGGCAAAATCTATCCAACTGGCGAATATTTTCGCGCAAACCCAGTTCCGCGTGTCCGCAAACTTCTTTAATGATCGATCTCCGAAGCGACACTGTTACTAAACCAACGGCCGAGATGCGTGCCGCGATGGCTGGCGCCGAAGTGGGCGACGATGTTTTTGGTGAGGACCCGACCGTCAACCGCCTTCAGGAACGCGCTGCAGAATTGTTTGAAAAAGAGGCGGCATTATTTGTTCCGACTGGCTCCATGGGCAATGAGATCGCTGTTAAGGTGCATACAAAACCGGGCCAGGAGATTGTTACTGAGGAACGCGGTCACATCCTGAATTACGAGCTCGGCGCCGCTGCGGTCATATCCGGAGTTACGATCCGTCCGGTAAGAAGCGGAAACGGAACGGGTCATTTGACTTGGAACGAGATCGAGTCGGGCTTGCACATCGACCAGCCATATTATGTCTCGCCTACGGGTCTGATATGCCTAGAAAATACGCACAATTTCGCAGGCGGAAGTTTAATGACCGCCGAACATTGCGCTGAGATCTCCGAAAAGGCACACAATCTCGATTTGCCGGTCCACCTTGACGGTGCACGCATTTTCAACGCCTCGGTTGCATTAAACACAACGGTTGCCGACCTCACAAGGCATTGCGATTCCGTGATGTTTACACTCTCCAAAGGGCTAGGTGCCCCGAGCGGCTCAATTTTGCTCGGTTCGAAGAAATTTATTGAAGAAGCTCGGGTCTGGCGAAAGCGGCTTGGCGGCGGCATGCGGCAAATCGGAATTCTCGCGTCGGCTGGTTTAATAGCACTCGAGAAATCGCCCGGGCGTCTGCATGAAGATCATGCGAATGCCCGGACTCTCGCACACGGCGTTGCCAATCTGTCGGGAATCTCAATTAATCTCGATACAGTCGCAACAAACATTGTAATTTTCGATATTGCCGGTACGGGCAAAGACTCATCCGAGATATGCAAACGATTGAAAGAACGAGGAATATTGACGATCGGTTTCGGCAAGTCAATTCGTATGGTTACGCATTTTGATGTGTCCGGTGCGGACATTGACGAAACGATCGGCGCAATGGCTGGAATACTCGAGTAACCGTGAATTCTTCGCGGCTTTTGGGTGAGGCGAATGTTTCTTACATTGCGAAGCATAGCCCGACAACGTGAAAAGAATTTAAATGAACATCGAACAACTCCGAGAATTTTGCCTTTCCCTTCCGCACGCTACGGAAGACGTTAAATGGGGTAATGACCTTTGTTTTTCCGTCGGTGGAAAAATGTTTTGCGCCATGGGCCTTGATCAGGCTGGGGGCCAGGTATCATTCAAATGTACGCCGGACAAATTTGCCGAACTAGTCGAAAGGGACGGCATAATACCTGCTCCCTATGTGGCACGTTATCATTGGGTTGCAGTCGAAAGGGCCGACGCACTTGCCGAAGACGAGTTCGAAGATTTAATCTCAAAGTCGTACTTGATGGTTTTCCAAAAGCTCCCGCCCAAAGTGCGTTCGAGCATGTTAAAACGATGATTATAGCGATCGACGGGCCTTCCGGAGCAGGCAAATCCACTCTCGGAAAAATGCTCGCAAAAAAACTGGGCCTGCTCTATCTCGATACGGGGGCGATGTATCGCGCCGTGGCGTTGGCGGCCATGCAGCTCGGCGTTTCGTTTGACGACAAACAAAGGGTTGTCGAAATCGCCGAAAATGCGAGAATCGAATTGATCGGCGAACCCGATTCATTGAAGATCTTTCTTGATGGAAATGAGGTTACTGCTGAGATCCGAACACTTGAGGTCGCCCAATCCGCCTCAGTCGTTTCGACAGTCTCGGAAGTTCGCAAAATCATGGTTGAGCATCAACGTAGTCTCGGCGAAAACTCGGTAGAAGGCTGCGTACTCGAAGGCCGCGATATCGGAAGCGTCGTTTTCCCGCACGCCGACATTAAATTTTTCCTTACGGCTAAACCCGAAGCCCGGGCACGCCGCCGATTCGAAGAAGATACGACCAAAGGCCGGGAAAGCACCTACGAACAAACGCTTGCAGAAATAAACGAGCGAGACGAGCGAGACGTTTCCCGCGCGGACTCGCCGCTTACGATCCCCGAAGATGCGGTTGTCATCGATACAAGCGAATTAGATCTTAGCGAAGTTTTCGAACAAATGCTTGCTGCCGTCCGTGAAAGGAAAAGTGCGGCGGCCTAGATCTTCATTTAAGAATGAGGTGTGTTGGAAGATAGCTATTTCCGTCGTACCGCTGATCTTTGGGATCATTCTCGCCGTCGCGTAACGCCTCAGCAAAATAGTTTGACTAAAATAACAACAATCGCTAAGATTGAGAACTGCTTTTTGATATGCTCCCGTAGCTCAGCTGGATAGAGCAACAGCCTTCTAAGCTGTGGGTCGCACGTTCAAGTCGTGCCGGGGGTACTTTTGCTTATGGCGGCTATAGTTCAGTTGGTTAGAACGCCTGATTGTGGTTCAGGAGGTCGTGGGTTCGAGCCCCACTAGCCGCCCCATTCTTTTCTCTTTCTTG
>JAYSON010000239.1:0-6146 GCA_043722725.1 Chloracidobacterium sp.
ACGCTCTTTCATGGTCCGGGCCCAGATCACGCGTGCGGCGCGATACTTCGCGATCTCCTCGAAAAAGTCGTTATGTGCGTTGAAGAAGAACGAAAGACGCGGAACGAATTCGTCGAGGTCCATTCCACGATCGACACCGTACTGCACATACTCGACGCCGTCACGCAGCGTGAACGCCAGTTCCTGCAAAGCGGTCGCCCCCGCCTCTCTGATATGGTAGCCGGACACCGATATCGGGTTGTATTTCGGAACGTGGTTGACCGTGTATTCGAAGGTGTCGATGACAAGCTTCATCGCCGGTTTGATCGGGTATATCCACTCTTTTTGGGCGATGTATTCCTTTAGAATGTCATTCTGCAAGGTGCCAGAGATCTTCGAGAAGTCGGCCTTTTGCTTTTCGGCAACGACGAGGTACATTGCCAGAAAGATCGGTGCCGGAGCGTTGATAGTCTGCGAAACGGTGACCGAATCAAGCGGAATCCCATCAAACAGCACTTCGAAATCCGCAAGCGATGAAACTGCAACACCGCACTTCCCAACCTCACCTTCCGAAAGCGGCGAATCGGCGTCAAGCCCCATCAATGCAGGCAGATCGTACGCTACGCTCAGGCCAGTTTGTCCGTGTTCGAGCAGGTATTTAAAACGGCGGTTTGTGTTTTCAGGCGAAGAAAATCCGGCGAACTGCCGCATCGTCCACAGCTTTCCGCGATAGCCGGTCGGGTGAATGCCGCGTTTGTACGGGTACTCGCCGGGAAAGCCGACCTCTAAACCATCGCTATCCGCATCGGTATAAAGCCGCTCGACCGGCTCAAGCGATATGCCTTCGAACGACTGCTTCCGCTCGGCGGTCTTGTCCAAAACCTTTTGCAAGGTCTCCGCTTCCCAACGCTGCTTCTCGGCTTCGGCTTCGGTCTGTGCTTCTTTGATCTCAGGTGTCATAACTTATCTCTATATAAGCGATGATTTTATCATAAATGGAGCCTTGATGTGTTGTATGTGCCGATGGCAAATGAGCGGCTTTCGTCGCCAACGGCGACAAACATTAAAGTCTAGGGTGAAGCCAAAGGCGGAACCCTAGGTCATAAGATTATCGGAGATTCGCTCCCTGAAGAGGAGCAACACAAGGCAGATGTTCGTCCCCTTCCGGGACGGATACCGTTCGGCCTAGGGTTCCACTCGCTCCGCTCATTCCACCCTAGGCTTTAATGTTCGTCCCTATCGGGGACAAGACGATTCGGGATTTACTCTGGAACACTTGGAACATCTGTCTCACCTGTCACAGGTGTTCCAATTGAGACAGATTCAGAATTAACGCTCGATTTATATTATTCTCCCGCACCGCTCGGCAGATACAACAAATTGGATAACCTTACATTCTCCGCGGTTAACCTGTCACGGAGAGTATCTAAGCCAGTCCTAAAGTCCGCATCACGAATTTCAAACACTTTTGCAAACAACCGCAAAGTACGCTCGATGACTCGAAATAACCAAATGGCGTTAACCAAGACCGTCTTTACATCGTCGTCATACAAACGATGGCTCAATCTAAAAGTGAAACGTTCTCCCAGAATTTGCATGTCGTGACCGATGCGACTTGCCGTAGAAACCCAGTTCTGGTGAAGACGTTGGTTTGCCGCCTCGATATCCGCATTCAGTTGAATAGTATCTGGATCCTCAAGAGGCAAGATCAGTAGCGTTTTAGTTTGAGTTTTAAACGCCTTAATATTCCCATCCAAATAAAGCTGACCAAGTTCCGGTTTCAGCAAAGTGAGATGTGCGATCCCGGCAGCTTCAATTGCTCGGCGTGCGTGCCCCCATATTTCATTCGCTTGGCCACGCAGCAAATGGGCGGCCGCCAGATGAAACTGCGTGTTGGCCGAAAGAAGCATAATGATCCGCAACAATACGTGCGACTTTGGCTTTCCTCCTTCCTCCCAGAAAGGGACATCGTTCGGAGGGAAAGTGTTGTAAAACCTTTTCAATATTTCATCGAACCGTTCGAAACATTGCTCAACATATTGCTCAATTCCATGTTCACTGAACAATTTATTCGAGATCTGAATATTATACTGATCGGTCTCCAACATTTCGCGTAGATAGGTTAGCTCTTCTTTCATAGGATTCTATCTTGTAGACTGTATTAAACCTTCGACGAATCCCGCATCCACGACTGCATTTTTTCTACGTCTTTTGTTGTTGTTCTGGCAGCGAGAAGCAGGACGATTGTCAGGACAATCCCAAGTACCGGAATGATGTACATGGCGGTGTGGAGGCCTTCGGCACGGAAGGGTTCGAGGGCTTGCTGGGTGGTTTCGGTTATACCGGCGAGTTGGGCAGTGCGTTTGGTGAAAAAGTCGCTGAGCAGGCCGGTGCCGTATGGGCCTAAGCTTGCTCCGAGGACGTACATCGCCAGGAAGTAGACGGCCATCGCCGTTCCGCGTGAAGCCGGTTCGATGATGTCCTGAATGGTCGAATAGACGGTCGAATAATAGAAGTACATCAAGGCACAGGCGGCTCCCATTAACACAAGAAACATCGTCGTGCTGCCTTTTGGAGTGCCGAGAGCGAAGTAGACGGTCGGGACGGAGAGCATGATAGCAAAGGCCCCGAGCAGCATGCGGCCGTTCGTACGTCGCTTCATCACGGCATCGCCGACAAAGCCGCCGATCAGCAATCCCGGTGCTCCCATCACACCATAGACGAGCATCGACACGAGGTTTGCCTGTTGGATATCGAGGCCGTGATACCGCATCAGAAATGGCGTGATAAACGCGGCGATGGCATACATGTTGAAATTGTGGACGGCTCCGGAGAGGATGATCCAACGCATTGTCGGCGATTTCAGGATGTTTAGATAGGGTGAGCCTTCCCGCTTCTGGCCGCCGATATCATGCGTTTCGCTCGCACCTCGATTCGGTTCGTGAATGAACAGGACGGCAATCGCACACAGAATGCCGGGAATCCCAGCAACAAAAAAAGCGGCTCGCCAGCCGTATTGCTTCGCCACCGTACCGCTGACTGCAAAGCTCAATGCGACCCCGACCGGAAGGCCGAGCATGAAGATCGCCAAAGCTTTAGCACGCCAATTAGGCGGAAACAGGTCGCCGATAAGCGATGTGGCTGCCGGTGCACATGAGGCCTCGCCGACACCGACACCCAAACGCAGTGTAAATATCTGCCAAAAGTTCTGGGCAAGCCCAGAACCGACTGTCAGCAGGCTCCAAACAAACACGCCGACCGACAGAATTCGTTTTCGGCCGATCCTGTCCGCCAGCACCCCAAGCGGCACTCCGACAAACGCATAAAGCAAAGTGAATGCCGTTCCGAGCAAGCCGAGCGATGCGTCGTCAAGCCCGAATTCCTTCCGAATAGGCTCACCCACCGCACCGAGGATCTGGCGGTCAAAGAAGTTCAACGTGTTGATGGCAAACAGCACGATCAGTGCAAACCAAACGCCCTTTGCCGCAGTAGGTGTGTTCGACAATCCTTTCAAACCTCCGTATCGAACACCTTTCCAAAATATCCGGCGATCTGGGTGGTCAATTGCTCCCTATCACGCTTTTCGACTCCGGCAAGCTCCTTTGCAAGCTGCTTTTTTAGGTCGGTCTGCATTTGCCGGGCGATCTGGATGCGTTGGGCTTGCGGCGAGCCGGCTCCGTGCATCGATTCGGTCAGGTAGCCAACGGCGTTTCTACCAAGGGTCATGTTTTCGATAAGACGCAGGATACGCATTCTGGATTCGGTCGAAACATCGGCACGGCCCTTCAGATATTTCTCAAGCAGGTGGCCTATCTCTTCGCTTCTGAAATCCTGCTCGCTCGGCATCGTTACCATCAGGCCACCCGCAAGGTCCTGTGCGAAACGGCTGATCTGGTACGGTATCTTGGTCACGTGGTGCTTGCAGACATTGGCGATCATGTCGTCATTGATAAATGCACCCGACTTTGTCGGTTTCGACTGGTACGACGAGGCGATGCCGGTCGCATATATCGTCTCGTTTAGGTGCGTCATCTCGACGATCTTGTCCTTTATATGCGATGCGTTTTCGACGCCGTTATATTCCGCGATCTGTGCGGCGGCTCCGATCAGCACGTCGCCGACACCGCTTTTGCAGACGTATGAACGGCGGTGATAACACGTGAATCGCTCGACCAGCATCGACGCGAATGCAGTCTCACCGTCCATGAAAATAAGCTCGTTCGGGATGAAGACGTTGTCCAGAATGACCATCGCTTCCTGCCCGCCGAACTGTGCGTTGCCCTGGTCGATCTCACCGCCTTCCATCGCACGCGTGTCGCACGATTGGCGGCCGTAAATATAAGTAATGCCCTCGGCTTCGACCGGGATCGCACCGACGATCGCATAATCTTTGTCGTTTTCGGTCAAACGCATCGTCGGCATCACTATCAGCCAATGTGAGTTCAGACAGCCCGTCTGATGAGCTTTGGCACCGGAAACATAGACGCCATCCGACGTGCGTTTGACGATGTGGACGAACAGATCGGGGTCGGCCTGCTGATGCGGAGCGAGGCTCCGGTCGCCTTTAACATCGGTCATTGCACCGCCGATCACGAGGTTCAGCCGCTGCATTTCCGCGATAAATACTTTCAGACGTTGGTGATAAGAAGTGCTGTGTTCTTCGTCGATCTCAAAGGTCGTCGAATAGAGCGAATTCAGTGCGTCCATCCCGACGCACCGCTGGAAACAAGTCCCTGTCAACTGCCCAAGCCGACGCTGCATTTTGTTTTGCAAAACAACGTCATCCCTGTTCATCGCAACATTCAGGAAGCGATTGACTTTTACGCCCGTCAGATGCGAGGTTACCGTCGCAAGCTCTGGCTCACGCACCGCAAGGTCATACGTCTCGGCAACGGCGTTGATGCTCGGACGGATCATAGGATGCTCGACAATGTCTTCAACCAATTCGCCGAACAGAAATACGCGGAGCGAGCGTCCTCGGAGCGAGTTAATGTAATCTTCGCTCGATACGATTGGTTTCAGGTACTTAGAAGCTTCTACTTTTACGGCCATTAGATTCGATTTCGAACGATCGCCTGGGTTACCGGTTCGTATAACCTGTCGGAGTGAGAAAAGCGTCGAATTGCAATCGCTTTTTAATGCTCCTACAATTACACGATGCCAATGTTTAAGACAGCGATTATCTTAGCACTATTTCTTTCGATTCAAATGCTCGGAGCATGCAGCGGTGGAGCTGGTAGTGGGAACACCGCAAAAACTAACACGGCTTCGGCAAACACAACCGATCCCGCAGCCGAGGGCGTAAAGGATAACGCTGAAGAGCTTGCCACGCTTGCAAAACTCCCCTTCGAACCGGAAGATGTGATTTGGAAAGACACTGTGGTCGATAATACCCGAAAGCTGCTTGCCGTGCTGAGATTTACACCCGAAGATTCGAAAAGGATCGTTGAACGTGCCGCAAAAATAAAGGCAGGCGAGACCGTTTCTATCCCAAGCGAACGATGGTTTCCCGCCGAACTCGTCACCCAAAGCGAACTCAACGGCGACGACACCATTATCGCAATGGCTTATTCCGCGGAGGAATTTTACCTGGCTCCGTATTCAGAGGGCAGACTTTCCCACATCCAAAACACGGATTTTTTCATTTTGGAAATGTCGGCAAAATAGGCTGAAGGTTTGTCTCACCTGTCAGTACGGAGACCTGAAACCGAATGATGGAACCGAAATGCTCAAACTCAGGTTTTTGATGGTCACTCATCACTTCGCGTTGACAATTGCGGTCCGCTAATCTGATGCAACGGGTTACAAACTCCCCGCATCAATTCTTCGACCGATACTATCAAAACTCCACTGTGCGCAAATTCTTACTTAAGCGAAGCCCAAACGTTTGCTTCCGGACATCGCTTTAATGTTTCTCTTAATTCGTGTAGCATTTGAATGTACCAACTCTTCACAAGCATGCATTTGCTAAAGGTAATAATTCTGGCTTTGCTCGTCGTACTTTTTTTTCGCGACTCCAACGCACAGGATACTAACCCGGTTGAGCGGCAGGTCGCCAACCCCATAACCGACACCCCGAATATCAATCCGATCTCCACCGAGCAAGACATTAAAGCCCCGAAATCGAAGAAAACGAGCTTCGAAAAGGAAGGCGGTGATGGCGAGGT
>JAYSON010000240.1:0-6973 GCA_043722725.1 Chloracidobacterium sp.
TCTGGGGTTTTGCCCAAGTCAGACTCGTAAAGTTTCGCGGTATGCGAAAATCCACCTTCTACTTGCACCTTAAAGAATGTGAGTTTAGATTCAATTATATAAAAGAAAATCTTTACTCCATTCTATTGAAAATTATCAACTATCCATGACTTAACTAGTCATGACCCTAACTATATATGAATACGGTTTTGATCGATGTACCGGACAAAGCTTATCCTTTTCCTGAAACAGTGGCCGATGATCTTGGCCGCGAGATACTGGTTGCCGCGGTAGTTAAATGGTTTGAGATCGGAAAAGTCTCGCAAGGCAAAGCCGCGGAAATACTTGGACTCTCGCGCTCGGACTTTCTAGACGTGTTGTCCGCCTACCGGGTTTCGGCGTGGCAATACTCGGAAAAAGACGTTGACGAGGAACTGGGTCTTGATTGAGCGAATAGTTGTTGACTCTTCTCCGTTGATCGTTTTGCTCAAAAGCGGTCTTGCGGGAATTCTGCCCGAACTTTATAGCGAAGTTTTAGTGCCGGTCGCGGTCTGGAATGAAATCCTTGCGGGGAAAGAGGAGGATGCCGCCAGATTATTGCTTCCCTCGCTCCAATGGGTAAAGCGAATCCGTGTCGAGGTTGCGAACGCCCCGCTCAGAGATCACGGACTCGGTCGCGGCGAGGTCGAAGCAATCACTGTTGCATTGGATGGAGCAAACACAAGGCTTTTGGTTGACGATTTTGCCGCCCGCTCGTGTGCTAAGGAGTTGAGAATTCCTTTTATCGGAACGGGAGGCTTGTTGGTCCTTGCAAAGAGAAACGGTCTTATCCAATCGGTATCAGAGGCATTAGCTGGAGTTCAGAAAACCGGACTTTGGCTCGATCGGGATATAATCGAATTGTTGAAACGCAAAGCTGGAGAGTGATCTAGAATTATCTCAAGATCGGATTCAGATACTGCCCGGTATATGATTTCTTATTTTTTGCTATTCCTTCCGGTGTTCCGACTGCGATGACTTCACCGCCTCCGATGCCGCCTTCGGGCCCCAAGTCTATCACCCAATCGGCAGTTTTTATGACATCGACGTTATGCTCGATGACGACGAGGCTTGAGCCGCTATCGATCAGGGCGCGGAATGCGGCGAGGAGTTTGTTAATGTCTTCGAAGTGCAAGCCGGTCGTCGGTTCGTCAAAGATAAATAGCGTTTTCGACTTCGTTTTTTGGGAAAGGTGGGCCGCGAGTTTAACGCGTTGGGCTTCGCCGCCGGAAAGGGTGGTCGCGGATTGGCCGAGCCGGAGATAGCCGAGGCCGACCTCATCCAAAGTCTTTAAGCGGATGACGAGTTTTTTTGTTTCCTTAAAAAAGAGTATTGCTTCGCGAACCGTCAATTGCAGAACATCGTTTATGCTCCTGCCCTTGTATTTTACGTTCAGAACCTCCTCGCGAAACCGTGTGCCTCGGCAGTCTTCGCACGTTAATTCTACATCGGCGAGGAACTGCATCTCAACGGTAACCGTTCCGCTGCCCTGGCATGTTTCGCAGCGACCGCCAGGAACATTAAACGAGAAATGCGAGGCGTTGTAGCCTTTCGATTTGGCAGCGGCCGTTGCCGCAAACAGTTCGCGGATCGCGTCGTACGATTTGATGTACGTGATCGGATTTGAACGAGGAGTGCGGCCGATTGGCGATTGGTCGACAAGCACAACATCATCTACCAGCTCCGAGCCTGTGATCTCTTTGAACAAGCCGACATGCGACTGCCATTCGCCGCGTTCTTTCTTCAGCCCGGCGTATAGAACATCGTGAACCAGAGTTGATTTGCCGGAGCCTGAAACGCCGGTGATACAGACGAGCATTTCGAGTGGAATGTCCACGGTCACATTTCTGAGATTATGTTCCCGCGCACCGATGATCTCGATCTTATCTTTGACGGGCTTTCGTTTCGTCGGGATTTTTATTTCGGCGTCGCCGCGAAGATATCGCGCGGTCAGCGACCGTTCGTCCTTTAAAAGTTCGGCGAAATTGCCTTCGAATACCAGATTTCCGCCAAGTTCGCCGGCAAAAAGGCCGATGTCGATGATATGGTCGGCGGCCCGCATCGTTTCTTCGTCGTGTTCGACAACGAGAAGCGTGTTGCCGATATCGCGGAGGTTTTCGAGGATCTTTATCAGCCGGGCGTTATCACGCGGGTGAAGGCCGATGCTTGGCTCATCAAGCACATACAGCGTGCCAACGAGCAGGGAGCCGAGATTTGTCGCAAGCTGAATCCGCTGTGCCTCGCCGCCGGAAAGAGTAGATGCAACCCGCGCGAGAGTCAAATATTCTAATCCGACCTCGACCATAAACTTTAGCCGCCGTTCGATTTCAAGAAGAACTTTGTCGGCAATCTGCCTTCTTTCTTCGCTCAATTCAAGCTCTTTGAAAAAAATCTGCGCGTCGCCGATCGACATCGCGACAATTTCCGGAAGCGAACGGCCGCCGACTTTTACGTCGCGCGCGGCTTGCCGCAAACGTCCACCGCCGCAATCGGGGCAGACGGTGTAGCCCCGGTATTTGGCGAGAAACACACGGACGTGGAGTTTGTATTTCTTTGTCTCGAGCCATTTGAAGAAGCCTTGTACGCCGCGCCAGCCTTCGTCGCCGTAAATGATGCAGTTTTGCTGGAAATCCGGCAGGTCGGCATAGGGCACATCAATGTCGATCGATGCACTCGCCGCGTATTTCAGCAGCTCCTTTTGCGCCCACGCATTCTGCGGCCGCGAAAATGGGTCAATAGCTCCTTGTTTTATCGACAGCAGAGGGTTTGGAATGACCAGTCCGTAATCGACGCCGATCGTGTTGCCAAAACCCTGGCACGTCGGACACGCACCATATGGCGAGTTGAAGCTGAATAGATGCGGTTCGGGTTCGTCGTAAAAGGTGCCATCGTACTTGCAAATGAACGAGTCCGAATATTTAAG
The DNA here is from genome assembly GCA_043722725.1 of Chloracidobacterium sp. Classification (GTDB taxonomy): domain Bacteria; phylum Acidobacteriota; class Blastocatellia; order Pyrinomonadales; family Pyrinomonadaceae; genus OLB17. Next base: position 2,942 of record JAYSON010000240.1, read on the forward strand.
ACGCTCTCCGTCGGTTGTTTCGATCACCGCCGAATGACCCTCGCGAAAAGAGATTTCCAGCGAATCGACCAGTCGCTGCCGTGTTCCTTCGGAAACAGCAAGCCTGTCGATCAATACGAATGTGTCATCGAAATCGTCGAAGGGAAAATCTTCAGGTTTTTGTAGCTCGATCATCTCGCCGCTGCGGAAAAGGCGCGAAAAGCCCTGCTGCAAAAGCGACATCAGAAATGCGCCGGTGCTCAATTGCGGCGACATAGTCTTTGTTTTGGCTTTCGATTTGCCCTTCGCGGCTTTCGGGCTGACGTGATCCAGCACCGGAAACAGAACATAGAATCTCGTGCCTTCGGGCAACTTGGCGAGAATATCGTCGGCGGCCGATTCGGGCGAGTCTTTTTTAACTTCTCGGTTGCAAACGTGACAGATCGTCTGGCCGGCACGGGCGTAGAGAAGCCGGAGATAATCGTAGATTTCGGTCTGTGTAGCGACGGTCGACCGTGGGTTTTTGCTGGAATTTTTTTGCCTGATGGCGATCGCCGGGGCGATGCCGGTTATTTCGTCAACGTCGGGCTTGTCCATCCGTTCGAGAAATTGGCGGGCGTACGCCGACAGCGACTCGACATAGCGGCGTTGTCCCTCCGCGTAGATCGTGTCGAACGCGAGGCTCGATTTGCCTGAGCCGGAAACGCCTGTGATGACAGTCAATTTGTTGTGCGGAAGCGAAACCGAAATATTCTTGAGGTTGTGAACGCGGGCTCCGCGTACCTCGATCGCTTCATCTTTCTTCATCTTTACAGCCCGCATAGGTGGAAAATCCGTCGCCAAAAGCAAAACTCAAGTTTATCAAATCGCGAAGTTTGCGCAAAACCGGAATAAATACGACAGGGATTTGGCATAATATCGGATATGAGAACGATATTGTTCATTGCACTTTCCGTTGCGTTGTCAGTTTTTTCCGCTTGTTCGATCCAAACCGCCGAAAGTTACAATCCAGATGCGATACACATTGCATCCCCGGGCGAGATACCGGCTGCGCCGAGCGACACCAAGGTGCGACAGCCGGTTTTGGTCGAGTTATTTACATCTGAAGGATGTTCGAGCTGTCCGCCGGCGGATCGTGAGCTGACGTTTCTTGAAACGCAGCAGCCTGTTGCCGGGGCGGACGTGATCACGCTTGCGTTCCATGTCGATTATTGGGACAGCTCGGCCTGGAAGGACACGCTTGCGTTGGCGGAATTCAGCGCGCGACAGGAAAACTACACGCGGGCGTTGAGGCTGGATTCAAATTACACACCGCAGATGGTTGTGGACGGCACGCATGAATTTGTCGGGAGCAACTCTGGACGGGCGAACGAGGCTATCTCAAAATCAATTAGCCAGCCGAAAGGAACGGTCAACCTCGGCCTTGCCGAATCCGCCTTGAAAATAAATATCGATCAGATTCCTAAACACGAGGCGGCAACGGTTTATCTGGTCGCGGCCGAGGACCGGATCACGACAAACGTGCGTGGCGGTGAAAACGACGGCAGATCGCTGGCACATACCTCCGTTGTTCGAAAATTACAGAGCATCGGCCCGTTGTCGGCTTTGGAATCGAACTACAAGACGAGCGTTGATTTGCCGACCAACGTTGGTTGGAAGAAAGAAAATCTCAAATATGTTGTCTTTGTTCAGGAAGATGCGAGCAAGAAGATACTGGCGGTTGGACGGGCGTCTGCTACAAAGTAACGGCTACCAACGCATGTCGTAGCCGGAAAAATTGTCACGCCAGGTGTCGCCGTGATCTGCGAAAAGGAAGGGAATACGGCCATCGAAAGCGATCTCCAGATCGGCTGCCCGGCGGATGCGGTAGTTATAGCCGCTCGGCGAGGCGATGGACAGCGAAATGAATTCCCCGGTCTTTCGCGAAACGACAGCAAAGCGCCAGTCCTTTTTCGAGCGCACCAGCAGGCGGCCGCCGAGCGGAAATTCGCCGAGTGTTATTTGAGTTTCGGAAGGTTCCATTTTTTTCTGAGGTTTTTATAATCGCTTTCAGTCATTTGGACGAGATATGGATGTTTGTCGGGTCTTGCCCAAGTAAGAATTTTCTGTAGATCTTCGCGTTTCATTGCGGTGCAACCTGAAGTTGCGGTAGTGGCATCGCTCCAGACGTGAAGAAAAATGCACGAGCCATTTCCTTTTACAACCGGATAACTATTATGGGCCACGTTTATACCCAGATCATATGCGGGGCCAATCTCAAGCATTTTTTCCGAACTTTTCCAATCAAAGTTGCCGACCTGAAGGCGGTCGACGATCTTGTTGTAATGAAAAGAATTCACGTCGTCCACGCACTCGGTATACTCGCCGAGTTTTGTGTAGGGAAGCGAAATGCCCGCGGCTTTATCGGCGCGTCCGAATGAGATCGTCAGAGGAAATAGCCCTGCGGGCGATTTGCCGTCGCCTTCGCGTTTCAAATTGCCTGATAGCGAGGCTGCGTCCTCTTGCCACAGATCTTCTCTAGTAGCAGCCAGGCCGCTGCGTCCAATAACAACTGGAAAGTCTCCACCCGTGGCTTTCCATTTTCCCTTAGCAGTTTTGCGTTCGAAGAGCCAAGCCGTTCCTTGTGTCGCGTTCCAATCCTTTGTAGTCACAACTACGGCTTGGAGCGATTCTGAAAACGGCGTTTTGACCGGAGGCGGCAGCGGAGTTTTGACTTGTGCGAATGCGGCGGCCGTGAAGAAAATAAATGTAAGAAAAAGAAGAACTATTTTCATTTACCTTTGGGACAGAAGCTCTCTTTTAGATTGCCTCCGGCTTTAATCAGTTTTAGCTAAATCTGATTAGGATAAAACCAATTTATGGAGTTCGGCCAAAGCCGACTTCACTGAAATCCTGACGTGGCAATTCACGAGAGCATTATTGAAAAGGGCTTAGTAGTACACTAGAACGCTTTTTAGTCTTCAAATACCGAATCGCTAACCGCCGATTTCTTGCTTACGGCATAGACACGCAGGCCGATCGAGATCATTACTAATGAGATTCCCATCCAGATGAATACCCAGACGACAGAAGGAATCCCTGTTGCGGCGGACATGTTCGCCGCGTCCGACTGCGTATTCGTCATTGCCGACAGGAAAAATAGGTTGAGAAGGTCAAAAACCGCATTCAGAAGACATTGGACGGCGATGAAGGCAACGGCGAAATTTGCCCATTTGAGGCTTGTGTAACGTGCCGCCGCGACCAGGGCGAGCGTAAGAACCGTGCCGGAGAAAACTGTGAAAACAACGCTGCCGAAGGTGACGTTTGCCAGGAAATTCCAAAACGGTGCAAGAATTCCAAAGAAAACAGTCATTACACCGACAAAACCAGCGGACGCCATCAACGCTACCCTCGACGAATAACCACGTCTTATCCAGACGAGCAAAGCCGCACCGAACGCGGTCGTGCCCATGTATCCGGCGCTTGAGATAAATAATTGTGAGAACCAGCCCGAGCTTTGCGACCAAACAACGCCGCTTCCGTCGGCCGCAACCGACAGGCTTTGCACCGTATTACCGGTGAGTATCGTTGTCAGAGCGTGTGAGCCTTCGTGGACGAATGTTGCAAAAAGCCGCAGCGGGTAGGTTAGATAACCGACCAGCGGAAGGTAGGCCGACAGCATCCAAAGCCCTATGCTGACGACTGTTGCGACGACTAAAAGATAAATTTGCGGGCGGGCATCTTCGGCTATCGAATATTTCATTTGCATTTCAAAAACTCCTTTCGGTTCCCAACCAAGCTATACGTCTATTCTACCCGAAAGTTCTTGCGGATAAAAGAGAATTTGCAAGGCCTTGTTACCAATACCGCATTCTACCGTCCGCGTGACAGTTTTGTCCCATGTCCCAGTGTCCCACTCGCGTTATTTTTTCGTTGCAGCAGTAAAACGCTGCACGAACGATAAAACGCATTTCAGCTTGAATTCATATAATAAGTGCAACTTTTGAGAATGGCAGTGGAGGGTAAGTTGAAGTAGATTTGACGCATCTTTTAACTGCAATCAAAAGGAGCATC
>JAYSON010000241.1:0-9218 GCA_043722725.1 Chloracidobacterium sp.
TATGAAATCTGAGAAATGTTTTCCCGACAATAATCTCGTCACCCTCAGTCAAAACTTGCGGACTACCGGGAAGCAATCGTCTTCCACGATTCACAAAAGTGCCGTTGGTAGAACCGAGATCCTCGATCATATGAATATTCCCCCGATATAGGATTCTGGCGTGCCGCCGCGAAACTTTCGCATCCTGATCATGAGCATCCAGATCGATGTCGGGAAATATTCCATTGTCCGCATCCCACCTGCCTATGTATGATTCTTCCGACGACAGCTGAAACTCCGTATCGACCGATTCGCCGCGCTCTATGATTAGTCTTGCATGAGAGCTTCGATTCTGTTTCGACTCGATGGATTCAGCAAGCCCTCCTTTTTCGACAGGATTCTCGACCAACGGAGCAATGCCCACCGATGTAACCTGAATCGGCCGGGAGCCGGACACACCGGAGACAGCCGGTCGAATTTCAAATTCACCGCGGCCATTTACATCGCTCGCAGAATTTACGGGTGCAGGAAGCTCGGTACCGCACTCGTCGCAGTAACGCGAAGCATCAGGATTCTCAGTTCCGCACGATTGGCATCGTATCATTTTTTCTGTTTTACGTTGCGACGAAATAAGCTACGAAAACGAAACTTACAAGGCAATTGCATTTTACCTGTTTATTCGAATTTCGTAAATCCTAAGTCCAAGGCGGCAAAACGTCAAACCGACAGGCCAAATCCACGTTCTGCTAGTCGGACTTTTGTCGGACACTTTTATGAAACTCTCCAAAGAATCCTGTCGTAATAACGGCTTGACGCAATAATTTTGTTGGTTTTGCTGGAAAATCTTTAGATAATTATAGAAACTCAGGTTAACAGGGGATACGAAAACATGGCATTGAGCCGTAAAAAAAAGATCATTATAGGAGCATCGATCTCCGCACTTTTGTTGATCGTAGTTATTGGCAGCATATTCGCGACACGCAAAGACACGCCGGAAGTCACGGTTGTAAAGGTTGAAACGCGGCCCGAATTGCGTTCGACGGTTACATCATCCGGCGAGGTTCGTCCGATCCAATTCGTGAACCTGACAAGTGAGGTTCAGGGGAAAATAGAAGATATAACAAAGAAGGAAGGAGATCCGGTCGAAAAAGGGGAAATTCTTGTTCGTCTCGATCCTGACCAGCTGGCGTCTAATGCAGACGCCCAGCTCGCTGCATTCCAGACCGCTTCGGACGATGTTCGCGTTTCTCAGTCGCAGGTAACGGCTGCACAAAATAATCTTTCGACAGCTCAGCAGCAGTTGAACGTATCGCAGGTGGCGGTAGATTCGGCGCGCCAGGGCGTCGAGGCGGCGCAAGCCGACGTTGACCGCGAGCAAAAGAGTCTCGCTGTGGCAAAGCGTGAACTCGCTCGAACCACACAATTACTGGAAGCTGGAGTTGAATCGAAATTTCAGTTTGACGAGAAAAAGGACCTTGTTGATCAAGCTGAAATTGCCTTGCGGAATGCCCAGTCGCGGTTAAAATCCCAGACTCTTGCCGTCAAGGATGCAAACGCGCGTCTGAACCAGCAAGCGAGTTCGGTCAAAGACGCGCGTCGTGCCGTTGATACCGCCAATCTTAATGTTACGTCCAGCCAATCTCGCGCAAATCAACAGTCCGCCGTGCTTCGCGGACAAAAAGACCAACGCGATAAGACCGTGGTCGTCGCCCCGATAAGTGGTGTAATCGCTGAGATTCCGTCAAAGGTTGGCACTTTCGCGGTGGCTGGACTTTCGACCACTGCTTTGATGACGATTGCCGACATGTCCTCTATCAATGTTGAGGTTAAGGTAGACGAAACGGAGATCGACAAGGTTGAGGTTGGTCAGAAGGCGAAAATAAAAGTGGACGCCTTCGGCGATAAGGAGATCGAAGGTGAAGTTTTGCAAAAAACCCCTTTGGCTGTCGGTAAATCGCAAACCAGCGGCGGGCTTTCGACCAATATTAATGTACAGGAAGCCAAGGAATTTCGGGTTATTATTCAACTCGTAAATCTTACGGAAGATATGCAGAAGGGGTTGCGTCCCGGCATGAGCGCGACGGCAGTTATCACCACAAAAACTGCCCAGAATGTAGTTGCCATTCCGCTGCAGGCCGTCATCGAGAAAAAGCCCGAAGGCACGCCTGGTTCCTCGCCTCAGCCTGATACTACGCGGTCAGCCGAAAAGCCGAAACCGATCAAGGGCGTTTATGTTCTCGAAGGCAATAAAGTGAAATTTAAGGCCGTAGAGACGGGGATCACAGGAGAATCGGACATTCAGATCACATCGGGACTTTCCGATGGTGAGGAAGTCATAACGGGCCCAAGTCGAATATTGAACACACTAAAAGAAGATACTGTCGTCAAGAAGCAGGTTAAGAAGGAAGGGGAAGCAGCGAACAAATCATAGTGAATAATTTCAAATTCCAAATCTGCTGAATCGGAAATTTGAAATTTGCAATTAAAGTAGATGTACAGATTCATGGAAAATGAAAGCGGCGGGCCCGCAACAGCTCTAAACGGTACCGAATCGGGCAGTAAAACGCTCATCTCGATGAAGAACATCTGGAAAACATACCAGATGGGCGTCGAAGAGCTTCATGCTTTGCGCGATGTCTCTTTTCACGTTGAGAAAGGCGAATATTTGGCTATCATCGGCCCTTCCGGATCTGGCAAATCGACCTTGATGAACCTGATCGGCTGTCTTGATTCGCCGACGAAAGGCGAGTATTGGATCAATGGCAATCTTGTATCCGAAATGACCGACGATGAGTTGGCGCGAATACGAAATAAGGAGATCGGCTTCGTATTTCAGACGTTTAATCTTCTTGCCCGTGCGACCGCTCTGCATAACGTAGAACTGCCGCTGATCTATGCCGGAATGAGGGCCGGCGAACGAAACGAAAAGGCTCAGGCGGCATTAGCCTCGGTAGAGTTGGGAGATCGAGTACTGCACAAGCCGAACGAACTTTCGGGCGGTCAGCGTCAGCGTGTCGCAATAGCACGTGCTCTTGTAAATCATCCCTCGATTCTGCTCGCTGACGAGCCGACGGGTGCTCTCGATTCGAAGACCAGTGTTGAGATAATGGCTTTGTTTGAAAAGCTGCACGCCGAGGGGAATACGATCATCGTCGTAACTCACGAACATGATGTCGCTGACCGAGCTCATCGGATCATAACGATTCGCGACGGGCAGATCGAGAAGGATGAAAAGACAAGGTAATGGAGCATCTGCCGGCTCACGTATCGCTCGTTTTTTTAATAACGACGTTCTTCACAGTCGGCATATTTCTTTACGCAGTTCGCAGAACCTATTTCGATTCGACACCAGGAAAGATAATCGTCTTTCTCATTCCGTTTTGGATGATCTTCCAAGCCGTCGCTTCAATTGGCGGTTTTTATCAGAATACGAGCACCTTACCACCGAGGATTTTCTTTCTCGGTCTAGGACCCGCGCTATTACTGATCGTTCTTTACTTTTTGTTTGCCTGCGCTAATTTTATCGAGGCTTTACCGATCAAGATCCTCACGATCATCCACGTCATTCGAATACCGGTCGAACTCACGCTTTCCTGGCTCTATGAAGGAGGAATGGTGCCGCAGATAATGACATTTCACGGTACTAACTTCGATATTCTATCGGGCGTAACTGCGCCAATAATTTACTATCTCGCGTTTCGCGGTGGTAAAATCAATAAACCGCTGCTTGTGGTTTGGAACATAGCCGCTCTTTGCCTCGTTTCTAATGTAGTGATCGCGGCGTTCCTTAGTATTCCAACTCCGATCCAACAACTTGCATTCGATCAGCCCAATCGCGCTGTGTTGTATTTCCCGTACATCTGGCTTCCAACGGTTGTTGTTCCGATCGTTTTCTTTTGCCATTTTGCATCGCTCTACAAACTCGCCGCCGGAAAGACGAAATGAACCTTTCCTGTCGGCTTGCGTAGTACCTTGAGAATTTCTAACATCCTTTCAGGTAATGAATTTCAGCGAAACATTAAAACTGGCATTATCGGCGATTTGGGCTCACAAGCTACGATCATTCCTAACGCTTTTGGGAATGATCATCGGCGTCATGGCCTTTATGGTCGTATTTTCACTTTTGCAGGGTTTTAATGCTTATATTGACGAAAAGGTCGCCGGGATCGGCTCTAATTCGTTTACGATCCAACGATTTAATTTCACTGATTTTAAGGACAGCGATACTATCGCCGAGGCTCAGCGTCGAAATAAAGAATTTACGTTTGAGGATATTGAATACCTTCGCTCGCGAATGCAGGTCATTGACAAGATCGGCGCAAAAGCGGGCGGCAATCGCAGCGAAGTAAAGGTCGGGGTCATTACAATGGAGGACGTGACGGTTGACGGCGCGGAACCTGTGATAGGTGAAATAGAGAAAATAGACGTTTTGGACGGCCGATATTTTAGCGAAGGCGAGAATAATAATGCAATGCGGGTGGCCTTTATCGGAACGGATGTCGCCGATAAACTTTTTCCAAGCGGCGGAGCTGTCGGACAGGAGATCGATATTCGCGGGATTCCGTATCGTGTCATCGGCGTTCGTGTCGCAAAAGGAACTATTTTCGGGATGCCCCAGGATGCATTTATTCAGCTTCCGATAAAAACGTTCGGCTCGAATTTTGGCGGGTTTCGCGGCGGCCGCTATCTCTATTTCACCGCGACCGCGAAATCGGACAATCTTTTCAAGGACGCGGTGGATGAGGCTCGCATGTTGATGCGGCTTCGCAGAAAGCTGGCGTTCGACGAAAAAGATACATTTGGCATCGTCACACCCGACGCAATATCAGGCTTGCGGGACAGCCTTTTCGGAACAACTTTCATCGTGATACTGGCGGTGCCCGCAATTGCTTTGCTGGTTGGAGCGATCGTGATCATGAATATCATGCTGGTCTCAGTCACCGAACGCACAAAAGAGATCGGCATAAGAAAAAGTTTAGGGGCGCGGCAATCCGACATACTTAAACAGTTTCTTTACGAAGCCGCGACACTATCCGCGATTGGCGGGCTGATCGGGCTAATTTTAGCAGAGTTGATCGGCATTGTAATAAGTTCGCTGTTTCTGCAAACGAAGATTCCCTGGTACGCCGCCGTTATCTCCATAGGCGTTTCGGCGATTGTCGGTATTGTCGCGGGACTATTTCCGGCGTGGAAGGCCGCGCAGCTTGATCCGATCGAGGCCCTGAGGGCGGAATAATCATAACGTCGCCCGTTTCGCTCGCCGGTCGCCGGTCGCGGAGTGCGAGACTCAGGCGTTACATATTTGTATATGCTTAGATTTCTTGGCAGCAGTTTCTATGAGAACCTCAAGATGGCGCTTGATACCTTGCGCAGCAACAAACTGCGTTCGTTTTTGACGATTCTGGGCGTGGTCGTCGGTGTTATTACGGTTATGCTGATCTCGTCGATAATCAGCGGCATAAACGTCGCCGTCGAAAAGCAGGTGGAATCTTTCGGTACGCGTTCGATCTTTCTTTACAAGTTCAACATCGGCTTCAGTCACGGACGACGGTCACAGGAAGAGCGAATGCGCAAGCCCTTCACGGTCGAAGATGTCGAAGCTCTCAAACAGCTTTCCTCAATTGAAACGGCGGTTCCCTTTTTAAATGTTTCCAACAATTTTTGGGGATCGAAAACAATGGTCACCGGAAAGAATGGCAAAACATCTTCCGCCGTACAATTGATGGGCACTTTGCCTGAAATCGAAAAAACTACGTCTGAAATTCTCATCGAAGGCCGTTGGTTCTCGCGGTCGGAAAGTGATGAAAAGGCCAATGTCTGCCTGATCGGCTCATCCGTTGTCGATAATTATTTTCCGTTTGAATCTCCAATTGGCGAAACGCTTGAGGTTGGAGGCGCGGAATTTCGCATTGTCGGCGTCCTGGAAAAGAAGGAACAGCTTTTCGGCGGCGGCGGCGGAAACAATGACCAGAGTAACCGCATCTATATGCCGATGGGAGCGGCGCTGAAACTCAAACCGAATGCGGATGATCTGTTTATCCTCGCCGTCGCGCGCGAAGGAAACCTGAGTAAAGCCAAGGACGACGTACAGGATCTTTTGCGTGTCCGGCGTCAGGTTGACTACGGCAATCCCAATAATTTCTCGATGGAAACCGCTGCGAGCATCATCGACCAATTTCAGTCGATCACCGCAGGCGTTGCTATCGCAATGGTCGTTATATCATCGATCGGGCTAATGATCGGCGGAATTGGCGTTATGAATATAATGCTGGTATCGGTCACCGAGCGAACTCGTGAAATTGGTATTCGCAAGGCGATCGGCGCTAAACAGAGCGATATCCTAATGCAATTTTTGATCGAAGCTGCGACATTAACGGGTTTCGGCGGCCTTCTTGGTTTGCTGCTGGGCTGGCTGCTCACGCTTTTGGTGAAGCTGGTGCTTCCCTCTTATGTTCCGTGGTGGGCCCCGGTAGCGGGCTTCTTCGCCAGCGTCGGTATTGGTATCATATTCGGGCTGTGGCCGGCATGGAAAGCAGCCCGGCTCGATCCTATTGAATCCCTTCGATACGAGTAGATTCGTTTCTAGCTAATAAAGCTTGGGAACAACAAGGCCGCAACTGTTCCAAGAGCAACGAAAAGTAAAAATACAGTCAATGCTGCCGTCCAACCGATTGAGGGTGTTACCTTTTCGCCTGCGTCCTTTATGCCGGTCGCGTTAAGCCATATCCAATAGAACCATAAGAGGCTTAAAGCTCCCAGAATAGTGTAAAGAACTGGATGCTCTGCCGGAAGTACCAGAAAATTTAAGTTGTCCTGTACTAGAGACGTTTGGCCGGTTATTGGATGGATAAGTTCCGGATCTCGAATGAACAGAATTATTGAACTCAATACAAATCGAATCACCGCAACAGGAAAGTATGCGTAAACGGCGGCTGAAAAAGCCTGCCAGTAATTCATCTTTCCCCCCATCGCGAGGGCAAATAAAAAGAAAATCCCTCCGAGAAACGCAAGCCAAAACAACGACCCCGCAAAACCTGATATCGCCTGTGCTCCACGAAGGATAGGATTCCTGCTGTCTTCCAATGCCTGCGCTCGGCCAGACTCCACCTGCGCCTTGGCCTCTTCGGTCATAATCGACATTTCTTTCGTCTTATTAATCGCAAAATTCGTTACGGTATCGGGCCCCAGTCGATACATGAAAAGGTTGAAAAAAATCGTCGAAAGGATTGACATTACCAAGACGGCAGCCAGCCAACGGGGATGGCGGCGTAGATTCTGGAACACCTCTGACGGCGAAACAAAAATGTTAAGGAGGCTCGCGCCGGTCGACATTCTCGGCGTGGTCTCCGGGTCCGGTTTTTCAATAAAGCTTAACCCGATTATCAAGCCGCCCATGAGAATCATTACGATGCCGGGCTGAGTCATACCCGGAACGACTTTCAACACGCCCAATACAGCAACAAGCAATCCGACCACCGCAACAATGATACCGGCTAAACGATTCATGTTTTCCTCTCGACTTTATTTGGAATGTAATGTCTAGATCAACACAAACTACGACTTTCGCTCAAACTTTGTTTCAGCTTGTTTTAGCGCCCGCATAACCTTCAATCCGAATGCAGGCTGCAAAATGTCCGCTGGAAATCTCCCGCAGCTCAGGTTCGACTTTCGAACATTCGTCAATCGCAATCGGGCATCGAGTCCGGAACCGGCAGCCTGATGGCGGATTTATCGGCGTCGGAACATCGCCTTGTAGAACTATGCGTTCACGTTTACGTTTCGGATCGGGTACAGGTATAGCAGAAAGAAGCGCTTTTGTATAAGGATGAAGCGGGTTCTCGTATAGCTCGACAGAATCGGCGATCTCGACGATCTTCCCAAGATACATTACCGCAACCCTGTTCGATATATGCTCGACAATCGCCAAGCCGTGTGAAATAAACAGATACGTCAACCCGAATTCCGCCTGTAAGTCCTGCAATAGATTCACGACTTGGGCCTGAACCGAGACATCAAGAGCCGAAACCGGTTCATCACAAATGATCAGCTTAGGATTTAACGCGAGTGCCCTCGCGATCCCGATCCGCTGCCGCTGTCCGCCGGAAAATTCATGCGGATAACGCGACATGTACCTCGGATCGAGCCCGACCTTTGTGAGCAAATCGGCAACGCGTTCCTTCTGTTCCTGTTTGTTAGCGATGCGATGGATCTTCAACGGCTCGGAAACTATCGAAAGAATGCTCATTCGCGGATTCAGGCTGGCGTAAGGGTCCTGAAAGATTATCTGCATTTCACGGCGAAGGCCTTGCATTTCGCTGTTTGATAGTCCGACGATGTTTCTGCCCTCAAACAGTATTTCCCCGCTAGTCGGTTCGTGCAGACGCAGCATGCACCGGCCTACGGTCGATTTTCCGCAGCCCGATTCGCCCACGAGTCCGAGAGTCTCACCTGAAATAATGTCGAACGAGACATCGTCCACAGCTTGAACGACATCATCGCTGTTTTCTATCGCGAAATGCTTGACCAGACGGCATACCTGAACGAGTTCCTCTTTTTGAGTTTTTATTGCGGCGGCTTCCATTGTCAAATCTCGGCGGACAACACCCTTTCCCTGGCTATTTCAAACTTTTGTGCCTGATCATAAAGCACACAGCGTACCTTTACATCGTTAGCAAGCTCAAAAAGCGGTATTTCGCCGCGCCTGCAAATATCCATCGCGTGCTCGCAACGTGGAGCAAAATGGCATCCTTTCGGAAGATCGGTCGGGCTGGGGACCACGCCATCAATAGTTTGAAGCCTTACGGATTTTGCAATGGAGCGTGCAGTAAGTTTGGGAACCGAGCGGATCAATCCGCGCGTGTATGGATGTTTCGGGTCTTCGAACAATTCGTCAACGCCGGATTCCTCAACGATCTTCCCGGTGTACATTACGCAAACTCGGTCGGCGGTTTCGGCGACAACACCGAGATCGTGTGTGATCAGTAAAACCGCAAGTTTTCGTGTCCGCCGCAATTCGTCCAAAAGTTCGAGGATCTGAGCCTGTATAGTTACGTCTAGCGCTGTCGTCGGCTCATCGGCGATCAGCAATTCCGGATCGCACGCGAGTGCCATAGCGATCATGACACGCTGCCGCATTCCGCCGGAGAGTTGATGAGGATAATCCCCGGCACGACGTTCCGCCGCCGGGATCGAAACTTCCTTCATCGCCGCTATCGAGGCAGCCCAGGAGGCTCTCTTGT
>JAYSON010000242.1:0-2271 GCA_043722725.1 Chloracidobacterium sp.
GGGGCAATCCTCGATGCTCGTGGCGCCGCAGCAATTTCGCTGAGCATTATCGTCCGCGCAGATCGGAGCCTGTGCATAAATCGCTATCTGACCGGCAAACATCAGGAGTAATGCAATTCGGAGCAACATAAGAGTTTTAGTCGTCTGGAATAGTTGAAACGAGAACTTTATATTCCAAAAGAGCAGGCGTGTCAATGAAAGCATGCTCTCGGTTCTGACGGGCCGCTGTAATGCGGGAATTTACAATTCGTCTTTGAGCCTCTACCATTTAGGCTAAACAGTCCTCACCGTTTCTATGCAGAATTACAAGCTCTTTTACTCGCCATATTATTACGCCGATATCGGCGAGGGCCATGTGTTTCCAATCAGGAAATTCGAGTTGGTGCGCGACGTTCTGGTCGAAGAAGGAACGCTGCGTGCGGAGGAGATCGTCGAGCCGGAGCCGGCAAATACGGACGATTTGCTTCTTGTTCACACCGAAGATTACATCACACGTTTGATAGACGGAGCGTTGACGGCAAAGGAGATCCGCAAGCTCGGGCTTCCGTGGTCGAAGTCGCTGGTGCGGCGATCGCTGCATGCGATATCTGGGACCATAAACGCATCGCGGGCGGCTTTGCAGGACGCGATTTCGTCAAATCTAGCGGGTGGAACGCACCATGCATACCCCGATCGCGGCGAAGGTTTCTGCGTGTTAAACGATGTTGCGGTGGCGATAAAAGTGTTGCAGCGGGAAGGGCTTGCGAAGCGTTTTTTAATCGTCGATTGTGACGTTCATCAGGGAAACGGTACGGCGTTCATTTTCAAGGATTCACCTGAGGTTTTTACGTTTTCGATGCACGGTGCGAAGAACTATCCGTTGTTCAAAGAAGAATCGACGCTCGATATCGAGTTAGCGGATAGAACATCGGATGCGGAATTTCTCGAAATTTTGGGCGAGGCTCTGCTGCGTGTGATCACGCACGATCCCGATCTGATCTTTTATCTTGCGGGTGCCGATCCGTATGAAAACGACAAGCTCGGACGGCTCGGGTTGACGGTTGATGGACTGCGGAAACGTGACGAAATGGTTCTCGGATTTGCAAGATCACATTCGGTGCCGATAGTGACGACGATGAGCGGCGGTTATGCGTTGGACATCGCGGACACGGTGGAGATTCATGCCAATACGATCCGGGCCGTGAAGAAGGTTTATTTTGGTGCGGAGGCATCGAGCGTTTCGGGATGAGTTCGACGCCGCCTTTCGAAAAGCATGCGAATGCCTTCGAGCATGAGATTTTCGTCAACGGTATCTATTAAATCGCAGTTTTCGGCGATCAAGCGGGCAAAGCCGCCGGTAGCGATGACGCGAGCTTTGGTGGCCGTCACATTTACAGCCCCTTCGCTACCGCTTCGGGTATTGAGACCTTCGGCCGCCGACAATAGCTCTGCATCGATACGCGAAATCAGCCCTTCGACCAACCCGATATAGCCGAAAAAAACTCCGGATCGAATCGAATCGACCGTCGTATGGCCGATGACGCTTTCGGGTTTTTCGATCGCGACGAGCGGGAGCTTTGAGGTTTTTAGATGCAAGGCTTCGGCAAGCGTGTTCATCCCCGGTGCGATCGTGCCGCCGAGATATTCGCCTGCTGAATTGACGGCATCGATCGTGGTCGCGGTGCCGAAACTGCACACGATAATCGGTTCGCCGTATTTTTTGACGGCGGCCGAGGCGTTGATGAGGCGGTCGGTTCCTACGGCGGTGACCGGTTCGTAATTGATCTTCAGACCAAAATCGAAGGTGTGATCTATGAAAACGGGCGTTATCTTTATGAGATCGCCGCACGCCTGACGTAGGACTTCGTCAAGCTCCGGAACCACGGACGACACGGCCACCTCATCGATACGGGGAAATTCCCCCCCAATATCGCGGAGCCTATCGAACAGAAGCTCATGAATCGTGTAGTCAGGCCGTGTGGGGATCAGGAATTTGTTGACGAGAGAACCCGATTCAAAAATGCCGAATTTGATCGAGGAGTTGCCGATGTCTATCGCCAATAACATAAAGGAAAATGGAAAATGGAAAATGGAAAATCGGAATCAATTCCTCATTCTCCACCTTCTATTTTCAGTTTAACATTGAATTTAGCCTTGTAATGGAAGCCCGTCATATACGATCTGCCAGCCGTTGCGGCGGCTTGTGCGAAGGCTTTTTGTGTACCATTCCAGAGCGGCCGTCGGGTCGTCGTAAAGCTGTACCGCCGGGTGAGTTTCGCGCGGATCGACGCG
>JAYSON010000243.1:0-5122 GCA_043722725.1 Chloracidobacterium sp.
CTTGGCAACCGCGAAATGGCCAAACTCGTGAATATTGATGGCAATTCCGAGAACGAATATGACGGCTAAAATGACTAATAAAATATCTGACATAATGTAGAGTGTCCGTCAACCTTCAGTTTGACGTGCATAATGTGACAACAAACTGAAGTTTGTTGGACATCATTAGAACCAAAATCCAATGGACGCGTTGCAACCAAACAAATCGCCTACGGTAAAATGTCCGCGACATTGATTTTGGCCTTCGGCTTCGCAAGCGGGGAAATCGACTCGTCTTCGCTAACAACAATAACTTGCGAATAAAAGAAACCAAGATTCTTCTCTTTTTGCGGGCGACGATGGACTTCGAGGCGACGTTGTTTTAAGTTGACTATCCAATATTCTCCTATATTATTTTCCGCGTAAAGTTCGGCTTTTTCTTCCCGGTCAAAACGGAGCGTCGAACTCGAAACTTCGACAAGAAGTACCGCCGATTTGGGATGCGCATCGGCGTAATCGCGTATGGTGCCATTCACAACCGCAATATCCGGTTCCGGTTCATCATTTTTACTAAAACTCATCGGCAACTGCGACCGTACATCAAATCCTTCGCCAAAGGCCTTTGCCAAAAGCTTTTCCATAAGACGGATCGACGTAGCATGAGGCGATTTCATGGGCGACATTTCAACAATCTCTCCTCTTATAAGCTCAACTCTTTTTCCGTGAAAGAAACCGAGTTCGGCCATCTGATAGTATTCGCGGACAGTCCACCGAAACGGTTTAGGCACACCGTTTTTCTTGACGTGGTCAGTTACAACGAAAGGTTTTGAGTAATCTCGTTCTAAAACAGACTGCATATCGTTAAACCTCACTGGGCCGAAGCCGATTTCCCAAGCTTCATTATAGCGCGTGTTCGTGCCCAAGCATCCGCCGAAAGAATACTTTCGAGCGTGGCGGCCGGCTCGGCTTCATGTTCGTTCATTACGGACGCATTTATCCGGGCGATGTCCGAAAGCTTTATTTTCCCGTCGAGAAAAGCCTGAACGGCGACCTCGTTTGCGGCATTTAACGTCGTAGGCATCGTTCCGCCAATTTTCAATGCGTTGTAAGCCAAACTCAGGCATGGAAAGCGTTCGAGATCGGGTTCTTCGAACGTCAATTGGCTCAGTTTTTTGAAATCAAGCGGTTCGGTACAGTTTTCCTTGCGTTCCGGATAGGTCAGGGCATACTGGATAGCGTGCCTCATATCCGTGACGCCGAGCTGTGCGATGACCGAGCCGTCAACCATCTCAACCATCGAATGAACAACGGATTGCGGGTGAACGACAACCGAAATCTGATCTGCGTCGAAACCGAAAAGCCATTTTGCCTCTATCACTTCGAGGCCTTTATTCATCAGCGTGGCCGAATCGATGGTGATCTTGTCACCCATTTTCCAATTAGGATGATTGAGGGCTTCATCCCGCGTGGCGTTTTCGATCTCGTCCTTGCTTTTGGTACGAAACGGACCGCCGGAAGCCGTCAGGATCAGACGTTTTACTTCCTTGCGATTTTCGCCCCGGAGGCATTGATGAAGGGCGTTGTGTTCCGAATCGACCGGCAGAATCTCGGCCCCCGACTTTTCGGCGGCTTGTGTCATCAATTCGCCGGCGATCACAAGCGTTTCCTTATTAGCGAGTGCGATCCGTTTACCGGCCTCGATCGCGCGCAGCGTCGGCAAAAAGCCGACCGCTCCGACGGTGGCGGAAACAACAATTGCGGCCTTTTCATGCATGGCAACGGCCACTAAACCTTTTGAATTTAGCTCTATTCGCGGAACTTTTACATCCAGCTTATGCAGCTCACGCGTCAGTTTTTCGGCGCAAGCCTCGTCATCACACGAAACCAATTCAGGCTTGAATTGAGCGATCTGCTCGGCGAACTTCTGCATATTCCGCCCCGCCGCGAGTGCGACAACGCGAAATTCATCAAGATGTTCGATTACTTTGAGGGTATTACAGCCGATGGAACCGGTGGAACCCAGGATGGAGATGCCTTTCATAAGAGCGGAAACCAGTTTAACACAGAAAAACGCATATAGAAACGAGGCGTTCAAGCCAACACGCGGCTATTCTTGGGCTTTGTTGGTCAAGAATTCCTCTGCGGCCCCGAAACGATTCGTTTTCGAAACGCCTTTGCTCTGTTTATCCGCTAAAAATTGATTAAATTCGGCAGACTTGTTTTCCGGTACACTCAATGTTTTCCAGTCAGCCGATTTGAAATGCTTTGCGAGAAGGACGATCTGGCCGACGTGATACGGATAGTGCGCCAACTGACGATTGATCGCATCGACGATGGTGTGCATTTCGCCGCGAACGGTTATAGTTTTCTTAAAATCGTTTACAGTCAATGGCTCAATGTTGTCGAAAAGCGTCTGCCATCCGGTTTCCCAAAACGCCATCAGGCTCTCACGAGTGTCGCCGGCGATGCGGAATTCCGCGTCACGGTCTCGCTCCGGTTTTTCTCCGTCGGATGCCAAAAAATCTCGCCATCGCGAATGCAGATTCCCGGCGATGTGCTTGACGATGACGGCGATCGAATTCGCCTCCGCGTCGATCGCTTTGAAAAACTCTTCGTCTGACACCTGCTCGATCGCCCGCTCCGCTAGCTTCTTGTAATTACGGAAGGATTCGAGGGCGTCGGCGTGGTAGTTTTTTATAAATTGGCGAGTCACAATTGAAATTTTTTAAGACTAATAACTAAATCAAGGTTTCCTGCTTCCTCATTCGTAAGGATTTCTACATGCTGATCTTTATCGACGAAATAGAATTGGCCCGTTTTATTAATTTTATCTATGTATGACTCTAATTTGCTCGGAACAAATATCTCGCCCTCTTTCAGCTCCAAATCTTTCCTCAAGGATTTTTCTTCATCCGAACTTATGCCCGTAAATTCGATCCGGCGGACAATGAATTTTTTTCCTTCATCAATTATTATCAAGGCACTTACCACACCGTCGAAGCCATTTGCTTCCGGTTCGACAAATTCTGGGTCAAACTCGGCATTAAATTGAATGTAACCTTTTTCAGAATAACCGCGTTTTAGTCCTTCATAAACGAAATCCTGCAGGCTTTTGCCGTCTGCAACATCGCCTGACTTCTGTCCAAACATTTCCAAAATCTCTTTTTCCGTAAATACCGTTTCACCTTCAATTTTGATCTGACCCCAGCGATATCGGATACCTTCATCTACCTCAACCGTTACCCGTTGATCTTTCGTAAAAAGCTGTGAGGTAATCCCGCGAATTCTTGCTCGGAAAAAACCTTTGCCGTACATCAAGGCACGTGAACACTTTTGCGTATAGTATTCATATCGTCGCTGGTCGTATCTTTCCCAACTATCGCCCGAGCATTTCTTTAAGTCTTCGACAAACTCATCATTTGAAATACTCTTGTTTCCAACAAAGTTGATTTCCATTACTCGGACTAGCGGGCCTCTTTCGACTGAAAACCTCAGCCGCATCCGGTTTCTTGGCAGTTTTGTGCCATATGCGGCAACATCCGCATTCGGATAACCTCGGCGTGCAAGCCATTCTTTCAACATCTTCAAAACCTTTTCAACTTTGTCCGAGGAAAAAGGTTCATCAACTTGAATGTTCGTACGGTTTTCCCTCAGGTTTGCAATGAAGTCGGTTTCGTATACCGCATCGTCGATGAAAACACCATAATCCTCGTTGTCAACATCAAGACCGGAGTATTCAATCGCGCCGATAACGGTCCTGCCGTTCACGAAAAGTTCTGAATTTTTTTCTTTGGCGAATGGGATCTTTCGAATAGGATGGCCTATGGATGGCTGAACTTGTGGCCGCACAATCGAGGCACTGGTAAGGAAAAATAGCAAGAATAAAAATCGATGGATTTTCATTGGCATCTCAACGGCTAAACATCCCGCAATTATCACACGAAAAGGGAAGAACAAAAAGAGTTTTTTCTATTTCTTGATTATATCCGATGCCTGACTGCGTTGGATTGTTCGTTGCTCGCCCGACGCCATATTCTTAAGCGTCACTTTGTTTTCGGCGATCTCGCTTTCGCCCAGGATGCAGGCAAACGGAACATTGATTTGCGATGCATATTTCAACTGCTTGCCGAGCTTGTCGGCCTCGGGGTAGACAAGGACGCGGAGGCCTTGCAAGCGTAATTCGTTGGCGAGTTTTAGCGATTCGGCGATGGTTTCTTCATTCCAGATCGTCACCATTACGTCCGCTGAGGTTGCCGCAACTTCGGCGGGGAACATGTTGCGTTCGTCCATCACGAACAGAATGCGTTCGAGACCGAGCGAAAATCCGCACGCCGGGATCTGCTCTTTGCCGAACATGCCGATCAGGCCGTCATAACGCCCGCCGCCGCCGAGTGAACCGGCGAGGTCGGGGACGTTTATCTCCATGATCGCACCAGTGTAATACGAAAGGCCGCGGGCGAGGCTCGGGTCGACCAATATCGGTGATTGTTCGGCAAACTTCAGGATCTGACCGAGTTCGGTTAGAGTTTGGTTGCTGACGATGTTGATGAGATTGCTGACGATGGTCCGGTTAATATCGCGTTCCTGATTGAGAATTTCCCGGGTTTTTTCGAAGATCTCCATCAGCATCGCGGTTGAATTTTCGGCAATGCCACGCTCGGCGAGTTCTTTTTCAACACCTTCGTGCCCGATCTTGTCGAATTTGTCGATGGCGATAAGGGCGTCCGAATGCCGTTCGGCGGGAACACCGGCAGTGTCCAGAATATCGGTCAAAACTTTTCGATGATTGAGCCGAATCGTGAAATCCGTAAATCCAAGCCGCGTCAGTATCTCGCTGACAGCCGAAATAAGCTCGGCTTCGACAACCATTGAGCTTGAGCCGATGGCATCGACATCGCACTGATAGAATTCGCGAAAACGGCCGCGAGCCGGGCGGTCAGCGCGCCAGACGGGTTGGATCTGATAGCGTTTGAAGAATTTCGGGAGTTTGCCTTTGTTATTTGCGACGACACGCGCCAGCGGAACGGTCAGGTCGTATCGCAACGCTAGGTCAGCGAGCGGCATTCCGCGCCCAAACTTTTGCAAAGCTGCAAACTCGGCGTCGAGTTTTTCACCACGTTTGAGGATCTTGAAAATTAGCTGG
>JAYSON010000244.1:0-3634 GCA_043722725.1 Chloracidobacterium sp.
TTGCGAAGGCTTTCGGTCGTTATGCCTTGCATATATTGCTCTTGCGGAAGCAAAACGGTTTTCGGAATCGCCACCCCAAGCTTCGCGGCTAGTGCGAAATTGAAGAATTTGTCGTCGGCCGACCACCAGAAAGGGTTGTTGATAATATAAGTTCCCTCAAGCGCCATTCTTTTGAGAGTTGCCCGATAATAGGGCACCTCGTGCGAGATTCGGTCGATAATGACGTCGTAGCGTTTCGGCTCGTCCAGGCGGATACCGCCGAAGGTGACCATCTCGGCGACGACTTTTCCCTTGCCTTTTTCGTTAATACTGTTGATAATCGATTCGGGGAAAGTTACCTCACGCCCCGCGAGAATTCCTACTATTTTCATATATTTGCTGCTGTCCTGTTAAATAATTTTAAGAATTAATATCTATTGCTTTTACCGAGAAATCTAAAATCATTGATTCTAATTGATTGCTGATTCGGTAGCAAGGTAGCTGAAATGATGGTGGTGGGTCAGTTTGAGAATAAACCTAGTTCTCTGTCCCTCCGCGAATATCTCAGCGTCCTCCGGGTTGAATATTGCTCGACTATTACTCAACGCGGAAAGCACTGAGATTGACGCAAAGTTCGCAAAGAGGAAAAGAAAGATTTGTCCACGAATCGCACGAAAGAAGAAAAATTAAGAGCAGGAAAATTAGAAACCGGCCGGAACATAGAATTTATTGCAATTTTGGAGCCTGTGATAGTATCCTGTTAGTGCTACCCTTCGGCGGCGGCACAGCAAAGATCCTCGCTGGCCACTCTACATTTCGCTCCAAGGCCTAACATAACCCAGATAAAATGAACGAAACATTACTGTCACCAGACCGTTTACAGGTGTCGGCTCCGCCGCAAGGTGCGACCAGCGCAGGCGCGACCGATCCTAATTCGGCTTTTGCAAGGAACATTCAATCTTTTCACAACGTCCTGACGCGAATGCTCGCCGCCGGCGATAACGTGAGTGATTTGATTTTCTCACCTGGTAGGCCGCCGCAGGTGGAGATCACCGGCGATCTGAAAGGCGTTCCCATTGCGGGGCTTGAGCGGCTGACCGCGCCGAATATAAAGGCGATGGCCGACCTCATGCTGCATGGCAACGAGCAGGGACTTGAAGTGTTGGAGAAGCGAGGCTCGACCGATGTTTCGTACAGCGTGTCGGGGCTTTGCCGGTTTCGTGTGAACATTTTCATGCAGCGGGGAACGCACGCCATTGTAATGCGCGTCATCCCGACGAAGCCGCCGAACTGGGAGGAATTGAACCTGCCGCCAGGCGTAATGTCGTCGGCGCAGTTGAAAAACGGGCTTGTGCTTGTCACAGGACCGACTGGATCAGGTAAATCGACGACCCTAGCCGCGGTCATCGATCTGATCAATTCGACGAAGCGTTATCATGTCGTGACAATCGAAGATCCGATCGAATTTATACACGATCATAAGCTTGGTACGATCCATCAGCGCGAGCTGCATTCGGATACGCCGGATTTTGCTTTGGCTTTGCGAGCGGCACTTCGGCAGGCTCCGAAAGTCATTCTTGTAGGCGAGATGCGTGACCGCGAAACTATCGAGGTAGCGATGGAAGCGGCGGAAACTGGTCACCTTGTGCTCTCCACGCTGCACACGATCGACGCCGCGAAGACAATCGACCGCATTATCGGTGTTTTTCCAAAGATCGAAGAGGCCGCGATCAGAACACGTCTGTCTCAATCGTTCCGACGAATTATCTCTCAGCGTCTTATGCCCAAGATCGGCGGCGGACGTGTTCCGGCAATCGAGGTGCTTGTATCGAACTCCAGAACACGTGAGTACATCGAGAAGGGTGAAAAGGACGGGCGCTCGATCGTCGATGCAATGAAAGACGGTGAGATGGAAGGAATGCAGACCTTTGACGGCGAGCTCGAAAAGATGATCAGGAATGGGACGGTCACCAAAGAGATCGGTCTCGCGTATTCAACGAACGCCAATAACCTGGCGCTTTCGATCAGCGATCTTGACGGAGAACGAATATCGAACCTGATTCCTGAATTGGAAGCGGAAGTAGATATGGAAGGTTTTGAAAGGTAGCGGGATTGGCTGCGAACTATCAGCTGGCTATCGGTTAGCCTCCGGCAAAAGCTCGTAATTGCCCATTTCGCGGTTATAGGAATCGAGGGCACCGACCGAATCGGCGGTTGCATCGAGCATCTGCTTGGTCATGGCTATCGAATCGGAAAGCTGTTCAAAATCGAGCAGCGAGAATTTCTCCGGCGTGGAGATCGTGACGATCTCGTCGTTGAGATAGCTGAAAAAGTTTTCGATTGACTGGAGCTGGCCTTCGACGAGCTTCACGCTGCGCTCGATCTCATCGAATGAGGCAACGCGGCGTTTTAGTATCTCGACATTGGTTTGCTGAATGCGTCTCGTTTTTTCATCGCCCGCGGTTTCGGAAGCACGAAAAGCCTGCGACAGTTGGTTATGTACAGCCTGGCGATTTATGGATTTCAGATGCGATTTGCGGCGGCGATAAACGTCCAGCAGATCGACAAAGTCTTCCCAACGCTGTTCAAGCGTGACGAGATTGCTCGGCAGCGAACCTGCTCCCGTGAATTTCTTGTAGTTGTCCTGAATCTTCTCTTTCAGCCATCGGAGATATTCGACTGCTTCACGTTCGCGTGGCGTGAAGGACTTGATCAGCTTTTCCCGCGTCGATTTGTTCAATGCTCGCAGCCGGTCCCTCTCGCGGGTATTGACGAGTTGGCGATACCATGGCAAATTTGGCAATACAAGCATATACGCAAATTCGAACATTAACGCGATCAGAAGCGGAATAACGCTTCCGGTGTACGCAGCTGCAACAGCGAAACCGGCTAAACCCCAGAAATTAAAGGGTTCCTTTACCGCTTCCTTTGCGTAACTCGAATTAAATTTAGTTATCTGCTGTTGGTATTTCGCCAAATCTGCCATATCGAAGTTAGATGCTCAATCTACCGCCCTGGTTTCGCCGTGATTATCCCGATACTCCCGCCAGTGTGCTTTCAGCCAAAGGCGAAAGCGACAGAACCAAAAAGAAATCCATCGGGTATACGGCGACCTCGCCTTTTTCGTCGACAACGCATGCCCGGTTTCCGCCGAGCTGGATCTTGTATATTTTGGTCGGAACCAAAAGTTTCACATCGTCCGTCTTGATGCATACCGCAAAAACCGTTTTGTTGTCCGAACTTTCCGACTTTGGAACTTTAACGCGTGGTTCCCGTCCAAAAATAGGGCCTTTAGATTCACTCATTTCCATTCTTCTAAGATGTTTCTCAAGTTCCGCAATTCGACTGCGGATAAATTTTCCTTCTCGTTCTTTGCGTAAATATCCAGTAACAGTATTAGTCCTTTACTTCTTGCCGCATATTAGATAACTCGTGCACCACCGCGCTTGCCGCGTCCTGAAATCTCCCAACGCATCTTGCGGATACCGCGCGAATTAGGGATTATCGGTCCACGTTCGTAAAACTTGCATAAGTAGAGCTGAAGTTCGGCAATTTCATCGTCTCCGATCAACCTAGATGCTTTCTGTTCAAAGATCAGCGTTTCGGTTAAATCGAAATATTCCATCTAGCTGCTTTGCTGTTTAGTTTCATTCAA
>JAYSON010000245.1:0-5023 GCA_043722725.1 Chloracidobacterium sp.
GTTCCCGTCAGGAATATCTCATCGCCATTCTGCCGAATCACGTTGGCTCCGTTCGGAAGAGTTTTAGTCACCGGATTGCCGATGTCGTTGTACCGATCATTGACATTAATGTCGGAAACCAGCATGTTGCCAGCCGGATTTCGATAATCCGTCATGAAAATGCGGCGACGCTGAGTATCCCGGTTATAGTCGAAATACAACATCAACCCCTCCTTTTCGCCGAAAAGCCGTCCTTGAAAGCGATTCTCAATCTTCAAAAGCTCAGTCGCCGTACCCGTGAAAGGGGCGTTTAGTTTCATCAGTCGATCGCGCTGTGCAACCTTCTTACGCGGATCGCCGCCGTCAAGAGCCTCCGCCCACATTAGTGTCGACGGCTCGGTCGGTATCCAGCTGTAACTACGCGGCCCGACTGGAACACCCTGCACCGGCAGATTGTCCTGAAGCGGGATGGTCGCGATATTTGCGACGGCCTTTCCATTGAGATCCCACACCTCAACTTTCCTTGGAAAACGTGAGTATGGATATTGATACGAAAAAGGCCGGTCGATACGCTCGGCAAGGATGTATTTTCCGTCCGGAGAAAAATCGGCATTGTTGTAGATCGTCGGCCCGCCGATCTCACGGACCTTGCCGCTGACATCGATCAAAGCAAGCTGAGATGTGCAATAGTACTCAAATAATCGTTCATCGTTCGGACTTTTGAGAAGGTCTTGAAACGTCTGGACGGCTCCGGTGCGGCCGACGGTTTCCTGAATGTTCGGCTCGCTCGGCGTGAGGTTTTGAAAGGCAGGTGCCGCGCCGCGCCTTGACGGTACAAGCGTTGCCGAGATCGTCTTCCCGTCTTCCCAGTTGAACCCGCCAAACGCAGTATTCACCAAAACATTTTTTACCTTGGTTGCCTTTGCCGTCGCGGTGTTGATTATCCAGAGCTCGGTACCCGTTGGCGTTATATTCCCCGCCGCGATAAATTTTCCGTCCGGCGACCATTGCGGGGTAATGATCTGTGCACCGGACGGAAGGTTGACCGCGGTTTCCTTTCCGTCGGAAATATTCTTCAGCTTGATGCTAACGGAATAAAACTGTCGGTGCTGTCCGTTCGTGTTCGGATTGATACGAAGTCCGGCGATGCGCAGCATCGGCTCGGCCAATTCCGAGATCGGCGGATAACGCAAGGGCTCAAGCAATGCGATCTTGTCGCGCGTAGGCGATAGGGACGTAGCAGGGATCGCGGGTGCACTCAAGACATCCATGATCTCTTTTGGCGGTGTCTTGTACGATCCTTGGCCGAATCCAATTAAGCTGAACGCCGCGACGCAAAAGACACTGAACAAGAAAATAGAAACTCGTTTTTTCATATATCCTCAGTTATTACTTTATCGAAATTCTTAAAGTGTAATTCGAAATTGATCCGGGGCGGCGGGCTTCGCCGCGCTTCGCCGCGCATCATCAAGACGCGAATGACATAATTACCTTCCGTCGGCAATTCACCAGTAAATTCGTTCATTTCCGCAGCACCCTCAAGATTATCGCCATTCGAAAGGAAGATCGTCAGGACGCTGACTGTTTTCGACGACGTGAGTTCGACGTGAATGGTTTGGCCTGCCGAGGCTTTTATAAGGTAATCCTTGTAGGCATAGCCGCCCACAGTTCCCTTTACGGACGCGCTCGATATTCCGGCCGCAAATCGGACACGTTGTTTTGTCTGTGCTGAAATATTGTCAATAGCCGAAACGAAGCACGCGGGCCATGATCAATAAATGCAAAAACCTTTTCATTTGTTCTTCTCTTTCATTAGCTGCAATATTTTTCCCGCGATTGACGGGATCGCTCCGCGGTCGTTTGCGTGGTTTTCGGTGAAAATTACGAGGACGAACTTCAAGCCCTCCGGCGTTTCGATATATGCTGCGTCGTGCCTCGTTTGACTAGTCCAACCGGCTTTTGACCAGAGCTTTGCGCCCGATAATTTCGCGTCGATCAACGCCTTGCCTGTAAACCCGACCGATTGGTCGTCCCGATCGTTCGACGGCGCGAACGGGTCGCGTTTCATCAGGTCCATCATTGCTCCGGTTCGTTGCGGTGTAATCATTCGGCCCAACACGATCTCCGCCAAAAGTCGCGCGGTAGCGTTCGTTGTCTGCATATTGCGGTTCTTACCCTTGTAATTGCGGGATTGCTGCTCAATTCCGTAGGCGTCCTCGCAAAACGTCTTTTGATTGACATTGATATTGGTGTAACCCATCAATGCGAAAAAGCGGTTGACGCGGTTCCGCTTAAATTGCCATTTGTCGAATTCCTTCGCCGGTAGTTCACTGCCGCTCGAAGTATCGGTAAGAACGTCGAGAATGTACTGTGTCGCCTCATTCGATGAATCGACGATCATGTCCTTCAACCCGCGCGTCAACTCAGGTGTAAGCGTAATCTTGCCATCCTCAAGCTGACGTTCGAGCGCCGCCATATAGAACATTTTGACTACGCTGGCCGGATAGATTGGTTTTTCGCCCGCCACATTTGCCCATTTCAAATTTCGCGGGTCGCGAAGATCGATAAGGGTTGCAGCTATCTCCTCAGCCTTGAATCCCTTTTCATTCGACGGATCAAGAACGGCGCCGACAGCTTCCTTCAGCAGCGCTTCAAGCTCGGCAGAGGCGGCTAGCGGCGGCGGTTGATAGCTTTTTGGTGCAGTTATCTCCAGCTTCGACCTTCCCTTTTGGGCAGGTGCATTGGAACAAGCAAGACAAAGAATGACAACGCAAAAAATGGTCCTCAACACGTTTTTCATTTAATTAGCTCTGGAAATCTTTACGGAAAGTAGTTTTCAGAGTATAAACGAAAAGCAGAATCAAAAAAAGTCTCTCCGAACGCTCAAAAATGACAGACGAAAAACTGGTACGCGGCATCGGCCGGTGGGACCTTACCGCGATAGCGATAAACACGATCATAGGTGCGGGAATTTTCGGGCTTCCGGCAAAAGTGCAGGCACTTATCGGATCATACAGCCTGGTTGCCTTTGTGCTTTGTGCGGTAATTATCGGCTTTATCGTCCTTTGCTATGCAGAGGTTTCGAGCCGTTTTTCGTCAACGGGCGGTCCGTATCTCTACTCAAAGGAAGCGTTTGGTTCTGTCGTCGGGTTTGAGGTCGGCTGGCTGTATTGGATCGTCCGCGTTACGACGTTTGCCGCAAACTGCAATCTTTTCGTTACTTATCTGGGGTTTTTCGTCCCGTCCGCAAACGAAGGCGCTTTGCGGGTAACGTTTATCACGCTGGTTGTGCTAATTATTGCAATTGTAAATTTCATCGGTGTTCGCGAGTCGACCGTGATGACGAACATCTTCACTGTTGGCAAGATCGTTCCGCTTTTGATATTTGTCGCCGTGGGATTGTTTTTTGTCCAGCCAACAAATTTTAGCATTACTGCCGTGCCGGAATATGGGGCGTTTTCAGGTGCGGTGCTTCTTTTGATCTATGCCTTTGTCGGCTTCGAAGCCGCCGTCATTCCCGCCGGTGAAACTAAGGATCCGGAGAAAAATGTGCCGTTTGCGATCCTGACGGCGCTCGGGATTGTCGCGGTTCTTTATATTCTGATCCAGATCGTAAGCATCGGTACATTGCCGGGGCTCGCGCAATCTCAACGCCCGCTTGCCGATGCCGCGACGGTATTTCTCGGAGCGTTCGGCGCCGCGTTTATAACAATTGGGGCGTTGATCTCGATCTTTGGAAATTTGAACGTCGGAGTGCTGAGCGCGACGCGGCTTTTGTTTGGAATGTCCGAGCAGAAAGAGTTGCCGGCGGTGCTTGCAAAAACGCATGAGCGATTTAGGACGCCGTACGTTTCGATCTTGATCACGGCGGTCGTGATACTTGTGCTCACCATTCAGTCATCGTTCGTTACCGCATTGACGATCGCCACCATAACCCGCCTCTTGGTTTATGCAACGACGTGCCTTGCTCTGCCGGTTTTCCGGCGGCGCGACGATCTTCCCGCAGCTCCGTTTTCAGCACCGCTTGGTGTTTTGGCCGCAATTCTATCGCTCGGGCTTATCGCTTGGCTACTGACCAACGTAGATTTTGCAAAAGAAGGCCTCGCCATCTTGATTGCAGCGGGTGCAGGACTTTTTCTATATGCTATTTCGAAATTCCTGAGCAATAAAGAAAGCGATCCAGCATCATAAATTCCTGTTTTGCGTTTCTTGCCCCTTTTCGCGGTTAACTTTTTCCGAAAACGCCCTGACCGAGAAAATTCTCACGCAGATAACTGATCGTAGCGTTCAAAGTTTCCTGCGGATCGCGGGGTGAGAATCCCAATTCCTCCTGGGCCTTTGACGAATCGAAGTACCAAAAATATTCGGCCTGTTCCACCTCTTTCGGTGCAACCGGCGAAGCCTTGCCCCAATTTTTGTAAATCGAGCTGATCATGCTCGAACCCGCCATCGCAAGCTTTTTCGGAACCTTCAGCATCGGAGCGGAAACGCCCGACAATCTTTCCAACCGACCGAAGAATTCGGGAAACGTCATATTCGCCGCACCGAGCAGATATTTTTCCTGGTGCCTTCCCTTCTCGACAGCGGCGATAAATGCGGCTGCCGCATCGCGCACGTCAACGAAATTCAAACCGCCGCTTGGCGAGTACGGTGTTTTCTTACCCAGGAAATCTAGCACGGGCTTTGTCGAACTCAATCGTTCATCATCCGGCCCAAGCAACAGCGACGGGTTCATTATCACCAGCCGCCGGCCATCGCCGTCAAAAATCGCGAGAGCGGTGTTCTCCTGATAGTACTTTGACGCATAATACGCCCATCGCGAGATGACATTGAAAGGCTGCGGAAACGTCTCGTCAAACACCTGCTCGTCCTCGCTGACGGCTATCGTTCCGCTCGACGATGCAAGGATCATCGTCTGAACGCCCGCTTCTTTGGCTGCGTCACAAAGAACACGCGTGCCTTCGACGTGGATCTTATTCATCGCCGCGGCGTCTTCGTTATCACGAGAAACCTTGCCAGCGAGATGAAAGATCGTCGAAACATT
>JAYSON010000246.1:0-4635 GCA_043722725.1 Chloracidobacterium sp.
ACAACCGGTGCGCCGCCCGCCTGCGGCGTCAGCTCAAGTTTTACATTGCGGGCGTTGCCGACCGGAATCGTCTGCGCCTGAAAAAAACGATATCCGCGATAGCTGAACGGTTTGTTCATACTGATATCGGCAATCATTGAACCGTATTGCGGATCGTCAACTCTAAGCTGCGTCCGCCAATCGAGCGTATTAGTGACATCGATGGAACCGCGCGGGTCGATCAGCTTTTGCTGTATGTCCGTGCATGTCATCGTAAACGGAAGCTGCACGTCGAACTTTTCCTTCTTGTCCAAATCGAATTGGATCATCTGTATCTTGTCCGTGCCATCGCCCGGAATCATTCTAACATCGGCGTCGAAACCTGTTTGCAGGGCAACGAAATGTCCCAAAAACAATGTAAGCAGGAAAACGTGAACAATATAAGCTCCTAGCCGGTTGATGCGGCCGCTTTCACCAAAAACATACAAATTCTTTGATTTGACCGTCTCGTTAAATAGCTTTATACCGTCGGCATCGACCGCATACGAGATCGTTTCGTTCTCGGAAACTTGTGCGTTTAAACCATTTGCCCTGAATATCGATTTCACCTCATCAGCGATCCGGCTAGAATCATTGCCGGAAACGGTCACGACAGCGTTGTCTTTATGACTCAAAAGCCACTCCGGCGTTGCCGTGGTCTTCGGGCCTTTTATGTAGCTCCAGGCTGAGGGAAAGCGATCGATGGACGCAAGTACAATATTTAGTGATAGGGAAAGGAGAAGAAGATTGAAATACCAGCTCCGGTAGATATCGAAAAAGCCGAGCGATCCGTAAACGGTCTTTTCCGCCGGCGTGAGCGATGCAAAATATGTCTCAAAGCCCTGAACGTTCTGCTGCACAATGAGCATTCCGATCATCGAAAGAACGACCAGGGTACAGAGTTGGGCCACGCCAAATCTGACGGAACTAAGAAAACCAATCACCCGGTCCAGAAATGGAGGAGCGGTCGATTTCGATACCTGTTTAGCTTCGATTGTCCCTTCTGCAGCAGACATTTTTTAGTAGGTTCCCTTGACGTTGTAAAATGGGCTTCAAGAAGAACGTCCAACCGGCCAAGAGATCTTTGCTTTTTTCCTCTTGTTCTGTTCTTGTTCCTTTTATTCCGTGGCAAAAGATTTAAAACCGACGACGGAAGAACAGGGACGAAAACCGATTAACAGAGGCGGAATTAAAGAAACAAGACTGTCGTCTAAGATTTCCTTAGGTCAATAGAATCTACTGAAAATGATAGCTTAGCAATGGTTTTTTGTCATCTTTCAAAAAATTAGAATAACTTCATACGAATAGAAGTCCGCGTCCATTCCGGCGGTTTGGTAAATCCGCATCAATAACGCTATCCTTATTAAAATTTTGTCCATTAGTGACCGAACGAAATGAATGTAACTGTTGCGGAAATTGAAGAATCAAAAGTGTCAGGAATGCGCGAGCGGATCGCAGCATTCATTGAACTTACAAAACCGCGAATCGCATTCATGCTAGTACTCACATCGGCAGCCGCATTCTACATCGGTACGAAGGGCAGTTTTGATGCGGCACTTTTCGTCAATTCGATGATCGGCATTCTCCTGCTGGCCTTCGGCGTGGCGACGCTGAATCAGTACATCGAACGCGACACCGACGCTTTGATGGACCGCACCGCCAAACGCCCGATCCCGACGCAGCGTATCACGGCCAACGAAGCACTTATTTTTGGCATTCTCCAATGCGCGGTAAGCGAGATCTATCTGTACTTTCTGGTCAATCCGCTAACGGCCGTTCTTGGATTAATCGTAATAGTCGGCTACGTTTTTCTTTACACGCCCTTGAAAACCAGGACTTCCGCCTCAACCGCCATCGGTGCCATTCCCGGAGCAATGCCGCCCTTGATGGGCTGGACGGCCGCTGCGAACGAGATAACGATCGGAGCCGTGGCTTTGTTTGCGCTCCTGTTTTTATGGCAGTTCCCGCATTTTCTGGCCATCGCCTGGATGTACAAAGAACAATATGCGAAAGCCGGGATAAAGATGCTGCCCGTCGTTGAACCCGATGGTCGAATCACCGCCCGGCAGATCGTTTTATTCACAATAATGCTTGTGCCGATCAGCCTGGCACCGTTTTTTCTCGGATTCGCCGGTTTGATTTATCTGGCCGGGGCAACGATCCTTGGCATTTGGTTTTTGTTGGAAAGTGTCCGAACCGCACGTGCAAAAACGGTTGAGCGTGCACGGCGGCTATTGATGGTTTCGGTACTTTATCTTCCGCTGATATTCGGATTGCTCGTCGTCGATCATCGTTAACGCTATGGAAATCGGAACCCTGGAACCTATTGTTGAAGCAAAAGGTCGTCGCAAACTCAGATCTAGAGTTACAGGCTCGGACGGTTTTGGCTCGTCGAACGGGGGCAATGGCGGCGACGGAAATGACGGCGACGACCGCAACTTCGAACGTCATGATTTAGATTCGCCCGACGAATCGGCCGCCGATAAAGCCAAGATTATCACCTGGTTTGTGCTTCTTGCCGTAGGAATGACATTCGCCGGGCTGATCGGTGCGTACGTTATGGTTTCCACCAACCACGCGGCCGAATGGAGACCATTCGATCTTCCTATCCAGCTTTGGATAAGCACCACTCTGATCCTTATCAGCAGCGTCTCATATCACTTTGCGAAAAGATCCATCGACTCGGATGCTATCGACACGGGCCGTAAATGGCTATTCGTAACGACGGTCCTCGGTGCCGCGTTCATTTCATCTCAGATCCTGGCGTGGCTAGTGCTGACAAAACGCGGCCTGTATATGCAAGGCAATCCGTATGCCGGATTTTTCTATATTTTAACAGCGGTGCATCTCGCCCACGTACTCGGGGGCATCGTCGCATTGGGTTCGATCGTGCTGAGTTCGTGGAATGGCGTCGGAAGCGAAATTGACAGGCTCAAACGCCGAAACCTCGCACGTGCCGTCGGCTGGTACTGGCATTTTATGGGAACTCTTTGGATCGTTCTGTTCGTTTTGCTCGGTTTTTGGCGATAATGGATCTGCTCCACATATTTCCCCACCTTAACGCAACCTTGAACGCCACAAGCGGCGTTCTTTTGCTATTCGGCCTTTATTTTATTTTGACAAAGCAGGTTCACAAACACCGGGCGTGTATGCTCGCCGCAAGCTCAATTTCGGCATTTTTCCTGGTTTGCTACATCACGCACCACATAATTCGTACTTCGGTGTACGGTCTTGGCCCGACAAAGTTTAACGGTGAAGGGCTTGTGCGGCCGATATATTTTACAATTCTCACCTCTCATACTATACTCGCTACGCTTGTTACGCCTTTCGTTTTGGTCACGCTGTGGAGGGGACTTAAAGGGAAATTCGATTCCCATAAACGTCTCGCTCGGTTCGTTTATCCGGTATGGCTTTATGTTTCGATCACCGGCGTTGTCGTTTACCTGATGCTTTATCAAATTTTTCCTGCCGCATAAGGAAAAAACCGCGTTTTTTCCTTGAAAAGGAATATTTTCTGTGCTAACTTGAAAAATGTTGAAAAGTTGATCACCGAAGCCGTTCAGACGTTATGAATGGCGCGGGGGAACCAAACGTTTCACGTACTTGCAGAAGCCTTCACGTTAGTGAGGGGGTAAATTCGTGAAGCAGGGGCGAAGCGGTAAATTTGAGTAATCGCAGGGATAATCTTTCGTTCCTAGCCCGTCAGCTAACCTCGTAGGTGTGGCAAAGAAGTTACTGCTATTTTGTGATTCGGTCGCGATTTTGTGTGTGCTTCGCGCTTCTGCTTTCTCAACATTTCAAGCAGACATCCGGTCTTCTCAAAGGGAAAAAGTTCCGCGCTTCTCACGCGGAACTTTTTTTGTCTTATTTTACGGTTAACGCCTGGATTTTGACTGTCTTTAGTGGGATCTTTTCTTTCTTATCGAATTTAATTCGCAATGGCGGGCCATCGGTCTTAAAATTGAAGGTCGCCGACCGCTTCGTGATTTCCAGTTTCTCCGACCTCGTGCCTTTTTCCGTCGATATCTCCAGGTCCATCGGCAATCGATACGCCGGCGGCGTAAACTTATCGGCTTTTTGCGTCTGAGTGACCGTCAGAGTAAGTGTTTCTGATCGCGGATTGTATGCCTGTTTGACATCAAGTTTCGGACTTCCTATCCCGTAAACCCATTGATCGAAAAACCAAGCGAGCTTGGTATTCGCCGCTGCTTCCATAGCCGCCCTCAGATCCGTTGATTCGACATTTGCAAACTTGTGGCTGTTCAGATAAGCGTTTACCCCATTCCAGAAGGCCTGGTCGCCGATCTGCTCGCGCAACGTGTGAAGCACGGCCCCACCCTTGTTATAGGTTGTCGCCGGGCGTTCGAAAAGGGCACTGACATTGCCCGCATTTCGATTAAACAGCCCGTTGCGTTTCGGATTTACGGCGTCGTCGGTAAGAAATATTTCGGCGTCAGCGACAATCTTTTGAATATAGGCTTCGCGGCCGTACATTTTTTCACGATATGACGCTTCCATAAATGTCGCGAATCCCTCATTAAGCCATAATTCAGCCCAGTTCTTGCACGTAACAAGATTGCCAAACCACGAATGGGCTGCCTCGTGCGAAACCAGGTC
>JAYSON010000247.1:0-7853 GCA_043722725.1 Chloracidobacterium sp.
CAATCGCCGTTTCAGTGTTCAGCTCGATTAGCGCGTTTCGGATCGGTTCGATCTTGTGATCGGCGACGAGTTCTTCAAGCTTTATCTCGCCGGTTGGGATGAACCGGGCAAGGTGCGTTTCGATCGTGCTGACGGCAAGCCCGCGTGTTTCGGCGATCTTGGCGACCGACATGCCGGCCCTGAACGCAGCTAACGAAGATATGTATGTTGTCTGGCCCGTCGAGTCGCGTTTGGCGCGTGACTTGGGTTTGCGGATCCTGGTTTTCTGATCGATCCGAGAAGTGAGGCCATTTTTTTGACAATAATCACGAATACCGGTGAGAAAATCGCTGCCGTACTTGTCCATCTTCACATCGCCGACACCAGATATTTGCTGCATTTCGACAGCATTTTGCGGCAGATACGTCGCCATCTCGACCAGCGTTGCGTCGGAGAATACAACATACGGCGGCACGTTTTCGTTGCGGGAAAATACGAGACGCTTTTCGCGGAGTTCGTCGAATAGGTCTTTGAAATACGGCAGCGACGTTTCGGCAACGAGAGACTTTTTCGCTTCGCGGCGTTCGTTGATTTTGAAAAGCTCGACCTTCGCTGCGCTTCTCAGCACGTCGTCGCTTTTTTCGGTCAACGCCAGCGTCGGATATTCGCCAGTAGTTTGGCGTAGATAGCCCTGATCGATGAGGTCTTTGAAATATGCAAACCAATCGTCCTTCGAAATGTCGGCACCGACACCGTAGGTCTTTAAATTTAGATGCTCAAGCCGAATCTTTTGCGATTTCGATCCGCGAAGGAATTCGATCAGATAATTGAGGCCGAAACTCTGGCCCGTGCGGGCGACGGCACTGAGGGCTTTTTGCGCGATTATCGTGCCGTCGATCTTCTCGAATTCGGTGTTGCAGTTATCGCAAGTGCCGCAATCGTCGATCAATTCTTCGGAAAAGTAGTTCAGCAGAAACTTTCGCCGGCAGGTTTTCAGATCGCCGAAGCCACCCATTTGGTCGAGCTTTTTCAGCATTATCCCGCTCTGTTCTGAATTTCCCTCAACCTCGGCAAAACCCTTCAGTTTGATCACATCCGCCCAGCTAAAGAACAGCAGAGCATCGCTCTGTAAGCCGTCGCGTCCGGCACGGCCGGTTTCCTGGTAATAGCTTTCGATATTTTTTGGTAGGTCCACGTGGACAACAAAGCGGACATTCGATTTGTCGATGCCCATACCGAAGGCAATCGTCGCGACAATGATCTTCGCCTCGTCGTTCAGAAATTGCGTCTGATGCCGCTCGCGTGTGTCCTTGTCCAGCCCGGCGTGATACGGCAACGCATTGAACCCGGCGTCGCGGAGATCTTCGGCGAGATTCGTGACGGAATTTCTGCTTAGGCAGTAAATGATTCCGCTCTCGTCTTTTCGCTTTTCAAGGTATTGCAGAAGGCGTTCATTAGAATGGCGTTTAGGTTCGACCGAGTAATAAATATTCGGGCGGTTGAAACTGGAGACAAGAACTTCGGCGTTTTTGATTCCTAGTCGCTCGACGATATCGTTTCGCACGAGTTTATCGGCGGTCGCGGTCAGTGCGATCAGCGGAGTTTCCGGAAATTCCCGCTTCAGTTTCTCAAGCTTTCTGTATTCCGGGCGGAAATCATGTCCCCAGCTCGATATACAGTGCGCCTCGTCGATAGCAAAAAGCGAGATGTTTATCGACCGCAGAAAATCGAGGAACTGATCGCCGCTTTGGAATAGCCTTTCCGGTGCGACGTACAGAAGTTTTAATTCCCCGCTTCGGACGGCCCTGAAGACCGCGACTTGCTCCGCAGCGGTCTGCGTTGAATTTAAAAATGCCGCCTCAATCCCGTTATTTCTCAACGCATCGACCTGGTCCTTCATCAACGCGATCAGCGGCGAAACAACAAGCGTCAGCCCGTCGGCCATCAACGCCGGTATTTGATAGCACAGCGATTTGCCGCCGCCCGTCGGCATAAGAACGACGCAATCTTTCTTCTGTAAAACAGACTCAATCGCCGCCTGCTGCTGCATCCGAAATTCGTCGTAGCCGAATTGATGCTTGAGTATTTCTCGAGCGCGCGTTATGTCCATCGAGGTCTTTCCGTCTTTATCTTTGATTTTATGAATTGCCTCCACCTTTAGATGGAGGTCAGCAATTTTAAGTCTTCTGGCTTTAGCCGAACTTCTATTCCAGTATTCCTTATGGCTTTAGCCGTATTTGTACTGAAGCACAAGGATGATTGAATTCCGTTTGCACTTTGGCTAAAGCCCGCGTCGTTTGTTTAATCAACCTCCACCCTAAGGGTGGTGGCAATTCGTGTTGCCCCTGTTGCGTGCGAAAGCCGCGCCGCGATGTGCGGGATGATCTTCCTCGGAATTTCAATCGCTCCTTTGATATGCCGCTCGTTAGTAAAATGACCGGCAACGTAAATGCCCGGTACGCCGGTCTCGAACGTTTCAGAGTCGTAAACCGGAACCTCGCCGTACTTCCCTTTATCCATTTTGACGCCAAGATTTTTAAGTATCGTCAGATCGGCGTCCGAGCCGATCAATACGAAAACAACATCGTTTTCAAGCACGTCGATCTCGCCATTCTCGTCTTCCATCACAATCGTCTTTTCGGTGATTTCTACCACTTTTCCAAGAAAAAATAGCTTTAGACAGTGGTTCTTCAATTCATTTTCGAGTGGCTGCTTCACCCAATATTTAATACATCCCTGCTTCGGATCGTCGTTCTCCCAATCTGACCTGAATATCGCCAGCGTCGTGTCCGCACCTTCTTCCGCAAGAAACAAAGCCGCCTCTCCCGCCGAATTCCCGCCGCCGACGATCAACGCACGCTTCTTCACCCACGGATAAGTTTCGCGAAAAAGGTCATGTACCTTCGACAGATTTTCGCCCGGGACGTTTAACTTTCGCGGGTAGTCCATCGCACCGATCGCGAACAGGACATTTTTTGTTTCGTACTCCCCTTTGTCCGTAGTTATATGAAGGAGTTGATCCTCGCTGCGTGACTTCGCCCTTACTAACGCGCCGGCTTCCGCAAATTTTTCTTCGCGGCTTTGCGCCTTTGCGGGAAAATCTTCCGCATCACCCTCGGCAAATTTCTCAACACTTGTGACAGTTTCCTCGGTCTGTACATTCAGCTCGTTGTCCAGCACAAAACGAACATAATAAGAAAGCAGTTCCTCCCGAGTCGGCTTTTCGCGGGCCGGTTTGAGATCGCCGGGGTTAAATTCGATCTCGTTCGTTGTAGAAAAAACCGTCAGCCCAACCGGGTAATTGTAAACAGTGTTCCCGATCAGGCCTTTTTCGATGACGAGATAATCGAGGCCGTGCTTTTTGGCTTCATAAGCCGCCGAAATTCCCGCCGGTCCGGCACCGATTATAATCAGATCAAACATTTTCTAGTTTCTTTAATTCTTCTGTAAATTTTCCGATCTGCAATTTCGTGTTTTCAAGATTCCGCTTAGATTCAAGGTATCCCTGCCATTCGTTGGTCGCCGTCAGGGCCTTGGTCACATCCTCATCAAGCGCGTGGGCCATCACAACCAGCAAGTCGCTAAGCGATTCGTTGGCTTGAAGTAGCGACTGGATGATCGTATACGCCAATTTTGCGTTTGGCAGATCGATGTCTAGGTCTTCCATATTGATCTGGGCCAGGTTAATCAAGACTTACCAGGTCTTACTTACTTTCGGCTTTCTTTCCTTTGTTTTTCTTCTTTCGTGTATTTCGTGAACAAATCTTCTTGTTCAAACGAACAGGGCGAATTTATCCACGAAATACGCGAAACGGATCAAACAACTAATTTCTTCCATTCCAATCGTCCGGCGCTGCCAAAATTGAATAGCAAGCCGACACGCATCTTGCTCACCTTTAAATAATTCAATACCTGTGACCAATCGACCGGCGAAAGTTGATTCAGCGCCTTGATCTCGACAATAATCTGATCAAAGCAGACAAAATCCGCAATATATTCTTTATCGAGTATATGCCCCTAATATTCGATTCTGAACCTGCGTTGAGCCTCGAACGGAATGTTCCGAAGCTCGAGTTCAATGGCTAGCGCGTGTTGGTAAACAGGCTCAAGGAAACCTGTGCCGAGCTTATAATAGACTTCCATCGCTGCCCCCAACCAAGGCGTACGTTTCTTCGGCGAGAATCATCTCGGATGGATTGTTCGGGTCTCGGCGATGGTCCATTCGTGTAAGAGAATTATCTACGAAATACTCGAAATAAGAAAACAACTCAGAAGAATGGAAGATTGTCGACGACAACTTTCGTATCGCCAACTGCAAGCTCGGTACCGGCGGCGAGATAGTCGTATCTGACAAATGCCAGGGCAATCGATTTGTCTAGCTCAGGCGAAAACGTCGCCGACGTTATTCGGCCGGCATTTTTGCCGTCTAGTGTTTTTAGCTCTGTGCCGGGCAAGAGGCCGATCGCTGCTCCCACCACCCCGTCAGCCGAAGCGGCCGCCACCCCTCCTCCGGCAGGAGGGGAGCTAAATGTTAACCCCGTCAATTGCTTGGCGACGTGGCCGCGAAAGTGGATGCGGGCGATGATTTCTTGGCCAATGTAGCAGCCTTTTTTGTATGATATCAGGCCGTCGATGCCGAGTTCGGGGACGATGGTCGTTTCATCCATATCGACGCCGTATTTCGGGGTGCCGTTCTCGATGCGGAGGACTTCGTAAAGTTTGTCGGAGATCTCTACGAACGCCCGATCTGTGATAGTCCTAGAGAAACTAACTTTTTCTTCTTCCGGAATTGCCCAGGTAACACTCCCCGACCCTGGGAACTTTAATACAGATTTCGGCGCAGCGCTCTCAAAATTAGAAACTTCGGAGAAGCGATACGACGGAGAAATGTCTTCTACAAAAAAATCTCCGGCGTAAGTAAATCGGAACAGGTTCTGAAAAACCTTTTCCCGCGTGGCATCTTCAGTTTCAAAAAGAAAGCGATCACCTTGCCGAAGTACACGAACGACGGCTAAGAGGCGGCCTTGTGGGTTCGGGAAGGCGGCGAGCATTTGCGCTCCGTCTTCGAGTGTCTTCATGTCGTTGGAAATCAGGCCGTCAAGAAACTGCACGGCTTCCTTTCCCCAAACGGCGATCAGGCCGCGTTTTTGTTCGTAAAAACCCACGCCGCCGGAGCGGATATGGCTATAATCTTTTTCGAAATCGATATCCATTTCTTTTAGGACTTTTCTCTTTTTTATTCTTGCGTGTATTTCGTGGATAAGCTTCTTAAGAATTTATCCACGAAATACACAAAAGAAATCAAACTAAAACCCGACCCTGACTTGGTTCGTAATAATGTTCGTTCAAAAAGCTCTCGAACGACCTCTCAAAAAAACCCGCAGTCGCGTGTTTGCCGATGACCATCATCGGCCGTTTGAGAAATGTGTACTCGCCCGTCATCAGGTCGAGCATTTCCGCGGGCGGCACTTCCCTCTCGCCCAACTGCATCTCCCGATATTTGACCGCTCTTTTTGAAAACAATTCCGCCGGCCCACCGAGCATCTTCGCCAAATCTTCAATCTCTTTTCGCGATAGCGGATTTTCCTTTATATCGCGCATAGCCGCGAGTTCAACACCACGGCGTTCAAGCCAGCCTTTCGCCTTTTGGCAGGTTGAACATTCCGGCATCCAATAAAATATTACATCCTTCATTTAATAAAAAATCGTTTGCGGTCATCAACCACGTTTCATTCCAAAACTGAGAATAAGCGGCCTTGCTTTGTTTTTGCTACAATACCCTTTTACTTTATAACGCCAAATCGCAATCACATAATGAGTCAATTGTCAGAACAAACGGTATTAGAATCTCTTAAGCAAATTA
Source organism: Chloracidobacterium sp. (assembly GCA_043722725.1). Taxonomy (GTDB): domain Bacteria; phylum Acidobacteriota; class Blastocatellia; order Pyrinomonadales; family Pyrinomonadaceae; genus OLB17. The sequence continues at coordinate 5,843 of JAYSON010000247.1, forward strand.
TCGATCCCGATTTGCGAAAAGACATCGTCACATTAGGATTCATTCGCGACCTGATAATTGATAACGAAAGCAATGTCTCGTTTCGCATAGTTCTGACTACGCCGGCCTGCCCTGTAAAAGAGCAGATGGAAGCCCAGGCAAATGAGATCGTGGGCGGGCTGGAAGGCGTGTCAAACGTAAAGGTAACAATGGATGCGGAAGTTCCTCAAGGCCGCGGCATTGCTAACAATATTGCTATTCCGGGTGTTAAAAACATCATAGCGGTTTCCAGTGGCAAAGGCGGCGTGGGTAAATCGACGGTCGCGGTCAATCTCGCGGTTTCGCTGGCAAAAGACGGCGCTAAAGTCGGGATCATGGACGCAGACGTTTACGGGCCGAATATCCCGATTATGCTCGGAACCGGATACGATCAGCCGGAAGTCAGAAACGGCAAGCTCGTACCAATTAGGGCTCACGGCATATGTATGATCTCGATGGCCGTGCTCGTGCCGCCCGATAAACCGATGATTCTTCGTGGCCCAATGCTTCATGGCGTTGTGCGGCAGTTCCTGTCGGATGTGGATTGGGGCGATCTTGATTATCTGATAGTCGATATGCCGCCGGGAACCGGTGATGTCCAGCTCTCGCTGGCGCAGTTGGTTCCGGTTCAAGGTGCCGTACTTGTCACAACTCCGCAGGAAGTGTCGCTGTCAGACGTCCGGCGTGCGGTTAAAATGTTCGAACAGGTCGCTATTCCGGTGCTCGGCGTGATCGAAAACATGTCTTATTTTATTGCTCCCGACACGGGCAATCGCTACGACATCTTTGGAAAAGGCGGGGGACAAAGGCTGGCTGACGAATACGATCTTAATTTCCTCGGGGAGGTGCCGCTCGGAATGGAAGTCCGCGAAGGTGGCGACAAAGGCATTCCCGTCGTCATTTCGGCTCCTGAATCGCTGCAATCAATTGCTTTTCATAGAGTCGCAGAGGAAGTGGCCCGGCAGATATCGATCGAAGCGATGAAGCCTGAGCTTGTGATAATGTCGCGAGCTTAACTGAGGAAGGTATCGACACGAAATGCGTAAATGTCGAGGCAACAGTTTACGTTCATTTTCTCAACGCAGGTAAATATTATGAAAAATATCAACCGTGTATTGCTAATTACCGTTTGCGTTTTTGCCGCTTCGGCCGCTAATGCTCAAACGTATAATTCAAATTCCGGCGGCTACACAACCGGCTACGGAACGGTTTACGGGTCCTTTGGTGTAGCCATGGCGACGCAGAACATCTACAACACGATGCAGATGCAGATGCAAAAAACGATGATGCGAAACGCCATGATCAAAAAATGGGGGCTTGCCGCGGTAGAAAAAGCAGAACGCGAAGCGGGTTCGTCATCCGGGCGAAGTTCAAGCCGCTCGTCGAACACATCGACAGGGCCGGTAATGCCGCCAAAACCGGTTGCCCGCAATTTCGGTGTTTTCCGCCCCTTGGCGGCCGACAATACGGCAAAACTGCTCGGCGATGCACTAGCCGAAACCGCCGGAGAAAAGGAGTTGATAAAGAAGATTTACGAAGGAACGAAAGCGGCCTACGAGAAGCAATCTGCGGCAAAAGGCTGGAAAAACAACCTGGCCGGCGGCTTGACGTTTTTTGCGGTGACCGCTATGACCGTATATCATGACGTGGAAGAGCCAAGCGATGAAGCGGTTAAAACCTTTTATTCCGTATTGAATCAAACGTTGGATGAAATACCCGAATTCGGCACCGCTGCGAACAAGGATAAACAAGGCCTTAATAACGTGTTTATCGCTTTTAGCGGCATCCTGCTAGCGGGTTATATTGACGCAAAGCAGAACAATAGCCCCGAATCCTTGAAAACGTACCGCCAACTCGCCGGAGTTCTGATCCAGATGGTTCTCAAGATCGAGCCCAGTCGGCTCAGGCTGCAGGACGGAAATATTGTTATAGTTAACTGACAAACGCTAAAAGCTTGCCAATTTCGCAAATTTATTATAATATTGACATTAAT